>CAYGZL010000022.1:0-14079 GCA_964354345.1 uncultured Anaerolineaceae bacterium | reverse complement strand
CGCGCCATCCGCTCTTATGAAAAAGCCGGTTTTGTGCATGAGGGTCGCAAACGCCAGGCAATGTATAAGGATGGGCGCTATCTGGATGTCATCATCATGAGTGTTCTGCGTTCGGAATGGCATGCTGAAGACTGAGAAGACAAGTGCTAAATGCCTGAGCTTCCTGAAGTAGAGTCGATTCGAAATTGGTTAAGTCAGGGCAGAGAAGAATGGCCTCCCCTGATCGGAATGCACATCCTGGGTGGAGAGGCGTTGTGGCCGCGCACCCTGGCTGCGCCTACACCAGATGAATTTTCCCTGCGCATTGCCGGTCAGTCAATCCAGAGCATCGGACGCCGGGGGAAATATCTCTTGTTTTATCTTTCCCAGGATGTCCTGTTGATTCACTTACGCATGAGCGGTGACTTACTGGTGGAGCCGGTCAACGCCGCATACGCCCCCCACCACCGCCTGGTGGTGCATTTCTCAGAGGGGTGGCGCTTAACCTTCAACGATCCGCGTAAGTTTGGTCGCGTCTGGCTGGTAGCCGACCCAATGGTAGTTCTTCGTGATCTGGGTCCAGAGCCTCTCGATGAAAACTTTACTGCGGATGATTTCTATCAACGGCTGAACAAAACCCGCCGCCAATTAAAACCGCTATTGTTAGATCAGACCTTCATCGCGGGATTAGGCAACATCTACACCGACGAGGCGCTTTTCCGGGCGCGCTTACACCCGCTGACCTGCTCTGGTTCGCTCGATCAATCAGAAAGCCAGCGCTTATGGGAAAGCATCCGTGGGGTGTTGTTGGAAGGCATCCACCGGCACGGCGCCAGTATTGACTGGGTATATCGCGGCGGCGATTTCCAAAATTACTTTCAGGTGTATCAGCGCACCGGTCAGGCCTGTCCGGCTTGTGGTGCCCCGATCCAACGTCTGGTGCTCGGTCAGCGCGGCACCCATCTATGCCCGGTCTGCCAGCCTGCTCCCGCTTAATTTGAGATTTTATTGCAGTAATTCAACCGTGCGATTTACAGCCGTGCCGGGCGATGGGCGCATTAAGGATTAGCGTCGTCCGCGCCGGCGTTTTTTAGAGACGCTCATTCGTTCGGGGGAGGTCGAGCGTGATTCCACGGTTTCTACACCAGCTGCCTCTGCAGGTTGTTCCATTTCTACTTCAGCCTCCGCCATAACCACCATCTCAGAGTCGTCGTGTGGGCCCTCAATAGACTCTGATTCTGGTTGGTCTACCTCAGATTTAGTTGGCTGAACTTTGAATACACCGCGGGATAGATAATTGAACATCCGTGAAATAACAACCAGGCGCATGTTGCTGAGCAGCTCCTGGAACAGACCGGAGGCGCGATTCTTATACTGCACGAGGGGATCACGCTGCGCATAGGCTTCCAGGCCGATCGAGACGCGCAGGGCTTCCATTTGGGTCAGGTAGTCAATCCAAAGCTCGGTGATCACACCCAACAGGACCTGCCGGTAAACACGGGTCAGTTCATCGGGTCCGAAGAGCTGGCGGAGAAACGCCTGAATTTTTTCCAGGTGTTCTAGAACGTCCGATGCGATGTCATTGGGAGATTGGTTTTCCAGGTAACGGGCTGCTGCATAGATATAAGTAAAACGGGTGGTACGCAGGCGAATCCGCTGGTGGGATTTTCTGTCGAAGGCAGCGCGGGCCCCCTGGGGTAACAGGGTTAGAAGCTGTAAGAGGGTATTTTCAGTGATCATATCGGGTAAGCGGGAAAACAGGTTATCCAGCTCACGCCCGATCTGTCCATTATTTGACGAATTATCCCCCTCTTTGCCCAGGTAGCGTTCGATGCGGCGATCGAAGAGGGCTGCAACGGCTGCCAGGATTATCTCATTCATGGCCTGCCAATCGCCCGCCAGGAGTTGGTCGGCTTTCAGATCGAGTGCATCTTCAATGCGCCGCTCGATCGCGCCGAGGATGCGGATCACAGTCTGGTTAGCCAGTTCGGCTTCAACCAGGGATTGGATTGTCTCCTTAATGCTCTCCGGGTCATCCCGCAGGGCGCGCTGTTGTTCTGGAGAAAGCTTAAGCGGCAGGTGTAACAATCCGCTTAGTTCAGCCACCAGTTCTGCTGGGCGGCGTGGCGCGCTCTCATCTTCTACCCGCAGCCCTTCAAAGAAAGTATCCAGGGTTTCGCGCCGTTCCTCAAGCAGCTCATCAAAGCGTTTCTGCATCTGGTCCAGGATGGATTGCACGCCTTGGAGGATGTGCTGTTTTTCAGCTTCAAGGGAGTCACGCGCGATCGTTAATAATTCTTGCCGGGCTGTCTGTGATTTGATAAGCAATGGGCTGCCATTGGTTGAATGACGGCTGCGGATCTGGTCCACTAACAATTGCAGGGTAAAAGAGGGTAGGATCGTAGGATTGATGTTAATCGGAGGTTGTACCTGGTCCAACCAGCCCAGCAATCGCCAGGGTCCCGCCTCATCCTTCAATGCCTCGGGCACTCTGCGTGTGACCTCGGTGCGCAGCATGTCGGTAACATCCTCGGTCAGATCTTCCTTAACAAAGATGCGATAGCGTTGTTCGTAAATCTTACTGCGCTGGGAATTCAGCACATCATCGTATTCCAACAGGTGTTTGCGGACATCGAAATTGGAGCCTTCCACACGCGTCTGCGACTGCTCGACCAATCGCCCGACCAAACCGATTTCAATCGGCATGGCGTCGTCAATCTTCATGCGTTTCATCATGTTATCGGCCTGCTGTCCGCCGAAAAGACGCATCAGATCATCTTCCATCGACAGATAGAAGCGGGATGATCCCGGATCACCCTGTCGGGCAGAACGACCACGCAACTGGTTGTCAATCCGCCGCGCTTCATGCCGCTCGGAGCCAATTACATGCAAACCGCCCAGTGATCGCACCCGTTCCATGTCTTCCAGGTGCTTAAAGAAAAACCTGATCTCAGCATCATAGAGTCCATACGCGCTTGGATCCAATTTGAGTAATGCCTGGCGGCGCTGCTCCATGCTCATATCATACGGATTGGTATATCCATTACGGGCCAGGATGCGGTTGACTGCCGCCAGCACTTCCTCAGCCAACTCACCGCCCAGTTTAATGTCCACGCCACGCCCAGCCATGTTGGTGGCGATCGTCACCGCTCCGAAGGCGCCAGCTCCGGCGATGATCTGGCTTTCTTCAGTGTGTTTGCGAGCGTTTAGCACCTGGTGTGAGATACCGCTTTGTAAGGCGCTGCTTACCCGTTCCCGTTCAGCATTTGACAGCTTCAGTAGCGTCAATAAACGTTCCAGGTTTTTTGTCTCGGTCGGGTTAAAAGAGATATCAAGCTCTCGCGCCATTTTCCGCATGGCTGAGATTTCTAACTTATCAACTGGTTCGTAGAGAAACATCAGTTCGGCGATCTGGCGACCGTCTTCCTCGCGGTGGTTCTTTTCCATCCAATAGCTTCTCAGGAGATGAACCTGCGCCAGACGCTGCAAAGGCTCAGCGCGCAAGCGGTTGGAGACGCGTTCCGAGAGTTCTACGGAGGTGGTGCCAACCAACATAGGCACGCCCAGCGCGTTGTAACCCAGGATTTCCCAGGCGATCGCCCGTAGCTTGGCTTCTTCGGTGCGATAAACCCGATCGGGATAGTCCTTACGCCGCCAAAAAACGGGTTTGTGTTCCGGATCATCTCGCCGGGCATAGTAGCTATATTTCGTACCTTGTCCATCTTTGGCATCCAGTTCGATCAGCTCCGAATCCGGGCGCGAGGCCTGGTATTCGAGGTTGGTGGGGATGGCCAATACCCCCAGTTTGTAGATCTTATCGAATTCTTCCGCTTCGGTAATCGCTGTACCAGTCATGCCGGATAGCTTGGCGTACATCCGGAAGTAATTTTGAATGGTGATGGTCGCGTAGGTGACTGATTCGCTTTGCACCCGCACGCCTTCTTTGGCTTCCACTGCCTGGTGTAGACCATCGGACCAACGCCGGCCAGGCATTAATCGCCCGGTGAATTCGTCAACGATAATCACCTTACTCGATTGCACCAGGTAATCCTTGTTACGCTTGAAGAGGAACTGGGCGCGCAAACCTTGCTCCAGGTAACCTAATAAGCGCTCTTGCTCGGGGGTCACATCCTCCGGGCGCTCAGGATCACGCAGTGGCGTTCCGAGCAACTCTTCGACATGCCCCTCCCCGACCTCGGTCAGGGTGACCGTGCGATCTTTTTCGTTGACCTCGTAATCTTCCGGCTTGAGCGCTTTCACCACCTGCGCCGTGCGGACATACCATTCCGCTTCATCCTGGGCTGGACCGGAGATAATCAACGGGGTACGCGCTTCGTCAATTAATACATTGTCAACTTCGTCTACGATGGCGTAGAAGTGACCGCGCTGGACGCGTTCTGCCAGGTCGTTGACCATGTTATCTCGCAAATAATCGAAGCCAAACTCGCTGTTCGTACCGTAGGTGATATCCGCGCTGTACGCCTCGCCGCGCGGGACCATGCGCAATTGATGCTGGTCTTCGTGAGGAGATGTTTTTTCCAGATCTACGATGAAGGCCTTCTTGCCGTTTTCGGTGCGGGCCGCCATTTGGAGCACACCGACGCTCATCCCAAGCAGTGTATAGATCGGCGCCATCCAGCGTGCATCGCGGCGCGCCAGGTAATCGTTTACAGTGATCAGGTGCGCACCCTTACCGACCAGGGCGTTCAGGTACAGCGGCAGAGTCGCAACCAATGTTTTCCCTTCGCCGGTGCGCATCTCAGCGATTGTCCCCTGGTGCAAGACGATGCCGCCGATGAGCTGGACATCGTAAGGACGTAGACCGATTGTGCGTTTACTGGCTTCACGGACGGCGGCGAAGGCCTCCGGCAATAAATCATCCAGGGTCTCTCCCTGCGCCAGGCGCGCCCGGAACTCACTGGTTTTTTGCTGCAGTTGTTCATCGCTGAGCGCCTGGTACTGCGGCTCCAGCTCGTTAAGCTCATCTACTTGATCATCAAAACGTTCGATGGCGCGTTTATTCGGGTCGCCACCAAAAATCCTAATGAATTTCTTTAACATAACAGTTCACCTCGCGTCGGCGATTATAGCATATCGGGATGAAAGTGAGGTGAACACCTGACAGGTCCAAACAGGGATAAACAGGATGTACAGGATGAGCAGATTCGTAACAACATGAAGTGTTTTGCCACTGTTTAACTACCCGTTGCCAGACCTGATACCCGGCGCTATAATCTATGCATCGAAGACAATCCTACACTGCGGAGACGTTCATGGTAAAGCCTTTGATCCCAATGATTATTCCTCAACCCGCTTCCCCCTTTCTTTCCCGCCAGTCGAAACTGCTCGCTGTATTGCAACAGGCCGGTTTTGGCGCAGCGGTTCTGAATCCGGGTCCAGGCCTGGTATACCTGACTGGGCTACATTTTCACCTCAGTGAACGACCGGTGATGGTGTTCTTCTCGCCGGGAAATCCAGCCATCATCGTCTTGCCTGAGCTGGAAGTACGCAAGGTGGATGAATTACCTTTTCCAGCGTGCGCCTTTCCATATGGAGAAGATCCAACCTCCTGGCCGGAAGCCTTCCACCAAGCTGTCCTGGAGGCCGGAATTTGCTCTCAACGAGTCGGCGTGGAGCCCACCCGCCTGCGCTTCCTGGAATTGCAGTTATTGCGCAACGCTGCGCCTGACGCCGAATTCATCTCCGCTGAAGATTGCCTGGCTCAATTGCGCATGCAAAAGGATGCCGGCGAGTTGACCGCGATGCGCCAGGCAGTCGCGATTGCACAACAGGCTTTACTCAACCTGCTTCCTTTGATTCGTCCTAGAGTTACCGAACAACAGCTTGCCGCGGAGCTGACTTTACAGCTTTTGCGTGCTGGTTCCCAAGCCGAAATCCCCTTCGCGCCGATCGTTTCCAGCGGTCCGAACAGCGCCAACCCACACGCCAGCCCCTCCGACCGCCCGTTGCAGGTCGGCGATTTGCTGGTGATTGATTGGGGTGCGACTTCCACAGGCTATTTTTCCGACCTGACGCGCACCTTCGCGATTGGCCCGGTCGAGTCGGAGTTCGTCGAAATTGCCCAGATTGTTTTGGAAGCGAATACGGCTGGACGGGCAGCTGCGAAACCAGGAGCTCCGGCTGAGGCAGTCGACCAGGTAGCCCGCGCGGTTATCGAGGCTGCAGGGTACGGGCAGTATTTTACCCACCGCACCGGCCACGGTCTGGGCATGGAAGGCCATGAAGCGCCGTACATACGGGCTGGAAACAAACTTACACTGCTCCCAGGCATGACCTTCACCGTGGAACCTGGCATATACCTGCCCGGGCGAGGTGGTGTGCGTATCGAAGATAATTTGGTCATTACTGAAGAGGGTCACCTTTGCTTGAGTGACCTGCCGCGTGAGCTACACATATTGGAGGTATGAGATGAGTGCACGCTTAATCCCCTCGGCTGAACCGTTCTTTTTCCCTGGTGATCGCACCGGTTGCCTGTTGGTGCATGGCTTTACGGGTGTACCTAAGGAAATGCGCTGGTTGGGGGAGCACCTCGCCACCCAGGGACGCACCGTCCTGGGCATTCGCTTGTTTGGACACGCCACCCGTCCCGAGGACATGATCCGGGCGCGTTGGCCAGATTGGCTGGCAAATTTGGAGGACGGTTGGCACATCCTGTCTGGTATGACAGAGCGGATCTTTGTCATCGGTCTCTCGCTGGGGGGAGTCCTCTCCCTGACTTTCGCAGCCGAGTATCCAGTGGCAGGCGTTGTGGCTATCGCTGCACCGCACCATCTGCCGGCTGATCCCCGCTTACGCTTTGTCAAAGCCCTGGCATTGATTAAACCGTACAATCCGAAGGGTTCCTCCGATTGGCATGATCAGGAGGCGTTTCAGCAGCATACCTGCTATCCAGAAGATCCTACCCGTGCCTTTGCGGAGCTGCGCGACGTGCTTGTTCAGATGCGTGCCACGCTGCCAAAAGTGACCGCCCCGGCATTGCTCATCTACTCTCACCAGGATCAAACGGTGCGGGAAGAAGAACACCACATGGAATTAATCCGCGCAGCGTTGGGTAGCTCGGTCAAAGAAAGCGTGTGGGTGGAAAACAGCGGGCATGTCATCACCCGTGACCAGGAGCGTCCGCGTGTTTTCGCCGCCGTCGGTGATTTCATTACCCGGTTCACACCATCTCCGGTATGAGTCGTGACCTGCTGATGATTGCTTCTCCTTTAATTGGGAGGTAGACGAGAACGTGGTTTTGGATTTTGGTTTGCACATCATTTTATACTTGCAAGGCTTGGGAAATTGGTTGGCGGGACCCATGGAGGCCATTTCATTTCTGGGCACGGGATATTTTTTCCTGGTTGCTTCCCCGGCCCTCTACTGGTGCTGGGATGCCAGCCTGGGGATGCGGTTGGGGCTCTGGTTGATGATCGGGAGTGGTTTGAATTTAATTTTAAAACTGGCCTGGCATGCCCCGCGGCCCTATTGGGTGGATGGGCGTATCAAGGCTTTTATCGCTGAGAGTTCCTTTGGTATCCCTTCCGGGCATGCCCAAAACGCAGTATTGGGCTGGGGCGGATTGGCGAACTGGTTTAAACGTTCCGGGATATGGCTCCTGGCGGGGGTGCTGATCTTACTTATCGGGTTGTCCCGACTGTTCCTGGGCGTGCATTTTCCCAGCGATGTGTTGGTCGGGTGGATAATCGGTGGGCTGTTGTTATGGGGCATGGGTCGTTTAGAAAAACCGTTTCTGGCCTGGTTGGATCAGCAGTATTTCTGGGCTCGGATCCTGGTATGTTTTATAGCATCTATACTGATCGTGGGACTCGGTTTCCTGGCGCGCCAGGCGTTAGGAGGTTGGAGTGTGCCGGAAAGCTGGATCCAACGGGCCGCGCAGGCCATTCCCGGATCAGAGCCGATTGATCCCCTGGCAATGGAGGGGTTGATCGCGAATGGCGGTGTCCTTTTTGGCCTGGCGGCAGGTGGGCTCTGGTTAAAAATTCGTGGCGGTTTCAATACCTGTGGATCCTGGGGGCAACGCTTGTTACGGTTCCTGGTTGGATTGGCTGGATTAGCTATCCTGTGGTTTGGTCTGGGCGCGCTCCTCCCGCGCGGCGAAACCCTGCTACTCTACCTTCTACGCTATACCTGGTATGCGCTGGTGGGATTGTGGATATCTGCTCTGGCGCCAATGGTGTTCTTGAAGTTTGGACTGTCAAGTCTGAAGGTATCTTAGATAAAACACTTTCCACTTCCACTAACATATGTTTACTTGTTCACGGAGACATAGACAAAGCAACTATCCATCCTGGACGAATATGCCAACCGGAAGGGGATAGGTTGTATGGAATCGCAGCACCCAGACGCACTGATCAAGGACGAGAAGGCCGTGACGCTTGTCACGCAGATGGGTTATGACTTCGCATGGGTCAGGCATGTCCCGATGAGTGAGGTGAACAAAGTAACGATAATTCTTCGCAACCGGGAATTTGACCGCTACACCCGGGATTTCCTGGCGCGGTACCCGGAAGCAGTTGTGGTTCACATCGAGGCCGGCCAGGAGGATCGCCCGGCCTGCGATGTCGCGGTGAATGACCGGCGTGTACAGCCGGGCAGATAAGTCAGCGCGTCCAGGATTTGTTCGAGGGGCAAAGGTCCGCCGGCCTGGTTGAGTAGCTCCTGCAGATCCTGCCCTTCGATGAACACCATGCGGAACAGTAGTTCCGATAACTTTCAACGGCGATCGATCATCGAAAACCAGATATAAAAGAACGGATCGGTACCTGGGTTATATTCATACGCCCCAATATCGCAGCGCCCCACTCTCCCAACCCCCCGTTGACCAATCAGCAGCACTACACCATTCGGGTCCTTGCAACCGGTAGGATCGCCATGATCAATCGCCAGACCGTACTTCACCAACGGCGCTACTGGTGGACTGCCTCTGATCGGGAATACGCCTGCCCATTGTCCATGCATATCTCCAGGACCGGTTACAATGTTACATCCCTGGGTATTTTCTACCAGGCTGTACCCGAGGGATTGAACCTGCCCCCGACAATAGGTTCACCTCCAAAATCCCTATGAACCTTACCAGTTATTGATATTATAGCTTATAGTTCTACCTCCCCAATATTTTCCTGGGTGTCATGCACCGTCGTTCGGTATTAGTGTATCTTTACGGATTGCCTGACGGTTCCACTTTTGGCTGAACACCCGTAGTAGTGGTTTTCGGTAGGGCAGGTGTAGCGGTGGCGGTTGACGGAATTGCTGTAATAATCTCAGCGGCAGCAGCGTGGGGTCAGCCTATCACTCCTGGTGATCAAGCTCACGGCTGATATGTTGTACTGACCAAGGGATGATCTTTGGTGGGTTGTCATAGATGCCTTCCCACTCTGCCCAATCGGCGATTTCCTTGGTATCCAGAGGCGCTGGCACATATTTGGATTTACAGGCTACTGTCCAGTTGCCTGATGATACTGCCTCATTGATTTCGTCCGCAGCCCCCGAAAAATAATCCATAGGCAAATTTTGTCCAATGGATTGGATTTGATCTGTCAGCCAATATCCGTCAACAGGTTCAATGCTGTCAAAGGTGATCACCTGACCTGGAGGCCCAAATGCATACTTTGTTGTAGCATAATGGGTTATTTCCTTTAGTGTAGCCACAGTGTTCAATACCATCCTTCTGCTCTGCTCTGGGGCGTACATTAAGGCATCTGGAAAAACATTCGCCAGGGCAAAAACACCCAGGATATTAGCGGATCGGCCAATCATGGAAAAAATGTTCCGTACCAGGTACGCCACGTCAAGAATAACACCGCTCATCCCCCCACAGGTCGAAGCGCTGATCATAACCAATGGAGCAGTGTTTTCATCACAATAGGATAAAACGGCTGCGATGCTCTTATGAAGGATAGTCTTCACTTTCTGATAGTGATAATAAAGCATCAGCCGCCTATCTCGTCTGCCCATCTTCTGAATCCAGTGGAGAAAAGCATGAGACTCATGCCGTTGAGTTGCTAAAGGATAAAGGTCATAATCCCGGGCTGAGCAATCCCACCATTGTTGAAATAGAGAATCCTCCATGCACGCATGTTTTACAAAATCCACAATGTTGAAACCGTCAAGCGGGATAATTTCCCCGAGGCTGATTCCCAACTCCCTGGCTATGTACATGGGATCATTGTTGATACAATTCTCTATCTGACAAAGCTGCACAGGTAAGTTAAGCGCTGGAGCATTGAGCATTTTCCGCCTTACACCGGCGATCACACTTGCGCCTGTTCCACCTATGCCAATAATTAAGGTTGGTTGCACAGCTATCCTTTCCTTGATTAATCTTCATCACCACATAAACCTGCGCTGAGGCAGTGTAACGGTTGGCTGTATGCGCTGGTAGGATGGCCTGTTAACCCGATAATGCACTCCGATTGCTGGAAGCATTAGTGAACTGTTAAGGACCCAGACCTGAAGCCGTGCAGGTCGCATTATTGCCGAATTCGACCGTTGCCAACAGCCGCATGTTGGGATTCGCCAGATAGCCTTCGGGATCGTTGACCGCAAGTGTGTATGTCACACTGCCACCAGTCACTGCGGAGGTGATCGATCCATCCGGAAGGTTCAGCCATTGGTTGGTGGCGGGAAAGAAAACGGCCATGAAGCGATATGAGTTAGGCATCGTGTCCCAGATGGGATAAAGCGCTCCGAGTGGGTTGCCATTTCGGTCAGCCAGCTCAAGCCGCAGGTAAGTGATTAGCGCCGCGGGATCCGAGCTGGTGATTGTGACGCCAATAAAAGTGTCTGGAACGGTGTCGGGATTCACGCCATAATTGTCAACCCAGTCACGCCCCGCGTTGAAGATCGGGGCAGCTACTGTGATAGTGCGACCCGCCGGGCAGATCCGAAATGGGTAAGGGTCGTAGCTCTCGGGAACATTGACCGTCAGCGACAGGTTGACCAATGGTCCGTTGCCCTGCTGCACCTGGATTGGGATGAGAACCTGGCGGGGAGTGCCATCGTCAGTGCGCAACAGTTCCCCGAAACAATACTCCGGATGATCGGTTGGCCCCGTGTTGAACATACCCCCTGGATCGGCTGAAGTATTTCCAGGCGCTACGGCGATATTTCCCAGCGAGGGAAATGTGACCGTCACACGGGTAGCGGTATTACTAGTCCATCCACTTACACAGACATCGCACGGCTCGCTGACGGGTCCGGCTTCGAGATCGAGGAAATCCCCGCAGTTCAACCAGGCAGTCAGCACACCGGGTTGGGCGTCGCCAGGATTGCCCCCGCCTGGATTGGCGATCCCTACACCGCCCGGATTGTTTCCGCCTGGTTGGGTGTTGTCACCCTGTCCCTGTGGTCGATTGGCGGTATCGGCTCTTTCATTACACGCCAGCAACTCCTTGCAGTTCCAGGAATCCCAGGAATTCCAGGCTTTCATCGTATTGTCGCCCAGTTTGCCGCCCTCGGCGTTACAAACTTCTCGGGGCGAGGAAAAAGGACCGGAGGAGTAGTCAGTGCTGTAGGTGAAAGTGCCGCCAGAGCCATCCGGAAGCGTGACGGAGTTGTTGGTGGGCGCGACGCCGAATAAGAACCACCAATCATCCTTTACACCGCCAGAGGTGGTGCCGTGACCGGTGGCATGAATGACATAATGAGGGGCAAAGGCTTTGTCCCAGACAGGATTGTAGCAACCTGTCCCCGCGCCGGTGCCCCCCTGATTGCTGTTATTTGAACCGCCCTGGCTGCCGCTGGAAGTATCTGAGGTCGGAATGCCTGTTGGATTATTACTTGAACTGGGGATGGTAATATCACAGCTCGCTAACACGATGGCGAGAATTGCGATAATGATATTGGCAGGGTACAGGTAGCGTTTCATAAAGAAATCTCCCTTCTGCTGTTTATGCCTTTATTAATTTATTAAATTATAATCCCGAATCCTTAGTTATCAATTACATACCTCGTAGTAGACTGTCAAAGGTAAAAATGATAAGTGGCATGGATAATGCTTCCTGCGAAAGTAAACCTCGACAGGAAGGCAAGAGCCATGAACCGGAAATAAATAATTGAATTGACGGAAGATGAACGACAGCACCTTGAAAAACTAACTTCCTCTGGAATTGCGCCGGCACGAATAGTGACTCGAGCGCACACCTTGCTCAAGTCAGACAGCAATGTCGCTGGTTCCAAGTGGAAATACGAACAAATCTGCGATGCCTTCAACGTCAAACCAGTGACGGTGATGAATGTGCGCAAGAGTTTCGTTGAAAAGGGTATTCCACCGAAGGCTGATGCGGCATTTGTCTGCAACATGGAAGATGTCTTGGAAGTCGATAAGCGACCTACGACCCGCAACGCCCGCTGGTTTGCATCGATGAGATGCCCAAGCAGCATCTCATGGATATCCGAGAACCACTTTCCATGCTCCCTGGAAAACCTGAGCGAGACGACTATGAATAATAACGCGGCGGTGTTGCAGATCTGTTCATGCTCTTCGAACCTTTGGTCGGAAATCGCTACAGTGAAATCACAGATCAACGTCGACGCATTATATGGGCTGAAGTGATGCGGATTGTGTCCGATGTGCTGTACCCAGATGTTGAAAAGATTGTGGTGGTTCTCGACAAATTTTACTTACCGAAATACAAAGCGACTATCTGGACATTCAACACTTTAGCGGAGCTCGACGGCGATGGAAATGAGTATAGAATCCAGCAAAGAGGGCGACAAAACGGTTCCGCAGGCGCTGGCAAAGCTGAACAAGGGCGACGACCTGGCAAGCCTCACCGGCCGGCTGGCCTACGAGGTTTCCACTTCGAACGGCAGGGGTTACGTCGACCTGCTAACCTTCAAGGTGGAAGCACCCCAGGCTGCCCAGCCCGAAGTTGCCACTGAAGAAGACTGCCCGTACTAAACCGCACCTACGCCGCACATGCTGAGGCAATCACCATCTGACCTGATGAGGCGCGCACACACTGCGCGCCTCACTCTTTTCCCTTGAGGCCATTACGATGAATTTGGATTAGTTCCTTACATAATTCCTGGCTTTTACTTCTATGGTATCAGTACACCTTTGGTATCCCCATTCGACAGGAATTGAATATAAAGATAAGAGATTTTGCCACTTAAGGTGTTCTCTAAGCGCAAAGTAACCTTGTCTGTAACGGTTGTTCCTTTTGATATATCAAGAGTAGGGGATGCGGCTGATAAAGGAGGAGGAATCCACCCCTCAAATGATATCCGATATGCATCTTGCTCAAAAGTCTGAGTAGTTCCAATCATATATGTTCTTGCACTAAAAACTGTAGGATCTTCTGGCGGTTCGACGAACTTGGCGACCGTTCCATTATAATAATACATTTCGCTGTCACTTGGACCGATCAACAGCGAGAGCTCACTCGCGCCAATCCTTCGGGTGTCAAATTTCATTACCCAAAAATCAATCTTTCCAAGAGAAACCAGGCTATTTTTTGAAATTAGTTTTACGTCGCCAAGATTATCTCGCATATGGATTGTAGTGGCTGTTTGATTTAACTCATTTGCCTTGCTACCTGACGCAGAACAAACAATTATTGTGCTATTGCCAGTCAATTTTAAGGCAATAATAAATAATAAGAAGCCATTACCATCGGATGGCGATTGATTAACTATTTCCCAACGTGTTCCAAAAGAATTATTTACGGCGGTATAGATTTCTGTTGAGAACTAGTGGGTCAGTTGGCACGGAACTTGCCATAATGAGTAGATAAGGAACCACTCAAAAAGCAAGGAAAAGGTTATGACCCGGCAAAAGATAGATCCACTACGTACATTGACAGAAGAAGAACATGACTGGCTGGAGCGAATAAGCCGATCGCTCACTGAACCAGCGGCACATGTAGCTCGAGCGAAAGAAATATTGGCGGTTGCTGATGGACAGAGTTACACGAAAGCCGCTAGATTAGCTGGTAGAAAATCAGGAGATGCCGTCTCACATCTGGTGAGGCAGTTCAATCAGGAAGGAATAGCAGCCATCCAGCCTCAACACGGCGGTGGCCCTAAAGCCAAGTACAATGCTTTGGAACGAGACCGGGTATTGAAAGAAGCACA
>CAYGZL010000021.1:0-8384 GCA_964354345.1 uncultured Anaerolineaceae bacterium | reverse complement strand
GACGGTGATGTCGTTGGGCGCGGGAGTGTTCGAGGATGTGGGCAAGATCGGCGATATGCATCTGGGCGGAGATGACTTCGATAACAAGATTGTGGAGTGGCTGATCGAGCAAATCCGTATCCAGCACCGGGTGGATGTGCGGGGGCTACCACGCCAACAGAAGAACGAGGTGGGATGGCAGCTCAAAGCTGAAGCGGAAGCAATAAAAATCAAGCTTGGACGAGTACCGAGAGTACAGATCGTTATCCCAAGTCTGATCCGCGCCAATGGCCGAATGGTAGACCTGGAGTGTGAGCTACGGCGCGAGGAATTTAATCGTATGATCCAACCCTTGGTGGACCATTCACTGGTCTTAGTAGACCAGGCAATGCGGTTGGCGCGTATCACGGATAATGAAGTGAAGGCAATCTTGCTGGTTGGTGGATCGACGCGAGTACCGCTGGTACAGGAAATGCTGAGTAAGCGCTTCGGGGAGAAAGTTATCCGATCTGAAGTCAACCCGATGCACTGTGTCGCCCAGGGCGCGGCGATCCAGACGACGATGTTCGGCGAGCTGAAGGTTGAGGCCGGCGGTTTCCAGACGCGCGAATGCAGTAAATGCGGGACGCGCAACCTGGAACAGCGCATAGAATGCCGCTGGTGTGGGTCTCCTTTGTCAGGAGGTAGACCGCCCAAGCCGGAATCTCCTAAGGAAGAGGACACCAAAGAGTGTCCAGAATGCGGGGCGAAGAACGATCTCACCGCCAAGGCCTGTGTCCGCTGTGGTAAACCATTTGGTAGATCGGACATTGTGTTAGAAAAAATACCTGTGCCAATCGGTATCCAGTTAGCAGGCGATATCATGGAAGTGATCCTGAGCACGGATATGTTCTATCCGATGGAAGAACCGGTTCAAAGAACATTTCGTACAATCAAGGCCAATCAAGTGAAAATACGGCTGCCGGTTTATGAAGGCTGGAGCGAGGTGGCCAGTAAGAATTCACTGGTGGGTGAGGTATGTGTTTATTTGCCCCCCGGTTTACCGGCTAATATGGCTGTCACTGTAGGTTTTTCAATCGGTTACAACGGTATCCTGACCGTAGTGGCGTCCTTACCAGAAATACCCGGTGTAAAGCTAGAGGCCAAATTGCTAGGGAGCGGATTAGTCAGAAAATCCTCCGGCGATTTCTAATGATTAATAAGGATACAAGCATGCCAAAAAGCATTGGATTAGAATTTGGCACGCGCAACTTGCGGATAGCCTGGCAGCCAGAATCAAATGGCGAAGTGCGAAGGGTGATAGAGCCGATCCCGGTCTGGCAGGCCGCGGGTTGGCCGAAGGAGCTGCATCCTTTTCCTTCGGTGCGAATGGGCTTGTTTGCCGGGGAGGCGATTGATATTGCCGGCAAGTCAGTTGACGCGGCGCAGATCGTTGGTCAAATCTTGAGCTATGTCCACCAGGCGGCTTCGCAGGCTTTAGGTGAAGCGGTGGAGGGCTGTGTGGTAGGCATTCCCCTTAAAATTGGTACTTATCCACGCAAGCAACTTGCGGATGCTTTGTTGACGGCTGGTTTCCGGGCAACTCACTTTATAAAGGAAACGACCGCCATCGCCCTCAGCCAACCACGACCAACGACCGGCGAACAACGTTTATTGATCTACAGCCTGGGCGAGGGTAGCTTACAACTGGCGTTGATCCTGCGCGACCCGGTTGGGATGCGGGAACTGGCGATTGAGGAGAGCCAGGCGATATCAGGACATTGCTGGACTGAGTTGCTGCTCAATCATTTACTCGAGCAGTATCAACGGCAGGGCGGCCCCGACCTGCGATCCCACCGGTCAGGGCGTGAGCTGCTGTGGGAAATAGCCGAAAAAGCGAAGGAACAGCTCAGTGGGAAGTCCAGCTATTCTATTTACGCGCCAGAACTGGCCAGCAATTCAGCCGGACGAAAAGTCGGTCTGGAGCTTGAGGTGGCGCGCCCCACTTTTGAGGCGCTGATCCAGGAGCAAATCGCGGCCAGCTTGCAGCTTTGCCGGGATTTGATCGGCGCAGCGGGTTTATCCGGACCGGAGCAGGTGGATGAAATCTGGCTGGCGGGAGGTTCTGCGCGCACGCCGGTGCTGCATAAGGCCCTGGCTGACTGGAGCAGCAAGCCGATCCACCAAGTGTCGGAATTTGCCGTAGCCTATGGTGCAGTCACGCAGGTCCGTCACTTGAATTGGGACGCCCCTCCACCCGAGTTACGCCCACAGCCCGTGGCCAAACCAGCCACCCCCCGCGATTATTTAAGCACGCCTTTCGAGCGGCAGGTATTTTCGGGAGAGGGACGACCGGCCGGGGATGCCAGTCAAACCGCTGGACCTGCGTCAGGTAAACCTGTTCCCGAAACATCACAACCTGCTGCCTCGCCAGCGACTGTCCCGGCTCTGGCACCCCAACCTGACGCCGCGACTGTACCCGGCAGCAGTGAATTACTCGCCCTGGTTCAGGAAGCGCAACGCTTATTCCAGGCTGGTCTTTATCTGGAGGCGAATGAAGTGTATGCTAATATCCAGGCGCTGTGCAACAAACGCATCGCCGATGGTTGGTATCGCCAGGGGTTGGTCGAGGAGCAGCAAGGGTATCCCCAGAAGGCAAAGATATGTTACCAGAATGCGCTTGATAAAGATAAGCAACATCCTCAGGCGCGCCAGTTGATTCAACAACAAGAAGCACGGCGCGCTTATGATGAAGGAAAAAAACTCTTAGAAAAAGGCGAGAAAGGATTGGACCAGGCTCTCCGGTCTTTAAAGGATGCGGTCAGCAAAGATCCTGTGAGGGACTATCAACTTGTATATGCCAATGCCTTGCTCAGGAAGACACATAGCCATTTAGATGATCTCCGGCGCTTCCGAGCCGAGAGCGATATCAAGGGCGCGCTCCAGAAGGCGGGAGAATCCTTAGGACAAGCCCTGGAAATTCTTCTCCCGGAGGATCGTCAGCTAAGAAAATTTGCAGAGGATCTGGAGGTCGAAATAATTCGACATTACCTGGCGGCAATTAAAAAGTATCCCCAGCAGCGAAGGTTTGGTACAGATTTGGCCGGCATGATTTACCGGGTGGTATGTCCGTTGGTGGGCAGGTTATCGACGGCACCCTTGAGTCCGGGTATCTGGCAAAAAGTGAAGGAAGACGCCGGGAAGATTTGGAATGTGATCTCTGGCTCGCCGGTTGAGGAGTTTCCAGCCATGTCGTGTAAACAGATCCTGGATGAATTATTATTTTATGCGCTACGTTTAGGACCTGACGCAGCAACCCTGAAAAATCTCAAAGAGTTACAAGTGAATTTAAGCAGCCTGAAGGAATAATCTATGCCACCTAAACTGCCACCAGGCACCTATGCCTGTCCTATCTGTGATAAGCCGGTTCCATTTGGCGCCACGATCTGCCCAAACCCCAATTGTAAAGAGGATCTCACCAGCCTGGCAAATCTTGATTTGCTCCTCCCGCAGCTCTACCAGCATGCGTTGGATCAGATCCGCCAGGGCGAGCATACCCAGGCGATGAAAACTCTTGAGACCGTGGTTGCCTTGCAGCCTGAGCACCTGGATGCCTGGGTCGTGCTGGGCAAGCTGGCTGCGCAAAAGGGGAATTACGAGCGAGCCCAAGACTGTTGGGAACGCGCCCTGGCTCTCCAGCCGGATGAGCCGCGCGCCCAGGCTGGCCTGCAGCAGATCCAGACCATCCGCCAGGATATCCGCCGACGCCAGGAGCTACGCCTGCGCCGGATACGCTGGCTGGGAGCGGTTGCTGGACTGGTCGTCTTAGGTCTGGCAATCCTGGTCACCAGCCTGATCGCGGGTCGGCGGGCTGCTCCGGTATCCGTGGCGGGCGCCATCCAGGAACAACCCCGCCTGGAGGCGCTGGGCATCCAGGTGGAGCAGAATAAAAACCAGGTGGTCATGCAGGGCCAGGTGCCTGGCGAGACCGAACGTGAGTGGGCGATCTCGCTGGCCAAGAGCCTGGCGCCAGATGCGACAGTCGACGCGGTTGGTTTGCAGGTCATCCCCAGCCCAACTCGCACTTTTACGCCAACCTCATCACCGACACCCACGGCTACACCGACGAATACTCCCACTCCTACGGCGACGGCTACCGCGACAGCCTCCTCGACACCTACCCCCACTGCTACGCTTTCACCGACAGCGACCTGGACACCCACAGCCACACCCTGGACCTGCACGGTGAAGATTGGTTTCCCCGGTGCATCTTTAACAGTGGTTGATTCCCCCAATAGTAAAATCGTCGTTGGGTACGTGTACGAAGGAAATGTTCTATCAGTGCTAGAGCAGAAGTTGTACTATGTCGAAGAGGGTTGGTCTCTCTGGCGATTGGTAAAATTAGCCAACAATAAATACGGTTGGGTTAGTTTTCACTATTGTCCGTGATATACTTATCTAAAATTTCCGGGAGATCCGCCCCATTTTTATAGGGAGGGGGTAAGAATTTGGGTTGTATTTCTCTCTATATAAGTAGATTGAAGAACGCATCGGAGAAATTGAAAGGAGAAAAGATCATGGAATGGTTAGGGCAAAATTGGTGGTGGTTATTAATAATCGTGGTCGTAGTTATTTATCTGATATCGAGGAGCAGCTCGGGGTCAACGCGTTCCAGCTATTCAGGCGGATCGAGTTTCTCCCCCTCCAGATTATCTGGTGGAAATATTAGCGATGCTCAAGCGACTGCCCTGGTTCGGGCGTTGATTGATGCTTTCGATGAAATATTGAAGAAATTCCTTCCTTCGCATTACACCAGTGAACACCGGCATAAGATTGCGATTGGGATGGTGGCCGTGATGGCGGCTGAAAATATTACCCTGGAACAGATGAAGGACAACCCGAAGCTGGTGATCGAAGTCGCTGCCAAATCGGCAGTGGTGCTGATCAAAGAAGGTATGATTCCACCGTTCGAACGGTAACCCTGCGGTTAAATTAATCTACTACCCAACAGAATAACGCTCGGGACTGTTTAGGGGAGGAAATGACAGTCTGCCGGGCGTTTATTATTTTAAGCAGCCAGCCAGTCTTTGTCGATAAAGATAGATGTTTTAAGCCGGGGGAAATTTTGTAAGAAAAAGCCCAACCGTTTTCTCTTTAATATCAGAACAGAAAATAAGCATAAGAAAACCGAAAGGAGAAAAAATCATGGACTGGCTAACACATAACTGGTGGTGGATCGTAATTCTGGTGTTGGTGGTAATTTACTGGTTATCCCAGCGCAAGACTGAAACAGGTGGGCAGGTAACCGACAGTCGCGCCGCAGCAATCGTTCGGGAGTTGATTAACGCTTTTGATACTATTTTGATCGATTTTCTCCCGACCCATTACACCAGCGAGCATCGGCGCAAGATCGCAACCGGAATGGTGGTGGTGATGGCTTATAAGAAAATCACTCTGGAGCAGATGAAGAACAACCCGAAACTGGTGATTGATATAGCAGCCGAATCGTGCGCCATCCTGGTGAAGGAAGGTATGATCCCCTCGCCGTTCTAAATGATCAATGAAATAACTAACATCCCTTATCAGGGAGGTAAAGCCCGGGACCGTCTGGGGGAAGCAAAGGCGGTTCATGGGCTTTTACGTTTTTAACAGGCTGTATAATATAGGGGATCTTTATCCCTTCGCCATATCATGAGACATGCCATGCCAAATCCAACCATCCCCGACGAATTTATCCACTGGGCTTATACCGAGCGAGCCCAATTGATCCAGCGCCAGGCAGCTGGTGAATCGATCCAACCGCACGAAATTTTCCTGGGCTTCTGCCGTCACACCCCGGCGGTGGTCTCCTACGGTCCTGCGGGTCTGAACGCCTCTATCAAAGGCGTTGGTTACATCCCCAAGCCGGAGTACCTGTCAGAGATAGTGGACGCCTATTGCCAGCACATTGCCTCAGGTTGGCGCGACGGCTACAGCGAGCAGGGTTTGCAGATCCTGATGAAGCTGCTTTACGGCGAGGGCTGCCAGGCGCGGATTGATTTCACCCGCTTTGGTACCCTGGAACTGGCGCGCGATCACACCTGGATCAACCTGCAGGCCAATCCTGTAGCGACCTTACTCTTCTACCAGCCGCCGATGATCAGCTTCGAGGTGCGCGGCAAAGTAGAAATCTATCTGGAAGGCAGCCTGTACCACCGTCTGCTCAACGCCCAGCATGATGTCTACCACCGCCCCAATCCAGACCGCTGGAAAGATCGCCCGGCGTACCTGTTTGTGATCGAGGAAATTTTCGACAATTCCGTCACGCCGAAAGGTTTCGGACGCAAGATATACTCATCGAACGAGTAGAAAAAACGTGAAAATAGGGTGACTTGACTCTTGCATATTTATCCGATATATTGGATAATATACAATAACTGTATATTATCCAATATATATCATGAAATATTCGATTTTATCTCCTTTCGAAAACCTACCTTACTTCACGATCGAAGGTTTCCGGCAAATTGCAGGGAATGACGTGACCGGTGATGCACACACACGTGTGGCGCTGTATCGCTGGGTTCAGGCCGGGCACCTGATTGCCCTCAAAAAGGGGGTATACATGCACCACCGCTTCTACGAACGGCATTGTCAGGAGGCGGCGTTCTCGGGCGTGGTCAGCGCCATTTTGTTACCCCAGTCCTACCTCTCCCTGGAATACGTGCTACAGCAGCATGGCATCTTAACCGACATTACTTATCCAGTCACGTCGATCACGGTCAAGAATACACATACGATCATTAATTTTCTCGGGACGTTTGTATACCGCCATATCCAGCTTGATCTGTACCAGGGATTCCAAATCGAGGAAGCGTATGGCATCCCTTACGCGCAGGCCTCGCGGGCCAAAGCGCTGTTCGATTATCTCTACTTGCGCCCATTTACTGGGGCTATCGCCTCACGGCATTACGACCTGGCTGAGGAATTACGCCTGAACCTGAACGAGTTCACCCGGGAGGAGCGGGAAGAATTCGCTGGTTATGTTAGAGGTAGCGACCCGGTCAAAATGGGTAGTATGAAAATGCGCAGTATTTTGACGAACCTGGAGAACCGCGTATGGCTACCCTGATCCAAACCTTGCAGAACGTCCTGACTGGTAAAAACCCACTCCTGGCGGTTGAAACCAAACGAATCCTGCTCAAAGAAGTTTTGCAGGCCTACGTGCTGGATTACCTCTACAACCATTCCAGCTACCGCAGTTTGAACTTTTACGGCGGCACCTGCCTGCATGTGGTGTATGGTTTGAACCGCCTGTCGGAAGATCTGGATTTTGATAACCGCTCCGGGCTGGATCTGAGCCAGCTTGCCCCGGATTTGGTCCAACATTTTCACAGCGCCTTTAAATATGCAGAAGCATCTGCCAAAACCCAAGCAGGCCCAGGCGGGATCTTGCGGGTGACGCTCAAGTTTCCGATCCTGAGTGCCCTCGCTTTATCTGCTCACCCAAATGAAGCGTTGCACCTCAAGGTGGAAGTCAGCCACCATGCCCAGGTGACGGTGATCCAGCGTACACCAGTGCTTGTTTATGGGCGCAGCCTGGTCGCGGCGCACTTCTCGCGGGAGACGATGATGGCTGGCAAAATGCTCGCCTGCCTGGAACGCAATTATGAAAGAGGTCGCAGTGGTGTGTCTGTTAAGGGGCGTGATTTCTATGATCTGCTGTGGTTCATGCAGCAGCGCATCCAGCCATTAGAAGAGAAGCTGGCGCACGATGGCCAGCAGCCTTACACCACCCGCAGTGCAATGTTGGTGCTGCAGCAGAAGATCGCGCAGATCAAACCCCGTGACCTTGCGATTGATCTGCTGCCGATGTTTGAGTCGCGGCCGTTTATCGAGGCCTGGCTGGAGGCTTTTCAGGAAAATTTTCAGGAGATGGTTGTGGGATACTTGGCAGGAAGGTGATGTTGTTGCGATTATGTATAGTAATTTGGTCGCGGGAGCTGCATACCTCTTTAGCATATGCACGGTTTGCAGTTAGAATTGCGTGGTTATTAGTTAAACACAAAAGGTTCTTGTGCACCTGTTCCAGATGCGGGATCAGGCAGGCGGTGTCCCCGGCACAGCCATGGATGTTGAAATCCACACCGATATCTTCTTTCTTCTGCTGTGCCAGATCGTACAGCCGTTAGTTCAATACAGCAATCTTTTTCTTCAGTCCTGCTGCATTCACATCCGCTGGGTCGTTGCCCCCCAACTCTTCCAAATCGTCATCCCCATATTCCGCCTGAAAGTACTGCTCCAGCTTCACGTACCCCTCCTCCATCAGATACTCTATCACTGCACTGAATACTTCGTCAATCACCAGCTTCATCCGGCTCTTCCGAAAGTCCGGCCTGTTTCCACCACTGATCCATCACCACCCGCACCAAATGATTGGCGGGGAT
>CAYGZL010000020.1:0-5691 GCA_964354345.1 uncultured Anaerolineaceae bacterium | reverse complement strand
ATTAAGCACGCCGCCAGCGTTCATCCTGAGCCAGGATCAAACTCTCCGCAAATCACTTTGCATATCTTTCAATATGTTAGGGTCCATCACAGCCCCTTCCCCTCTCCGCTGCTCTCCCTTTCACTCTTCAGTTGTTAAGGTTCGTTTCTATAGGCAAAACGCAATTCTACCCATGTACCTTGGCATTGTCAAGGGGCAATCACCCTGGGTTTTATTAAGACCGGCGAACCAGGCCCAAAGACCAATCATAATACAATCCTATTGACTTTGACGAGTGGGCATGCTATACTGATTTACGACGCAACGCGTCATAGAATAGAACCAGGTAGGAGAAAGACTTATGACTACAGAAGCGACGAATCATGTCGAAATGCCGGCTGCGGAGGCGCCCATAGGCGATATCCCGGTTGTTGAAACATCAACAACAGAAACACCCGGCGCATCAACCCCAACTGAGACTCCCAAGACTGGCAAAGCGCTGCACACCCACTTTACCAGGATCGCCCGGAAAGTCTTGCTGGCCAGCATTGGCGCGGTCGCCCTGGCTCAGGAGGAGATTGAGGATTTTGTCGATCGCCTGGTGGAGCGCGGTGAAATTGCCGAGCAAGATGGTCGCAAGCTGCTGATTGAGATCAAGGAACGGCGTAAGAAAGCCCAGGAGAAGGCGGCTGAGAAAGCAGCCGAAATGGAGCTGAAGATTGAGCAGGTGGTTGAAAAGCGCGGCGAACCCTTAAGAAAACGGATCGAAGCGATCCTGGAGCGCATGAACATTGCCACCAAGGCCGATATCGCGGCGCTGAGTGAGAAAGTTACTGCGCTCAACCAAAAAATTGATCAGCTGAAGCGATAACCTGAGGGCAGCGATGCGGCTGATCAAACGCTACCCCAACCGCAAGCTTTACGATACAGAAGCCCGGCAATATATTTCCCTGGAAGGCGTGGCTGAGCTGGTGCGCCAGGGGCAAGATGTACGCGTCACGGATCATGCCAGCGGCGAGGATTTGACGGCGCAGACATTAGCCCAGATCATCAGCGGGCAAGAGAAAAAACAAAGGGGGGGTATGCCACACGCTCTGTTGGCCTCGTTGATCCAGAGCGGCAGCCAACGACTGGACGCAATCCAGCGAACGATCCTATCTTCCTTGGGAGCCGGACGACTGGTGGACGATGAAATTCACCAGAGAATCCAGACGTTGATCAGGCGAGGCGAGTTGAGCGAAAGTGAAGCGGAGATTCTGCTCGATAAGTTACTCGATCCGCGCCTGAAAAATGAGCCGCTGGTGCTGGAAGAAGAATTACAGGAAATCCTGGAAGAGCGGCAGGTGGCGACACGGCAGGACGTGCAGAAATTGCTCGATCTATTGGATGAACTCTCGGCCCGGATCGATGCACAAATGAATGTTGAAGGTTTAAAGGTTGGCTGACAACAGATTTTGAACACGGATTGAACGGATGAGGGAGATAGAGGTTGAAGGTTGCCCGACAGTAGTCAGGTTGATACATAAAGCATTCAGGTACACAGTGTACAGCTGCATATCATCGCCTACATAATATTTTCTCGAATAACACCGAATCCTGGATTGGTTGGCAGGTGATCGTCGATCTCAAGCATGATTTTCCACTTTGTGGCATTGGCGGTTTCTGCATGACTGACTCGCCAACAACAGTCTGCTTCCAGAGAGACGATGGTTCCGGTCATGTTAAAGGTTTCAGGACCGCCGTTCTGATCACCAGAAGCAAATGCCGGGATGGTGGCCACAGCCAGTAAAGCCATTACGATGGTGAAGATGTAAAACTATCTCATTTCTATCTTTATATCTTCCCAGCAGTGATCCTCGAAGAGCAATCGTCAAGTTGTAAGGAGGAGATTATCCGATCGAAGTCTGTTATAGGCTTTTTTGGAATGTCAAAATATAACCTGAAGTTGGTAAAAATCCTGAATTAGTCGTACTACTCTCTTATTGCATAAAACGATTGGGTTGAGAAGTGGATATCAGAAATAGGAGGAGTATTGGGTTAAACGAACAGTGAGCCACCAACATACCGACAGCTCACTGTTATAAAACCATAACCGGTTCAGGATTTACATCTTCAGCTCAGGGAGTCCAGGTCAGGTACAACGGCATCATCGTGACCGTGACTGGCTGAGTCGGGGGAAGGGAATTGCCGAAAACATCGGTCACGGAGGCGGGTGTAGAAACCAGCGCAAGAGTGTGCTCCTGACCATCAGCCGACCACAGGATCCAGACGAACTGCTGACCACGAGCAAAAATATATCCTTTCACGCCATCGAATTGTCTCAGCGCGTCTACGAAGTATGCGTCTTTTAGCTGGACGGCGCTGACCTGGAACGCCTGGTAGGCCTTTCCGGGCGTAAGATCAGGCAACAACAGACCCGAAGCCCGCCAGCCGGTGATGCTGTACCAGATGTTGGCGCGCAAACCCTCCGCGGCGGCGCTGGCATACACCTGGGCCAGATAATACGCCTTGGTCAGCTCATGCTGCTCTGTTTGGCAGGCGGGTTCAGTGCCGTCGCGCCCACAGATGATCGCCACCTCGGTATTGACCAGGTATTTCTCCGGGTGGTTGTATTTCGCTAACACACTGCGCAAAAAGCGCGCCTTGGCAATCAGGACAGGTCCGCTGGTGTTCCAGGCGGCATGCCAGTTGGGATTGCTGTATTGCCCCAAGGCGCCCTGGTAGACATCATAGGCGTGAAAGCTGACGCCATCGAAGAAGTCGCCGCCGCTGTTCTCCAGAATACCCTCCAGGTAGCGAGAGGGGGTGCAGTCGCTCAAGACGCCAGAACCGGGCGCGGTTTCGGGCGGATTTACCGGGTCGCAGTTCAGTAAGAGACCACCGACCAGAACCTGCGCCTGTGGGTCGGCTGCTTTCGCCTGCGGATAGACCGCCTTCAGGATGTCGGCGTAATAGCGCCCGCCATAATAGGGATCGCCGGCCTCGCCCATGCAGCCGAACTGGCTGTCGGGCGGGAGGGATTTGTCCACATCGGGCTCATTGCCGATCTCCCAAAATTTAACCGAATAAGGCGGGATGCTGTAGCGTGCCACCACTGCGTGGATAAAACTGGCAAAAGCCGCCAGCCTGTCCGGGGCGGGGGGTCCGCAGGCAACACCAGGATATTTTTGGGCCCAGGCTGGCGTGCTGCGAATCACTAAAATCACGTGGAGTCCATTGGCTGCAGCGGTTTTAAGCTCTACCTCCAGACCAGCGATTGCCTCCCAGTTGCGCGCCCCCGGCTCGGGTTCCACCTGCGACCAAAGCAAGGCATTGCGACGAATCCAGTAAGCACCGGATTCCACCACGTATTCCAGGACATTGGCTGGCGCGATGGCATGCATCTCGATACCGCTTATCGGGAAAGAAGGGGGCGCTAAGGTTGGTGTTGAGTCGGGGGAGATTGTGGCAGCCAGCTCAGGCGTGGCATCAGGTTGCTGCGGGGTTGGCAAGGTCGTGGTCGCCAACGTGGGTTGCACACGATCCTGCACGGTTGGCAGCGGAATATTCGACCTGCACCCAGCCAACACCCCGACCAATCCAAGCAGGCAGAATAACCCAATGCCGGCGTGGTAAAAACCAGCGTAGCGTTGTTTCACCAAGGCGTTCATCGCCCAACCTCCCTCTATCTTATACCCTCATGGACTGAACTGGTATACATTGACCCGATATTCAAAATCATCCTGGCGCAAGAAAAGCTGCTTGAAGCGGCGCACCGAGGCATCCTGGGGTGCGTAATTCGTGACCGCCTGGCGGGGATATTGGCTACGGATTTGCTGCACCAGCGCATCATCCACCGCTTTGGAGGAATAGTCCAGCGTCCGGTTGGTGCGCAGGTACCACACCTCAGGGGGATTACTTGCGACGACCTTGGACCAACCGTCGGGAAAATTCGGGCTCAAACCGAATTCCAAAGCGTAATATGGGCAGGCAAAATCGCTATAGCTACACAGCACGGCGGCGCCTGGCCTGGCTTTCGATTGCAGGTCGCTGATAATCTGTCGCCAGGGAACCGTGTAAATCGGTCGCAGGTACTGGCGGTTGGTCAGGTTATTGTACAAGCCGACTGCAAAGACGAGCAGGAGCATGGCAGCCAACCCCACGGCGAGGCGCGGGCGGAAGGCGGTGATGCCTGCTGCCAGCCAGATGACCAGGAAAGGATAGGCGTAGAACGCTCGATAAGGCAGGTTCTGCCAGGTGATGGCCACGGTGGCGTTCAGGCTAATCGCCAGGTTGGCCAACGCAATCACCCCAAAGAAGACGACCAGCAGCCAGAATGCGAAGCTCTTGCGCCGGGCGACCAGGGCATAGATTGCAACGACTGCCACCAAAAGCAGTCCAATCCACGCAACCGGATTGGCCGGTGAGATGGTCTCGCCCACGCTGAAGGCGTAGCCTAAATAGGCCAGGCGGCGGGCAACCTCCACCATCCAGTTGGATGAACTGACTGCTTCCGGATTACGCTGGAGCACACTCGATAGCAACTGGTAACCGGGGTAAAACAAAGCTGCGATCAGAATTTGCGCCCCAACCCAGGCTGCCAGACTCCACCAGGAACGACCTGTGTCGCGGGGCGAATTTAGTGTAAACGGAGGCTCTGTAGAGCGTGGTTCCGCTGTTGGTGCTTTCGCCATTCGGGATTCCGACTTGCGCAACCTACTTGCTAACCAACCCAGGTTGCAGGCGACCAGCACCACGGCGGCGGCATATAATGAATACAACAGGGCAGTGGCAGCCAGGATATACCCCACCAGATAGAGCCAGTGATTGCGCTTCAGATAGAGCACCAGGCAATAGGCTGCCAGTAAGGTCAGCAGGGCCACCAGCGAATAATAACGGACGCTCGAACCATAGAGCAATACCACCGGCGAAAAAGCCGCTAACGCCAGCGCCAGCAACGCGGTGGGGTCGCCAAACAGTTCACGGGTTAAGGCGTAGATCATGATCAGCGCCAGCAGCAAGAAAATCAACGAAAACGAGCGTAAAGCCAGCTCGCTATACCCAAACACGCTTGCCCAACCAGACAAGAGAACCACATACAAAGGCGGATGGACTTCCCAACTCAGCATGCCCTGCACGCCCGCCGGGTTATAACGCAAATTCCACACCAGGGCGGCCTCGTCCTCCCACAGGCTTTTCTGGGCAGCGTTGAAGAGCTGTAGACCCAGCGCAGCAACCAGGATGAGAAGCAAAACCCAGCGTACCCAGCTTTGATTCATAGTTCCCTGCCGGTCAGGCATAATACCCCACGAGGCTGAACAGGGCATACAGCGCCAGGCAAACCAGGAAACCCAGATACAGCACTCCTTTTAGCCAGGCTGGCGAGTGCATCCACTGTTCCGGTACCTTGAGCAGAGCCAGCCCGCCGGCAGAAAGCAACAGCCAGGTCGGCAGGATCACCGGGTAGGCATGGCGCGCCACCGGGTAATAGACATGGCGGAACTGCAGCATGTAATTGGAGCCGCGCACCAATGTCAGGCCCCACAGGAAGAGCGCCGCCAGACCCAGGATCGCAAGAGCAGGCCACGGCAGACGGCGAAGCGAGCGTGCTCCCCAAACCAGCGCCGCCGCCAGGCTGAGCAATGCCAGGTAGCCCAGCAGCCGGTAACTGTAGCGCCAGGGCAACGAAACGTGCCCCCAACCAAACCGTCCCCAAAAGCTGCTGTTCAGCAG
>CAYGZL010000019.1:0-55471 GCA_964354345.1 uncultured Anaerolineaceae bacterium | reverse complement strand
TTAGTTCAGCTTGGGTGATCCGAGCGCCTCATCGCCGACTACCACTTGAAAGGCATCCTGGACTGTATGAGTGCCTCGCTTCAAACATTCAGGGTCCAATTAATTAAGGACGTGTGAGCGATTAGCCATGGATACTTCTGTAATACCTTTCAGCAGCGAGTAATATACTTTAGGTTAATAATCTACGAATGTGGCTCAGGTTGGAACAACAAAATCCTTCACCACCTGACCACTTATAACATGCTCTTTCATAATCCGCTCGGCCGCCTCAGGATTCACTTTTCCATAGGTGATTTTATCCCCAATACCGATTGTAACTTGAACGATTGGCTCGCGTTCACACATGCCAATACAACCGGTTTGTGTAACGATGATCCCACTCAAACCGTTTACCTCGATGAAATTTAAAATTGCGTTCATAGTATCACGGGCACCTGTTGCGATACTACAAGTGCCCATAGTTATATTAACCTGTACTTTGCCTGAGGTTGTTCTTACTCTGCTTTTTCCTAATGCTTCCTCCCGAATTCGCTTTAGATCTTCAAGGGATTTGATTCTTGACATAAATTGCTCCTTTTCAGACCGTGGGTTCCAACCCACCACTGGGTTAACACTCACGGTTATTTCATTAAACAGCCCTTAGAGAATGTTTCCCTACCCGTTCAATCCCTTCCTCGAGATAGAATTTAAAAAGGCTTATCAATAACGGCTCGGTCAAGGGCGAATCGCCCAGTTCGTCTGGTTTGTTTTAGCACCATTTGATGCTAATTAAATTAATTAAATCACTATACTTGAATTGTATCAAATAGTGTTTTATTCCTAAATGTCATTCGTCATACGATGTCGATTACTTTATCACCTTTTCTGACTAATAAATCTTGGCAATAAGTCCATAATATTCGCATATTCCGGATTACCATCCTCGCGTACATGAAATTGGTTCATTTTGAGTATAATGTATCTATTAATATAACACTATCTTCTTACGCTGATAGGGGAGGGATTGAATGGATTTTGATCGTGATGTTCTACCGGTTGATGTGGGTGCACGTTTACGCCAACTGCATACGGAGCGAGGGAAGTCGATGCGTTCACTGGCGCGCGCCAGCGGATTATCCACCAATGCGTTGTCTATGATTGAGCATGCGCGTACTTCGCCCTCGGTGAGTACACTTTATAAAATATCTGAAGCCTTGGGCGTCCCTATCACCGCTTTTTTCCGCTTAGAACCTCCGCGGGATAATATTGTCTGCTGTCGCTCTGATGAGCGGAAACGAGTAGAGTTTCCTAATGGTCTCTGGGAAGGACTGGGCGGAGAAGCATTTATAGATCATGTCGAACCATTTATGCTCACTCTGGAAGGGGGTGCAAACAGTGGACCCTATGGTATGTTCCACACTGGCGATGAATTTGTCATCTGTCTCACTGGAGAGGTTGAGTACCAGGTTGAGGATAAGACGTACTAAAAGCCGGTGATAGTTTACTTTTAGCAGCTTAACTGAATCATCATTGGCGTAATTGTAGCGACCAACCTGCGCAGTTAGTGATTGTCCTGGCCGGGTTTGAGCGAGGCGAGCGTCCCAGCGAGTTCCACCTCTCTTCAGGTATGAAGGGGGAAGAAAAACTGGCAGGAGGAAGCGATACAGGGAAGAACGAAGAGAATTCTACCAACTAGCTTCCCTCTTATTGAAAATCCTGCTATAATGCGGCAACCTGAAAAATGGTTTTGGAGTGAAGTATCTCATGATCACCACTGATTTTTCACGATGGGGCGGGGCTAATAATAGCGATAATATTGCCGCGCGTCGGGCGGGAAAGATCAGGCAGCCTGCTGGCTGAAGGATAATCTTACCGAACAATCGCCCGACGCAACCCGCGAAGGGCGATTTATTTTTAGGAGGCCTTATGTATAAGACACACACATGTGGTGAACTTAGGTCAACGCATATAGGACAAATTGTGACCCTGGCAGGCTGGGTAAACCGCAGGCGCGATCATGGTGGGGTAACATTCCTCGATTTACGTGATCGGTTTGGTATTGTCCAGGTCCTGACGGGTCCAGAAACGACCCCTGAGATACAAGCAATCATTGAAGATACTCGTCAGGAATGGGTCATACAGGTCGAGGGAATAGTGCATATCCGACCGGCTGGCATGGAGAATCCAAATATGCCCACTGGTGAGGTTGAAGTTGCCATTCTCCAGGCCAGAGTTCTCAATCCTGCAAAGACCCCACCTTTTTTGATCCGCGATGAAGAAATTGACGAGAATACCCGCTTGCGCTACCGCTATCTCGATCTACGCCGGGAGCCGATGCGACGAAATTTAGAATTACGTCACCGATTGGTGAAATTTATCCGCGATTACCTGGACCAGCGTGGCTTCCTTGAAATTGAGACACCCATCCTTTTCAAGACAACTCCTGAAGGGGCACGGGATTACCTGGTTCCCTCTCGAGTCCATGCAGGTGAATTTTACGCATTACCTCAATCTCCCCAACAGCTAAAACAGCTCTTAATGATCGCAGGGTTTGAACGCTATTTCCAAATCGCTCGTTGTTTCCGAGATGAAGACCTGCGCGGTGATCGGCAACCCGAATTTACCCAACTGGATCTGGAGATGTCCTTTGTTGAGCGAGAAGACATAATGATGTTGGTTGAAGAGATGTTTACCCGTCTGGTTGAGGAGGTGGTACCCCATAAGCGCTTGTTGGCTTCACCTTTTCCACGCCTGACCTATGTAGAGGCGATGAACCGGTTTGGTAAAGATAATCCAGACATTCGTTATGGAATGGAGTTGAAAGATGTTACCGATCTGGCGAGCAGCAGTGGATTCAAGGTTTTTGATGGCGTAGTAGAGGCGGGGGGGCACGTGCGTGGTATAAACGCTGGCGGATTGGCGTATTACAGCCGTAAAGAGCTGGATGAACTGGCTGAATTTGTCAAGAAGTATGGCGCGAAAGGATTGGCTTATATCGCCCTCCTTCCGGATGGCGACCAACGTTCTTCCTTTGCGAAATTTATTTCGATGGAACGCCAGCAAGCCATGATCGAGCGTTTGGAAGGTAGGCCGGGTGATCTGTTATTGTTCGTAGCTGACAAACCAGCCGTTGTGTACGAATCCCTTGGTCGCTTGCGCGTGTTTTTGGCCGATCGCCTCGGGTTGGCAGATCCCAATATCCTTGCTTTTTGTTGGGTGATTGATTTTCCCTTCGTCACCTGGAACCAGGAAGAACAGCGTTGGGATCCCAGCCATCATTTGTTTACAGCTCCAATGCCCGAAGATGTCCCGCTTTTAGACACCGCACCCGATAAAGCACGTGGCCAGCAATATGACCTGGTGCTCAACAACTACGAAGTTGGCGGTGGATCAATTCGGATTCATGACCGTAATTTGCAAGAAAAGGTATTTCAACTGATTGGGCTTGAACCTGAAGTTGCTCGCCAGCGATTTGGCCATATGCTGGAGGCGTTCGAGTATGGTACACCACCGCACGGTGGGATTGCTCCTGGGATTGACCGGATTTGCATGATTTTAGCCGATGCGCCGAATATCCGTGAGGTGATAGCTTTTCCTAAGAACCAGGTTGCGCGTGACGTCATGGCAGGCGCACCTTCACCAGCAGACCCCGCCCAGTTGAAAGAATTACATATTAAAATTGATGTGCAGGAGTAATCAAATATGTCTGTGATCCGCGTTGAGAAAATAGCTGATTTTGTTGGGCAAGAAGTAACCATCCAGGGATGGGTGTACAACCGGACTGATAAGGGAAAGTTGACATTCTTACTCGTCCGGGATGGGTCTGGTTTTGTTCAATGCGTCGCCTTTAAGAATGACCTTGATGAAGCTTTGTTTGATCATATTCAACATCTGCCGCAGGAGTCGTCGGTAATCATCACCGGTCCTGTGCGAGCGGACAAACGCGCCCCAGGCATCCCAGGTGGTTTCGAAGTCGGTGTGAAGCATTTAGAAATTATTCAGACCGCTTCCGAAGATTATCCAATGTCGCTCAAGGAACACGGAGTAGATTTTGCCCTCGACAATCGTCATTTGTGGATTCGTATGCCGAGCCAATGGGCGATCCTGCGCATCCGGTCTACGGTTATCAGCGCAATCCGTGAGTGGCTGGATACCCATGGATTCACCAACATGGACACCCCCATCCTGACTCCAGCGGCTTGTGAAGGCACGACGACCTTGTTCGAAACCCCTTATTTCGATGAAGGCGTGGCTTATCTGGCTCAGAGCGGTCAACTTTATAATGAGGCCGATATATTTGCGTTTAGTAGAGTGTACTGTTTTGGACCAACATTTCGCGCCGAGAAATCGAAAACACGCCGCCATCTAACTGAATTTTGGATGGTCGAACCAGAAATCGCTTTTTGTGATTTGGATGGTTTAATGGAAGTTGAGGAGCAGTTTGTCAGCCACATTGTCCAACGTGTATTATCGGATCGTCAGGCTGAGCTCAAATCCTTGGGGAGAGATACCAGCTGGTTGCAACAAGTGAAACCACCCTTTCCGCGCATCTCATACGATGAAGCCATAAAGATGATCGAACAAATCCATGCTGAAACCCAGGACCAAGAACAGAAAGAGTTGCTCAAGATCGAATGGGGGATGGACTTTGGCGCTCCGCATGAGACTGCCCTCACGGAACACTTCGAAAAGCCGGTTTTTGTTTATGGATATCCAACGGCGGTTAAGGCATTTTATATGGAACCCTGGCCCGGGAGACCGGAAGTATGCAAGAGCGTGGATTTGCTGGCACCTGAAGGGTATGGCGAAATTATTGGCGGCAGTGAGCGCATATCGAACTATGAGCTATTGTTACAGCGAATTCGTGAAAATAAATTGCCCGAAGATGCCTTCAGATGGTATCTTGACTTGCGCCGCTTCGGCAGTGTTCAACATGCCGGTTTTGGACTGGGTGTCGAACGAACCGTTACCTGGCTCACTGGAATAAACCATATCCGTGAAGCAATTGCCTATCCGCGTACCATCAAGCGCGTTTATCCGTGACCGAGTAAAAGTTTAATCTTGAATCATCTATTCATTCAGTTGGATTCATGGTATAAAATATTTGCCCTGCTGTGCACGTGATGCTGCGCACCCGGTTTTGAGCCAACACTCTTAATTAGGGGCCCATTATCTTCAGGTAGATGCGATAGGCTTCGGCCAAGGCAAAAATCTGACGGAGGTCCCCAACCTGCGAAGGCAGGTTCAAAACTTAGCAGCACACGGCATAGTGGGGTTTTCTATTTAATTAGAATAGTACAGAAGCAAGTTCGTTACGATATTGACGAGTTAGCTCATTATCACCCAGCAACTCAAGCATTCCAAGGATTACCTGACGGGCTTCTCCATTGCGATAGCGTTTTTCCTGACGTAAAATATCGATCAAACCATCCATGGCAGCTTCATAATTTCCCTTGATAAATAGCCGTAATGCATTTTGATAAGCGGCATCTAGGGGGTTTGCTTCTGATAAATATAAGGATGGTTGATATGTTAGTTCAACTTGTTGTAAAGCCGTTGCTAAGGGACGGAGCAACTCAGCGATAGAATATTCACGGCTGGGCGGAAGGCTGGCCAATATCAGGCTGCCCTCTTCAACATGACCTTGCAGAAGCAGGCTCTTTGCCAGACCTAATTGAGCCTGGGTATTCTCGGGCATATCAATCATCACCTGACGGAAAACCTTTTCAGCGTTCCTGATTTGTTTCATAGCCAGCAGACTATTACCTTTTTCGATCGCCAAATCGCTTGGATTAGGAGCAATGGCGCGAATAAATTCTCGGACCTGTGGTTCGGGTTTGGCACCTAAAAATTCCGAGACCATACGGCCGTCTTTGAAAGCCTTAACCGCCGGGATGCTGCGGACATTGTAACGGGTGGCGAGGTTCGGATTCTCGTCTACGTTTAGTTTTGCCAGGCGGAAATTTCCCTGACCATCAATCGTTATGCGCTCTAAAATCGGTCCGAGTACCCGACAAGGAGCGCACCATTCGGCCCAGAAATCTACTATGACAGGTATTTGCTGAGAATAGGCCAGCACCTGAATTTCGAAATCAGCTTCAGTAACATTGATAATAAATTCAGAAGCCATTAGCGGGTATCTCCAAAATAACTGCTAGTCTTCGTCGTCTGGCGCAATCATCCCCGGTTGTTCGATATCAATGACTTCACCATGGACATTGATCCGGATTCGGAACCCCATCAGTCCCATATAGGCAAGACTTTCCTCCGGTAATCCGGCTTCCAGTAAATTATCAAATTGCTGATCGATGTTCTTTATCTGGGAAGCAATCATCGCCCGGGAGAAGATATCATCCTGGCCGAGCATTTTGGCTGCCTGGTCGGTGATTAAATCTTCGTGACCTTCAATCATCTCTTGCATTGCCTGGAGTACTTGCCGATCAACCAGTTCCGATGGAATATGCCGCCGAAACCCCGCATCGTTAACCACATAACACGGTTCATCTCCCACGTAAACAACTTCAACAGTGCGGTCTTGTTCATCGAAGACCAGGCCAGCAAATAGAGCTTTGGTTGGCATTTTAATCCTCGACCTTACAGGTCTCTCAAGGGTGGACATTGACCAGGGTGCCGACTGAAGCCCAATTATAAACCCAGGCGGCATCAGATATCGATAAGTTTACACAGCCATGACTCATCTGGGTACCGAAATTGCTATGCCAGTATGTGCCATGTATACCATATCCTTTATAAAAGTACATTACATAGGGCACGTCTGGGAGATAATAACCTGGTCCGATCATGTCAGCATACAAATATTTGACATAAATTCGGTATTGGCCCGTAACTGTGGGATGGAGCCATGTACCCGTTGAGACGATGAATGTGGCAACAATTGTATCACCCTGGTAAGCATATGTTCGTTGTTGAGATAAATCAACATCGATCCAACGCTCGTTTGCAGCTACATTCGGTAAGTTTCCAGCGTTATCAGGCGCAGATGGTGAGTTTACTTTCTTCTTTTTCGCTACAACCTGGGTAGCGGTAGGGGTAAAGGTAGGTGTAGATGTTGAGGTCAAAGTCGGGGTATTGGTTGGGGTGGCTGTATCGGTGGGTGTAGGCGTGTCGGTGGCGGTCGGTGTAGGTGTGAACGTCGCTGTTGATGTGGAGGTTGCAGTTGAAGTAGGAGTGCGGGTTTCTTTATCGAAGCTCTGACGTGCTGCGGACGCTGGGCTACTGGCGAACGCCTGGCTCAGATTAAAATCCGTCGCCCATAGAAACGCCATGGCTAACAAACAGATCACAACGATTGTCCAAGGTAAAACCGCTGGTTTCCGATGGATGAGCGCCTCGGTAGGGATGGGTTGCACTAATTGACGCCGGACGATTGTGGGTGGAGAGGTCAGGCTGATGCGCCACCGTTTGATTGCCCAGCGCATCCCTTTCCGGGCTACCTGGCTGTGGGGATTGATTTCAAGAACCCGCTTCAGATAGGACAGACTGGCCCGGGGTGAGGCGATTGCAGCTAAAATTAACCAGGGCTCTTCCCGGTTGGGCGCCAAAGAAGCTGCTTTTTGCGCCCATTGACGTGCGACGCGACGATTCCCTTGTTTAAGAGCTCGTTTTGCTTCTAGTAATGCATGCTGGACTGCGTCACTGGACAATTTCATGGCGCTGACTGGGTTGAGGTGGGAGTGGGTCGAGTTATTGCTGTCTGGGTTGGCTGAGGTGATATTTCTTCATTGTTAATAAAGCATACAATGCCATTGACGATGCCCTGAACGACCAGGTCGGTATGATCGGTTAATAACGAACGATCCAGGTTTAAAAAGCCAACCTCAATAATGGCAGCGGGGGTATTTTCATTTATCTCATTAAAAGCATGATAGCTGGTCATATCTTTGGTGATGCTAGTGCTATGCAAAGGTAAACCAGTGGCCTGGGAATAACGATTCCGCAGGCAAGCAGCCAATCGAGTAGCCTGATCAAGATGTGGACTCGCGTATGCGGCGGCGACTTTAAAACCAGTCGCTTGATCGTTTAAATATTGGCACGAATCAGCATGGATCGAGATCAATGCTGAAGCCTTGTATCCGTTTAATTTAGGATCGAATTCCTTAAATAAATCGACATCATAACTATGATTGGCTAAAAATTTTTGGACCAAAGATGCCACCGTAAGGTTCAATTGCCCCTCAGTAAAACCATCATCGCAAACTGTTCCTGAATCGTTTCCCCAGTGGCCGGCAACAATACCAATTAAGGGGCGAGCTCGAGGCGTGTCGGTTGGGGCACCAGCTTTAGAGGGAGTGGGATTGACTGTAAAAACGAGGGGTCTTTCAGTAGAAAATGAAAATGACTCGCCCGGCGTCCAGGCCGTAAAAAGTGTGGCTAAAAAAAAGGCGACAACGATAATAATTTGGAGGTTTGAGAAAGTGATCCTGCCAATTGGAATTTTCGTTTGAGGCGGTGCAGGTGTGGGGTCGTTATCCATCAATATCATCCTACCTTATTTTAGTTATGATTGCAAGAAGTTTGCCAAAAATCAAAAGCGACGCACAAATGGTTTTCTTGTTTGTGCGTCGCAATCTGATTATCCTTTCATCAATATAATCCCCAATCCGCTCCGACTCCTTCTTCCATCATTGAAAAATCCCACATCTCCATGCCATATTCGAGGTTTGTCGGTCGTTTCAGAATCTCTTCGGCTTTCTGACGGGTCGTTTCGAGCATCGCTGGTCCATAGGGGCAGAACGGTGTGGTCAGGATCATAGTAATGTGTGCTTGTTGATCATCAATTTTTAAGTCACGAATTAAACCCAACTGGAGGATGTCAAACCCAATTTCTGGATCAACAATCTGGCGCATCGCCTCACGAAACGGCTCCATTAGTTCAGGATGGGTTTTTTCTGCCTGCCAAACCACCGCAGGTCTGTCCTGGGTAGAGGTACTCATACAATCCCTTTCTCCATACTTGTCAGATCTGGGACGACGAAAGTACAGTGAGTATCTCCTTGCAGCACACACAGGATTTTCTCCGCCGGCATTGAAAGGACAGTTGAGATCAATGTTTGATCCACCGAACACACTTCCGGATGATCCTGCCCTAAATGATAGTAAGGACAATTCCTTTCGCGAATGTGATAATAGTCGCCCTGCTTTTCCCAATCAACCTCAAAGCCCTCTTTCGTCAGCAACTCTTTAACTAGTTCCAGTCGTTCTTCCATCGTTAGTTTCCCCAATTCATCCGCATAATCCGCAGCCAGTTCATGCGCCATTTCCGCAAAGAGTTTATTTACCAGTGGTTGAGGGAGGGTTTCTTTGAGCTGGCGCAACAAACGCAGGATAAGCCGGAGATAACGAGAGGGAAAATGTTCATGACCATTTTCTGTAAGGAAGTAAAGCCGACGAGGACGCCCCACCCCATGCCGTTCTTCCTCCGATGTCACCAGTCCCTCTGCTTCGAGGCGATTGATATGGTGCCGTACGGAAATCGGATTGATCTGGACAGCTTCAGCAATCTCGTTGATTGAGCAGCGTTGGTGAATAAGCAGGGTCTTTAATACGCGTTCATGGGTTGTCTTAGCGCGTTCGTTCTCGTCTACCATAACTTTTCCTGGAGTAGGCATAATAATTTTCTAGATATTCCAAGAGTATAACATCGCGACAGGATATTGTCAATATTTAAGATGATTATCCTAAATATTATTGACGAGTGGGCATATCGCTGATATAATTTAGGGGATTATTTAGATTTTTATGCTAAATATTGACTTTGTTTTCCGGCGCGGCTATAATCAGCGGGTTTGCGCCAATAAACACAATCCAGTAAGGAGTCAGTCTCATGTCAGAGTTGGTCATCAGAAATTTACATGTCTGCATTGAGGGACGGGAGATTCTCAGGGGTGTAAATTTAACCGTGCGCCAGGGCGAAGTTCATGCTTTGATGGGACCAAATGGTACAGGGAAATCTACCCTGGCTTATACGCTAATGGGGCACCCTAACTATCAGGTAACTGAAGGGGAAGTATGGTTTAAGGGACAAAATATCCTCGAGTTGGAGCCTGATCAACGATCGCACCTTGGCTTGTTCCTGGCTTTTCAATATCCTGTGGCCATCCCGGGCGTAACTGTCGCGAATTTTCTTCGTACCGCGATCAACGCTCACCGGCGTGCCAGTAATCCTGTAGATAAGGGTATTGCGATCCCCGAATTCCGCAAAATACTGAGGGGTCAGATGGAACTCTTAAAGATGGATAGCGTTTTTGCTGGTCGTTATTTAAACGATGGTTTTTCTGGTGGTGAAAAGAAACGCGCCGAGGTGCTTCAAATGGCTACATTGCAACCTGAAATTGCAGTGATGGATGAAACCGATTCGGGATTGGATATTGATGCACTGCGGATCGTTTCGGAAGGAGTCAATACCTTGAAAGGGCCGAAGATGGGGATTCTGGTGATCACCCACTACCAACGTATTTTGAATTATATCAAACCCGATTTCGTTCATATCATGCTCGATGGGCGGGTCATTGAAACAGGTGGTCCGGACCTGGCCTTGAATCTCGAGGAGCATGGGTACGATTGGGTGCGAGAAAAGGTAGAAGCACAAAATACCTGAGGACAGATTGTTCTCACGGTCAGCCAGTTTATTCTGCACAACAACTTTTCCCAACGTACTGGTGTTTGAGGTTGATGATGAGTGACGCGAAAATTTTTGATGGTGTTGGTGACTATAAATATGGTTTCAGTGATCCCGAGACATATGTGTTTAAGTCGCGCAAAGGTTTGGATCGCCAGATCGTTGAACAAATATCTGAGATGAAGGGTGAACCCCAGTGGATGCGGGAGTTCCGGCTAAAAGGATTGGATCATTTCCATAAACGGCCGATGCCTACCTGGGGCGGTGACTTGAGCCATTTAAACCTGGACGATATTTACTATTATATCAAGCCTGCCGAGATGGAAAGCAGATCTTGGGATGATGTCCCGGAGACGATTAAGAATACTTTTGATCGTTTAGGTATCCCCGAGGCGGAGAGGAAGTTCCTGGCTGGGGTCGGCGCCCAGTATGAATCGGAGATGGTTTATCATAAATTGCTCGAACACCTGGAAAAGCAGGGGGTCATATTCTTAAGTATCGAAGATGGTCTGCGTAAACACCCCGATTTGTTCAAAGAGTATTTTGGAACCATCATCCCAATCGAAGATAACAAATTCGCTGCGTTGAATAGCGCAGTCTGGTCTGGCGGGTCGTTTATTTATATCCCGAAGGGTGTGAAGGTTGATCTTCCTTTGCAGGCTTATTTCCGTTTGAATATTGCCAACATCGGCCAGTTCGAACGGACTTTGATCATTGCTGATGAAGGCGCACAGGTGCATTATGTAGAAGGATGTACTGCGCCAATATATGCGACTGATTCTTTACACAGTGGTGTTATTGAAATTGTGGTAAAGAGAGGCGCCCGGGTGCGTTATACCACGATCCAGAACTGGTCAACGAATGTTTATAATCTGGTCACTCAACGTGCATTGGTCCACGAAGGTGCCATAATGGAGTGGGTGGATGCTAATTTGGGATCGAAGCTAACCATGAAGTACCCTTCTTGCTACTTATTGGGACCGGGTGCACACGGCGAAATACTCTCGATGGCCTTCGCTGGTCCTGGTCAGCACCAGGATGCTGGCGGTAAAGTGATCCATTTTGCACCGAATACCAGCAGCAAGGTGACCTCAAAATCTATCAGTAGGGGTACCGGCCGGGCATCCTACCGGGGTTTACTCAAGGTTTACAAGGGCGCGAAGAATACGCGCTCGAATGTCGTTTGCGATGCTTTGTTACTCGATGATAGGGCACGCTCAGATACCTATCCCTATATCGAAATTGACGAAGATGATGTGACAATTGGGCATGAAGCTTCAGTCTCTAAAGTAGGGGAGGAACAGCTATTTTACCTGATGAGCCGCGGTCTAACTAAAGGAGAAGCCACCACGATGGTGGTATCGGGTTTTATCGAACCATTAGTTAAGGAATTACCAATGGAATATGCGATCGAGATGAACCGGCTGATCCAATTACAAATGGAAGGTTCAATAGGGTAAGCTATGGCGACGAATCGTGTGGTTGTTGGGCGGACGCGCCGGGTGGAAAAGCCTGAGTCGAGAGATTTACCCTTTACCCGTGATATGACAATGGCTCTGCCTCGTGATGGGAGCGCGCCTGATTTTGTTAATGAGTATCGCGCCCAGGCCTGGGAAGTTTATGAGCGACTACCTTTACCCACGACGAGTGAGGAAGCCTGGCGGCGAACAGACTTGCGTACCATGCGTGGCAAATCCTTTCGATCGATCTATGAAATCGAGCCGGGTTCCGTGGATTTCCCAGCGGTGCCGGCTGAGTTGCTCCAGCCGTTGGTCAGTGATCAGCATGGTGGTCAGCTGATTTTGACACCGACTGGCAGCCAACTTAACCTGGGACCAGACCTGGCGGCCAAAGGAGTTGTATTTACTGACCTGGCGACGGCAGTGATTCAATATCCGGAAATTGTACGGAAAATCTTAGGTCGGATTGTCAAAGCGGATGAGGGAAAATTCGCGGCCTTGGCCGCAGCGATGTCCCGTACGGGTGTTATCGTGTATGTGCCGCGCAATGTCCAGATAAGTGAACCCTTGCACAGCATTCTTTGGGGTCCGGGAAGCGGCCTGGCATATTTCTCGCATGTACTCATTTACCTGGAGCAGGACTCTTCGCTGACATATGTCCACGAAGCTGCCTCTCATACCGATACTAAAGAACAGACTTTGCATGCGGGTATCGTCGAGATCCATGTAGGCGCGGGTGCAAACTTACGGTTTGTTGAGCTCCAATCCTGGGGAGAACATGTCTGGAATTTCAGCCATGAACGGGTTCAAGTAGAACGAGGTGGAAACCTGGATTGGATTTTCGGCGCCGTCGGCAGTCACTTGACCAAGACCTTTTCAGAAATCAACCTGATTGGCGAAGGAGCCACCGGGCGTATGTCGGGTTTTTATTTCACCGATGGTTTACAACATCTGGATCACGATACCCAGCAGAATCACCTGGCACCGCATACAACCAGCGATTTGTTATTTAAAGGGGCGTTACGTGGGCATAGTCGTTCTGTCTGGCAAGGTATGATCTACGTGGCGCCCGGCGCTCAAAAAACGGATGGCTATCAAGCCAATCGCAACCTGGTACTCAGCCCTCAAGCCCGGGCCGACTCTATCCCGGGTTTGGAAATACTGGCCGATGATGTGCGTTGCACACATGGAGTAACTGTTGGTAAAATTGATCGCGAGCAGCTTTTTTACCTGAGTAGTCGTGGCATCCCATATCGGGAGGCCGAACGGTTGATCGTTGAGGGTTTCTTTGATCCCATAATGCAGCGGATCCCCTTCGAGGGAGTGCGGATGCGCTTTCAGGAGGCCATTGTTGACAAGATGGGTTGAGTTATTTTGAGTAGAACGATTGAAATTAACACTTCCCGGAAGTCATTACCTTCCGGGAAATTATCTTTACAAAAAAAATGGGAGGGTTCTTTGACTGGACTTTATTTCACTTCAGGTCCTGAACGGGAAGAAGCATTCGAGGTTAGCGACCGGATTGAAGTTTTATGCGACCACGACCGCGATGGGAACCGTGTCCGCGATTGGCTTAAGGGAACCGTCGTGCAAGTAGATCCGAAAATGATCGCGATTCAGTTTCAAGAAAATGTGTATTTAACAGATGGTTGGATGGTTCCGGATCATGTATTATGGTTTACTAAAGGGTCAACTAATATTCGAAAAGCGCTTCATCGCCGGCGCCCTCGCCCACGACCGATAAAAATTACCAACGGAGATAGCGAATAAAGGGAAAATAATTCCTCATGAAGGCATCGTTTTCATCGCAACCCCTTGAACGAGTTCGCGGGGATTTTCCAATCTTACAACGGGATGTACGACCTGGTGTACCGTTAATTTACTTAGATTCCACTGCGACCAGCCAAAAACCAGCGCGTGTAATCCAGGTGATGGACGATTTCTACCGGCACTCAAATGCCAATATCCACCGAGGGATACATACCCTGGCGGAGGAAGCCACCGGTCAGTATGAAGCTGCCCGAACGCGCGTCGCGAGTTTCATCAATTCCCCGTCACCTCGCCAGGTGATTTTCACACGTAACACCACCGAGTCAATAAATTTAGTGGCGTATACCTGGGGTCGCGCCAACCTGATTGCTGGCGATATGATTCTATTGACGGAGATGGAGCACCATTCCAATCTGGTTCCCTGGCAGATCCTGGCTGCTGAGCGCAATCTTCGCCTTGAATTTATTCCGGTCACTCCGGATGGATTGCTGGATATTGGGGTTTACCAGAATTTATTACAAAAGCGACCTCGTTTGGTGTCTTTCACTCAGATGTCGAATGTCTTAGGGACGATCAACCCGGCTAAAGATATTATTGATTTAGCTCATCAAGCAGGGGCCATCGCACTGGTGGATGGCGCCCAATCTGTACCCCACTTCCCGGTGGATGTTCAGGACCTGGATGCTGATTTTCTAGCCTTTTCCGCCCATAAGATGTGTGGACCAACGGGTATTGGGGTGCTTTATGGTCGCAAAGAAATATTAGAGGCCATGCCTCCTTTCCTCGGCGGTGGGGATATGATCAAGCGAGTCCATCTTCGTTCATTTGCACCCAATGAGTTGCCACACAAGTTTGAAGCTGGTACCCCTGCGATTGCAGAGGCGATTGGGTTTGGCGCGGCTGTGGAATACTTGTCCACAGTAGGATTAGAAGCGATCGCTGCTCACGAACGAGAAATTATTTCTTACGCAATAGAGAGGCTGGAGGAAATTCCAGGCGTGAAAATATTTGGCCCACCAGCAGAAGTGAGAGGGGGAGTGGTTTCCTTTACACTAACCGGAGTCCACCCCCATGATATCGCCCAGATATTAGACACCCAGGGGATTGCGATCCGGGCTGGACATCATTGCGCAATGCCCTTACATGAGAAGTTCAATCTGCCGGCTACAGCGAGAGCCAGTTTCTATCTATATAATATACTGAATGAAGTTGACCAGTTGGTTTATGCGATCTATAAAGTGAAGGAAGTATTCGGAGCCTAATGGATGATCTTTACCGGGCAGTAATTATTGAACGATATAAGAATCCCATACACAAGGGAACGCTTGATCCGCACGACATTTCCTTTGAGGATGAAAATCCTCTATGCGGCGACCATATTCGCATAGATTTGCGAGTGGGAGAGGATGGTCGGATCGAAGAAGCTGTGTTCGATGGTCATGGTTGCGCGATCTCACAAGCCTCTGCCGATCTTCTCTTGGAAGCGATCCTGGGAAAAACAGTCGTAGAAATTAAGTCCTTAACGAAGGATGATGTGCTAGATTTGTTAGGTCTGGAGTTGGGACCAGTTCGCCTTAAGTGTGCCTTACTTCCATTGAAAGTACTCAAGGCTGGCGTTTATGGGTTAGGTGAGGCATCCGATGATTTAGTAGAATAAAATCCAAATCGGATGATCCCTTTGAGAAACTATGTATAACTATCGAAAGCTTGACCCGGATCGCTGTGAGTTTATCCCGATTGCAGACGTCAATGAGTTGCCCAAGGGGGAGCGTTTGTTCGTCACAATTGATGGGCGACCAATCATCGTATTTAATATTGCCGGTCAATTGTATGCCATCGAGGATGTATGTTCGCACGATGATAACCCCCTGGATGACGCTACCTTAAATGGTTTAGAAATAACCTGCTCACGACATGGGGGTAGTTTTGATGTCCGAACAGGAAAAGCGATTTCGATGCCCGCCGTGGTCGACATCCCCGTATACCCAACTCGAGTGGTGGATGGTCAAATTGAGATCGGTTTACCTGTAGAATAAAATGGATGAAGTCTTGAAATATGGAAGCCTGGAGTGAATATGCTCCAGGCTTAATGAATCTCAGGCGGGAACACGTCCCCAGGCATAGAAAGTGGGTACAAAAAGAATTCGTTCTCCCTTTTGGCGAGCAATTTGATCGATTTCTTGCAGGTTTGCCAATTGATCTTCAGAGACACTGCCTGCCAGGTCATTCCGTAAGATCATCCATTCTACGTTCATGTCATCAATTGTAGATCGTTGGCTCCATTGACCACCCAGAAGCCCTCCTTCGATATCCACCAATCCTGCTCGATGAAATAAACCATACAGTTTTCTACCTGCCTGAGAGTCGGCACCCTGTCGGCGGAGGGCTACCTGTTGCAATTCGCCCACTTGCGCCAGAGATTGTGGATAATCAATCCGCCCACCATAATCGGGTTCCGCCAGGGCCATAACAATCCCACCAGGGCGGACTATTTGGCGCATCGCCTGTAAAGCGGTCAAAGGATCTGGTAACCAGAGGAACAAATAATGACAGAAAACGATGTCAAATGTTCTTCTGGCGAAGGGCAGTGCATATGCGTTGCCAGCGATCAACCCGGCGGAAGGTACATTTTCTCTGGCGAGCTGCAGGTACTCGATATTAATATCCAAGCCAATCAGACATGGGTTCTGGTTGGTGAAATATGGCAAGTCCGATAAGATCGCTCCGGTGCCGCAACCCACCTCCAGCAGACGAAGCAAAGTCGATTCAGGATTGGGGATACCCGAGCGTTCGAAAAGATAGCGTCGTAAATCGTGTGTCCAGGTCGCTTGCTGGCTGAATCGAGTATGCCATTGCTGGGCGGTAAGTCGGCCAGAATTGAACATTTCCTTCCCGATCTGGATTCTTTTAATCTGCTGGATCGCTATTGTAGTGCTTAAACTATTAAACTGGTTTCCAGATTTTTTCAACCGGATCGGTTAGCAAATTCCCTAAGACCCGGTTGACACCTTGTGTAGGAAGTACATCTCCATCAGGTTCGATATATAACCAGGCGCGACCTGCACCTTCCAGGTGAACTCCTTGGGCAGTCTCCAAAGCGATGGGATGTTGATCAGAATATGGAACAGGCAGATTCCATACCAATTCGAGTTTATTCGCCGCAACCTGCTGTCGGGCTGCAAGGAGTGTATTCCCCAAAGTGGGATCGTGGATCGTGAGAGAAATAGCTTTAACCCCTCGGTTAGCAAGCTCATCTATCATGCCCGGGATCTTGGACTGTTTGAGAAGGGTGATGGTTAGATGCACTGCAACAAATAAATCTACACCCAATGCATTTTGGAGAGCCTGCTGAGAAAGGGGTTGATCGGGCTCATAAAGGATCATCAGATGGTCCAAACCAGTTTGTAATAAGAGATCGAGGTAGGATTGATCGGCTAAGCGCAACCCATCACACATCAGACCAGTCACCTGGCCATTATGACTGGCATGGGCGATCAGGTCAGGCAAATCCTCACGTAAGGTTGGCTCGCCACCGGTGAAGACAACATGAGGGATGCCCCATTTCCAGGCTTTATCCAGGATGGTGTACCATTCATCCGTGGACAACTCTCTCTTGACGCGATCTGTCGGCGCAGCGCCTGGGGATTCAGTTACGGGCAGGTTATATGTAATCGCACAATCCAGGCGATAAGGTGCTGAGATATCCCCCGTGAGGGGTTGGTGCCGGTCGAAATCTAAAAAGGTTACCGGGTCTAGATCAGGGGTGTTAATTAGAGTCTGGATGCGGTCGTTAAAATCACGGTAATCTTGCCGGGCCTGGTCCAGACTGACATGGTAACGAGAGGCCATCTTACGTGCGACAAGATCGTCTGGTTGGTTGTTGACCAGATAATAAGCATATTCTGCCGCGGTCTCGTTCAAATGTAAGATCGTTGTTCCATTGATCAGGAGGATGCCATGACCATCGGACTCTAATCGTAGATGGAGATGATAATTGCGCGGATCATCAGGTGGTGAAATGTAGTGGTACATACCCACGGGAAGGTGCCGGGTTGGGTTGAATAAATTTCGGAAAGCATTAATTAAGGATGGCATAGATAACCTCAGGCTAGGCGTCGATTGTCCAGAGCATTGCGCGGTTGGGGAGGCTTGAGGGGACAACCGCCACCGCATTCGGAAAGCAATACACAATCCTGACAAATGGTTGAGACATATTGTCGCTCACGCAGGCGGATAGAAAGATCATGATTCCAGATGGAATCCCAGGGATCTTTCAGCAGGTTCCCCAACGATTGGTAGTAAGATTGGCATGGAATCACGCTGCCATCTGGTTCGATGCACATGTTATAGCGTGCCGCAGTGCAACCTTTAACACCTAGCTCGAGCTGCATTGGATCGAAGTGGCAGTATTCTGTCGGTGTATACCAGATCAGGCGTTGGTTATGTTGCGCGGTAATATCTCTGGCTTGTTCCAAGAGCGGGTGTAATTCATCTTCGGTCAGTCCGCTTCCAACGGTTAACCCATGACCAGAATAAATTAAAGCGTTCAAGCCGATGGTTGGCACTCCCAAAGCCCCCAGATATTCTAAGGTATCTGCCAGATAAGGGCTGTTCTCTCGCAACATGGTGGTGTTGGTCATTACGTAAAGGGGGCTTTCGAGGACATTTTCGAGGCCGGTAATGGTCTGTTTCCAGGCGCCGTGGGCGCGTACCATGCCATCATGGATTTCTGGGAGATGTGATTCTACGGTTATTTGAACGTGGTCCAGACCGGCTTGTACGAGTTGGGCGACAAAGCGTGGATCGCTCAGCCGGCGGGCGTTGGTATTGATTCCGGTGATCTGACCATTGTGTTCGGCGTGGGCAACGAGCTCAACCAGATCCTGGCGTAAGGTAGGTTCTCCACCGGTAAAGATGATATGCGGAACACCCAATTCCCACAATCGATCTAAAATTAGTTTCCACTGGTCCGTATTCAGTTCAGGATATTGACGTGGACGTGCATTATAGCAGTGGGCACAGTCATTATTGCACCGATAAGTCAGCGCCAGATCCATGCGGTAAGGAGCTGAAGGTCGAGTGCTGAAGGGAGCAGTAACCTCAATTTCCAGGTCGTGGATTGGGCAGGCGCCATCTGGGCGGATCAGTTCACTTAGTTGGTTCGAAAATTGTTGATAATCTTGTTCCACCTGGCTGGGTGAAACACGATAGGTTTGAACCAGGCGGTGGATCGCCTCAGATTTGGATTTTCCATCCAAGATCAGGTGCGCCATTGTAGCTGCGGTAGGATTCAGGTGCATCACACGGCTGGCGTTGACCAGTAATAATCCACTGCCATCAGAATCGATCCTCAGGTGGATGCGACTGCGTTCACCGCTCCATTCCCGGTCGTAGTGGTATAGGCGAGGAATCGATGGAGAATTTATTTTTGATTTAAGATTACGGATTTTAAACTTAATTTTCTGTAATCCTTTCATCAGTCCTTGCTCGCGTTATCACTATTTCCACTCCAAGATTTAGTAGATAACTCTATCTACCACCACCGGCGCAGGCGCAGGCGCAGCCAGCACAGGCACAGGCGCACGCACAAACACAATGAGTGCTACCCCCGCTACTCCCACCTCCGGAGCGCGAGCCACCAGTCGTACCGGATGAGGTAGTGATTGGTACCGGATTTGTTTTTTGAGTGACGCCGCTGGTGAATTCAGCCACATTGCCGACAACGCTGCTGGAGAAGGACTGTGTTCCCTTCACCAGGGATGCGGCAAAATCCGCACCCGGTAAATGTGGCAGAGAGAGTCCTCCGCCAGGAGTCGGACCTATAGAAGGGGCCGGTCCCCCACCGCTGGGAATTGTTGTGGCACCCCGACCAAATCCAGGATCATAACGAGGCCACCAGATCGGAACGAAGACTGGTCCAGTACGAAAGACATCTTGGGTACGCTGGTCATAGTTTTTATCCAACATCGTCCATTCCATGACTTCGTTATATTTTTCGCTTTTAACCTCAGGTGTACCAGCGGTTTCAACCTGTTCCCAGGCGCGTTTAATAATATCCCGGTAATAGTCAATCGTTTCACGCCGGCTGAAACCTTTCATCTTGGAGGATAAGGTCTGAACCAGGTCGATCATCATTTCTTGGAGCAATTTCCGCCGTTTTGCTTTATCGGTTTCCTTAAATGCTTCCAGGAATTTAACCTCATAAGGTTGCAGGTCGGCTGGTTGAGGATCAGTGGCCTTAATTTCAAGCGGATCACGTGTAACCACGCTGGCGGCATTCTTTTTAATCACCGCGAATAAGATCATGGTCAGGATTTTATCCAGAGGCTGTTCTAATAAGATGGCAGCTTCAATCGCAGTCAGTCCGCGCTTAATCCCATGACCTTCGATGGCGATACGCGGCGGTAAATATTGTAATTTACGCCGTTCAGAAGTGCGAAATGCTGTATAAACCATCCCGAATATGAACAGAACCAGACCGACGCAAAAACAACCGCCGAAAAAAGTGCCTTGATCGATACCCAATGTTTCCCAAATCGATGGACGTGGAACAGCCGAGGCAGGCACGTACTTCGCGGGGAAAGAAGCCCCAAAACGATATTGTATTGATCCAGATGCCTGAGGATTATGCCAGATGTAAACGATCCGCTCATCTTGATCCAATGCAGCTTCTGGCTCAGATGGAAAACCAGCTGGGGCAGCATGCCAACGCGGCTCCTCTGGCTTCACCTCCGCGGGTAAGTGGTAGATCACGGTGAGATCAGTAGTCCCGGTCACATATTCACTTCCAAACCAGTTGGGTGAGAAAACTGCGCTGGCATACTTCGAATCTTTACTATCCATCCGCAGGACATCCCGGACAACTCCTATGAAGACATGCACCTGACCGGTCTGTCCAGGGCGGATTGCCAGATTGCCCAAACCAACCGCTACACCAGCATCTCCTTTACCCTGGAAGCCTGAGCGTGAGATATCATTCACAGGAGTTCCATTGACATCGGCAGTAATACTAGTAGTATCGAAGTTTGAGTTAGGGATGCCGATATCTACATAATCGATCGGAGAGGCGGATGTACTGTTACTAAAGACGATTACATAATCAATAGAGGCCGTCCCATCCGACTGCCAATAAACATTTACTTCTTCTTTATCGACCGAGAAATAATAAGTTTGTGCCAGCGCCTGGGAGGGCGTCAGGAACAGACAGATGATTAGGAGAAGTAAACTTATCCGCAGGATTTTCATCCGAACCTCCATATTGAACATCTTACCACTTGGGCTCTTCGGTCAACTGGTAGGTGGTTCCGCAATAGGGGCAGGTGACGACCGGTGCCCCGGCTGCCATTTTGATATTATCGGTGGTCAGTGCACCGCCACACGAACGGCATTTTAGCTGATCAAGATTTACGTTGCCGGGAAGATCAATTTTGAGGGTGACATTGTCACCGGCAGCCTGACCAACGGATTTCTTGCGGCTTGCGAGTAAGATAAACCCAAAGCCTATCCCTACGCTGACTAAACCGGTTATGAATAAACCTGTTGGGCTGCCGGGTGGATCAGAGCTGAATGCAGAATAGATGAACAATACCCCGAAGAAAATTAAGATGGCAGCAGCTATATAAGCAATTGTCTTCATACGTCCCTCGCTAGTTCCTGACTAACTCAGTTTGGTGGCTTCATCATCGGAAATATCCAGTTCTTTCATTTCCCCGGTCGCCACGAATACAATCCGTTCACAGATATTCGTTACTCGATCGCCCATACGCTCCAGATTATGCGCCGCCCAAACGATATAGTTGGTTCGATTAATCAACATTGGATTTGCGATCATTTGGGCGATCGACTCGCCATAAATGCGGTTATACATTGCATCCATCTGCTCATCTTCGAGGGGTATCTGGCGAGCCAGCTCAGCATCCCGGTTGATAAAAGCGCCCAAGGAACGGTGCAGCATATCCAGGCCTTTCTCAGCCATCAATTGTAGATCCTCAATTGGTATCTTCAACGGATAATCGCCCAGGAGTATATTGATCCGTGCGATGCCTTTGGCGTAGTCCGCAATCCGTTCCAGTTCAGTGTTAATTTCCAGGATGGCTGCCAGTAAACGCAAGTCACGCGCCATTGGTTGTTGGGTGGCAATCAGGGTTATAACTTCATTTTCAATGGCGTACCGCTTCTCATTAATCGCCTGATCGCCCATGTAAACTTTTCTTGCCATCTCCAGGTCGCGTTTTTTGAGAGCCTCAATTGAATCCATGATGGCCTGTTCAGCCATACTTCCCAAGACGAGAATCTCGTCCTGGAGCTGCCGTAGATGTCGTTCATATGTTTCGCGAGTTGGCATGCTTCTACCTTTAGGTGACGGTTCAATATATTCTTAATCTAATTGTACACCCATAAGAATAAATGATGAACAATTTCTTGTGGAATAGTTTTAACAGGTTCGAGGATTATTATCCGAATCGTCCAGTTACATATGCTTCCGTTTGTTGGTTCTTGGGCCGCGTAAATATTTGAGGTGTGGAACCATATTCAACCAGGATGCCAGTGCGGGTTTGGGGATTATCAATCATCATAAAGGCGGTGAAATCAGAAACCCGCGCCGCTTGCTGCATATTATGAGTAACGATAATAATCGTGTAGCTATTCTTGAGTGATTGCATTAGCTCTTCAATCTTCAATGTCGCCACCGGATCTAGCGCCGAAGCCGGTTCATCCATCAGGATTACTTCGGGTTCTACTGCCAGGGCGCGCGCGATGCATAGACGCTGCTGCTGCCCGCCGGATAACGCCATCCCAGTTTGGTTGAGTTTGTCTTTTACTTCCTCCCACAGCGCTGCCTGGCGCAGGCTGTTTTCGATAATCTCATCTAAATCTTGTTTCCGGCGCACGCCATATAAACGTGGACCATAAGCAACATTGTCATAAATGCTCTTTGGGAAAGGATTGGGTCGTTGGAAAACCATCCCAACTCGTCGGCGGACATCCACGACATCCACGCCAGGCAAGCAGATATCCTCGCCATCCAGAATGATCTGGCCTTCTGTATGTATATGCGGAACCAGGTCATTCATCCGGTTTAACGAACGCAGAAGAGTGGATTTACCACAGCCGGAAGGACCAATAATGGCGGTAATCTGGTTAGTCGTAATATTCATCGATATATTCCCGATCGCTCGGAATTTTCCATAAAAAAATGAAAAATTCTTAAGCTCAATTTTAACTAGGCGTAGTTCTTGAGCCTGGTTCCGGGGCGTTGTGTCTGCAATTGCTAACGGCAACATACCGCCTTTTATCGTTGTCATCTGATCAGCCATACCTTCTTCTATCTCCCTATTAATTCTTACTCATGCGCTTCGCCCGAATCTGGATCCATAAGCGGGTAAAAATATTTAGAGCCAGGATGAAAATCATCAGCACCAGGGCAGCCGCCCAGGCCTGGTTGATGCGCTCTGGGAAAGGTTGCTGTGCATATTTCCATAAAGTCAACGGTAGTGAATCGACCGGTTGAGTGAAAATCCTGCCCAGGATGGAAAAGATACTTTGACCAGAAGCCAGCCCTCCGCGCACGATCTTACCGATCTCAAAACTCTCATTCCCCAGGGCAGTGAATAGCAATGGGGCGGTTTCACCAGACGCGCGTGCAATCCCTAATAAGATACCAGTGAGAATGCCATCGCCAGCCGCAGGGAGTGTAACGCTTAAGGCGGTTTTCCATTCCGGTGATCCCAGCGCAAGTGACCCTTCACGCAAGTTGTGTGGAACCAGTTTGATCATCTCCTCTGTAGTGCGGATAATCGTTGGCAGCATGATGATCGCCAGAGCGACTCCCCCTGCTAAAGCGGAATAATGCCCCTGATTCTTTACAATCAAGGCGTATCCAAACAGACCTACCACGATCGAGGGTACGCCAGCCAGTACATCGGTTGCAAACCGCACCACAATCCCAACCGGTGTATTAGGTTTATAAGCCGCATAAAAAGCCGCCAGCACGCCTGGTGGGATAGCAAAAATGCTGGCCAGGAGTGTGAGTAACAGTGTGCCTTCTATCGCATATAATACACCCCCACCAGCCATACCTAAGGGGCGTGGCATTTGTGTAAAAAAGCTCAGGTTGATATACTGCCCTCCTTTGTAGATCACGTATCCCACAATCCAGAATAATGGTACCAGGGCAAATACCAATAATAGACCGGTAATTGTCAACATCATGCCATTGACTATTCTCCGGCGATGAAAATTAGCGTGAGAATAAGTTATGTGGCGTGCAGCCGGCTTTTGTACCATTTCAATCATGTGCGCACCTCCTGCGGATTCCTGCGGGTGACTTGCCAAACCAGGAAGCGTGCCACAGTGTTCAATAATAGGGTAATTACAAATAAAACCAGACCGATTTCAATCAGGGCTTCAGTGTGAAGCTGATTGACCGCTTCGGCGAATTCATTAGCGATGATACTGGACATGGTGTAGCCAGGTCGAAGCAGGGAAAGTCCACCGCCAATGCTGTTGCCGATTACCATCGTAACTGCCATGGTTTCTCCCAGGGCGCGCCCAAGGCCCAGGATTACCGCGCCCAGGATGCCGGATAACCCATAAGGAATTAAAACCTGCCAGATGGTTTCCCATTGCGTGGCACCCAATGATAGAGAGGCTTCACGTTGGGCGCGCGGAATGGCCAGGAGTACATCTCGCGTCACGGCGGTCATGGTTGGCATGATCATAATAGCTAAGATAAACGAAGCGGCTAACCGGGTGGAACCACTTTCAGGCATGGGTCCTCCAAAAAATATACCTAACAGCGGAACCGATCCCATTGTGCTGCGGAAAAAGTTCCCAATGGGAGTGACCACTATTGGTAAAAACACAAATATGCCCCACAATCCATAAATAACACTGGGAATGGCTGCCAAAAGCTCAACCAACCAACTCAAGGGTGTGCGTAACCAGGTGGGGCTCAACTCAGCAAGAAAAATCGCAATACCCAGGCTGACGGGCAAGGCAATCACCAGGGCAGACAACGAGGTTAACAGGGTGCCATAGATAAATGGCCAGGCCTGAAAGACTTCTGAGATGGGATTCCATGACGTGTCCAAACTTGGTTTGAGAAATCCCCAACCAAATTTCAAGCGTGCCCCGCTTGAATTTTGCCATAGCAACCAACCGATGGCGATCACTAATAAAATCGTCAGCAGCGCCATACTGATGGTTAATATATTCCAGGGATGGTCGCCATACCGTAAGATCCGGCGCAACCGAAAAACCCAGGCAGTAGTAAGCCGGTTGCTGGTTGTTGCTGCTGATGTTCGCATGTAAAACCTCGGTGTATATTTAATAAAAACTGGATTGAATTATTTAGGCAGGCAAGCATCTCGAAGGGCGATTTGATCTGCTTGCCTGCCTGTTATCCAATTTTACCTCAATGATTTATCTGACTGATGTTTCTTCATTGAGGATTGTAGGATACTACTTCATCATTACTGGACTTCCGTTGCAGGTGACTGCAGCTAACTTGGCAAGAACTTGTGTCTGAACTGCACTGGGTAGTACAGCGTAGCCTAACTCTGCGGCGCGCTTGGCGGCGGCTGCATCCGTTAATGCCCACTGCATGAAGGCTAATATTTTCTCAGCTTTGACGCAGTCTTTCATGCTGGTGGTATGCAGGATGATATAGGTGTAACCGGAGATCGGCCAGCTCTTCTCACCGGCGCCATCCACGATCACATTGGTCAGTTTATCGGTGAAGCTCTTAGCGAAGTCATTCATGGCTGAAGCCAGGCTCTCAGAATTGGCTTTGACCGTCTTACCCGCCTTGTTAATCATCTGGGCGAAAGCAATTTTGTTGGCGACGGCATAGGACAGCTCAACATAACCAATCGAGTTGGGTGTATTTTGAACTGCGGCTGCCACACCCTGATTACCCTTACCACCAATACCATTGCCAGCTTTATCAACGGGCCATTCAATCGATGAACCCGCGCCAGGCGCCTTTGACCATTCTTCGCTGAAGGCGGCCAGGGCTTTGGTGAACATTTCGGTAGTACCAGAACCATCTGAGCGGTGTACAGCGGTGATGTTCTTGTCGGGCAGGTTAAGATCAGGATTCAACTTAATGATATCAGAATCATTCCACTTGGTAATTTTTGCTGAGTAGATGCCAACCAGCGTATCCCGACCGAGGGTGACGGTTTTCGTAATCCCTTCAATATTATAGATCGGGACAACCGCGCCAGCCAGCATGGGATACATTTGCAGGTCAACGTCCTTGGTATATTCATCCGCGCTCAGTAAGGAGTCGCTGCCAGCAAAATCGACGGTATTATCCAGGATGGCTTTCTTACCGCCGCCAGAGCCGATGCCCTGGTAGTTGATGGTGACCGACGGATCAACGTACTGAAAGGCAAAAATCCACTCGGTGTAGACCGGCAGTGGGAAAGTCGCGCCAGCGCCATTTAATTGGACCGACCCAGCCGGTAGTGGTGTTGCAACTGCTTTAGTGGGTCCAGGGGTGGCGGTGACAACGACAATTTGTGTCTCCTTAACCGGGGTGCCAGCTACAATCTTGGTAACTTCAACTGGTACGGTTACAACAGTCGTTGGGGCAGCGGTCGGAGTTGCTGCTGTACTACAAGCGCTCAAAATTATGGCGCTAATGACTGCAAAAACGAACAAAACATGTAACTTACGGGACATCTCTTAATCCTCCAGATCAAAATAGTGAACTCTTTTATTATTCATCGAGGTTGAGTTTACTATCGCTTGTTTAATAAACGAACAAGGACAGGTTAAGAACCTGTCAATAGTTTGTAAACGTTTGGTTAAGGGAAACAATAACCAAACGTTTACATAACATTTACCTGTTGTTTGCCAGAGTATCATCCTCTTGTGTTATTATAGCGATTCATGAAAGATAATTTTTACCTGAGAAAATGTAAATTGCTATGCATATCCTGCTAACCAATGATGATGGAGTTACTGCCCCCGGCTTGCTGGCCCTGGCTGAGGAGATGAGCAAAATAGGCCAGGTCAGCATCCTGGCTCCCGACCATAATTGGTCGGCTTCTGGGCATGTCAGAACTTAGGACCGTCCTCTGCGCGCGAAGGAAGTCAGGTTAACCGATACCATGATTGCCTGGGCCAGTGATGGTGCGCCATCTGACTGCGTGGCGTTGGCTGCATGTGGTTTTTTGAAAGAGAAAATCGACCTGGTCGTTTCAGGAATCAATCCCAATGCCAACCTGGGCCATGATGTGACCTATTCGGGCACAGTCACTGCAGCCATGGAAGCGGCGATTTGGGGTTTTCCGGCCGTAGCGATTTCGTTAGAATCGCCCGAAAATCTGGCTGGCCCAGCGGATTACCAACCAGCAGCACGGATTGCCCGGGTTGTGGTGCAGTCTATGCTCCGGTATGGACTTTCTCCCAATGTGCTCTTGAACGTCAATGTACCTTACCTACCTTACGAGCAGCTCAAGGGAATTCGCATTACCCGGCAAGGGTTACGCGTTTATCACGAGAAACTTGATGTACGCATGGATCTGCGCGGTAAACCCTATTACTGGACTGCTGGCGATCTTCCAACTGGCATCCCAGAAACAGGCACAGACATTGGTATCCTGGCAGAAGGCTGTGTTTCCGTCATACCGATTCAGTTGGACTTAACCGCCTACGATACCTTCCCGGATTTGAACTTGTGGGAATGGGAAATCAATGACTTGCCGGCCCTATCCAGTTCGCTGGCCGTAATTGTATCCGCTGTGGAGAACCAATCCGTGTAACTATAGGAGGATATCAACAATGAATATCGTTCGAGTGCTATTTTTATGCACAGGGAATTCGGCTCGTAGTCAGATGGCTGAAGCATTTTTGCGCAAATATGGCGGTGAGGGTTTCGAAGCATACTCGGCTGGACTTGAGCCAAAAGGAGTAAATCCATTCACGGTGCAAGTCATGGAAGAAATCGGAATAGATATTTCCAATCAACGTTCGAAGAGCGTTTCGGAATACCTGGCAAAAGTTCATTTTCGATACTTGATCACTGTTTGTGATGACGCAGAAAAGAACTGCCCGGTCGTATGGCTAGGGGTTAACCAGCACCTGCACTGGAGTCTGGAAGACCCGGCAGCGTTTGAGGGAACTGAAGATGAAAAACTGGCGAAGTTTCGCCAGGTACGGGATCAAATCGAGGCGCGTATCCGTGAGTGGCTGTCAGGTCAGATAGCCGCCTGATTTTTTTTCGCCAACTGGAGTAGTCCGCTATATGTTAATCAAGTTACCAGCGGTAGACTGAAGTAAAAAGTACTTCCTTTTCCTTCCCGGCTCTCCGCCCAAATTTTCCCCTGATGAGCTTCGACGAGATGGCGGGCGATCGCCAGGCCCAACCCGGTGCCTCCACCCGAACGAGCCCGGTCGGCTTTGTAGAACCTTTCGAAGATGCGCGGTAAATCACTGGCTGGAATGCCAATGCCGGTATCCTGTACGGTAAAAATTACCTGTTCTGCCTGGCTACGGGCGTTAACGGATATTTTCCCCCCTTCCGGGGTAAATTTGATCGCGTTATGTAATAAATTAACCAACACTTGTTCCATACGGCTGGAATCGGCTAATACGTTGGGCAAGTCTGCCGGGCAATCGATGGCGATCACTAAACCGGCGCGTTCTGCTTGCAGGCGCAAGCGTTCAACTGCGTTTTCTAACAGGTCGGCTGGTCGGGTGGGCGCCATTTTTAAGGGTACCTGGCCTGATTCGATGCGTGATAACTCTACTAATTCCGAAACCATCAAACTTAACGCATCTACCTCGGTTTCCATGCGTTGTAAGAAACGTCGGGCGGTTGGCGGATCTTCAAGAGCGCTCTCCTGTAAAGTTTCTGTCAGCGCCTTAAGTGAAGCTAACGGTGTGCGCAGCTCATGTGAAATATTAGATATGAAATCGCGCCGGACGGTTTCCAGGCGTCGCAGGCGGGTCAGGTTTTGGAATAGCAGTAACACACTCCCAGGCAAGGCTTTTCCGAGCGGTATAGCGACTCCTTGCAGGTAGAGTTGGCGAAGACCGATTTCAATCACAATCGTTTGTGGCTCCTGAGTTTCCTGGAAACGCTGCCACAAGTCGATGATCTGATGGTGGCGGAAAACCTCAATCAGGGTACGACCCAGCGCTTGCTCCTGGTGTACTTCGAACATGCTCTCTGCCGCCGGGTTGAGCAGTTGAACTTTCCCTTCCGCATCAGCGATGACTACACCATCCGTCATCTCATTGAGAACCGCGGCGATCTTGCTCCGTTCACTTTCGAGGGCATTGATGTGATGGTGAAGTTGCTCCGACATCAGGTTAAACGCTTGTGTGAGTTGACCTACTTCGTCCGTTGAGACTCGGATCGCCAGGCGGGTTTGGGACAGGTCGCCGTGCGAGATACGCGTCGCAGCCTCGGTTAATTCACTTAAGGGCTTTGTTGTCCGTCCAGCTATCCAGGCTGCCATCACAATCGCTAATAGGGAGGCGGTCACCAGAGTTCCGAGAATTACTCGCTGGAGTTGGGTTACCTTATCCTGGACCTGGTATAAAGGCAAAGCCAGGCGAATAAAGCCTACCACCTGGTCGTTTATTTTGATTGGAACAGCCGCATACATTAAGTCCATTTTCACGGTGAAACTGTACCGAATGCTGCTGCCCTGACCTTCCTGCAAGGCTTGTTGGATTTCTGGGCGCGTGAGGTGGTTTTCCAGCTGTTGTGGGTCTTCGGACGACTCGCCCAGAACGGTTCCATCGGCCTGGATGATTGTTACCCGCCGACCTAAGATCCTTGCCCAGCGGTTGGCATCGGTATTGATGGCTGGTTGGTTGATGGCGCTGCTAATGACAGGCGCGAGTGCATCGGCTGCCAGGCGAGCTTCACTAACCAGCTCGTTTTCGATGTTCTGCAGGTAGGTTTGACGTATAAAATTCGTTAAATAAATCCCCAGACCAATGAAGAGAACGATAAATAGAATTACATAAGGAACTGCGATCCGCCAGCGGATTTTATTAAACATTTTAGCCTTCGAAACGATATCCAATGCCGCGCACGGTAACCAGGCGAGTCGGTAAAGCAGGATCTGGCTCAATTTTTGCGCGCAGCCAGCGCACATGCACATCTACAGTACGACTCCCACCGCTAAAATCCCATCCCCAGACCCTTTCCAGGATCAACTCACGAGAGAGGACTTGTCCGCGATGGCGTGCGAGGAAAAGCAGCAGTTCAAATTCTTTCGGCTTAAAGGCAATGGGTTGATTATCCAATAAAACTTCTCGACGGGATAAATCTAACACCAGGTTTCCAAATCTAAGTATTTCCCTGGCAGCCTCTGGTTCGTGATCCATTTCTTCACGAATAATACGCACCCGGCGAAGGAGGGCTTTCACCCGCGCCAGAAATTCCCGCATGCTAAAAGGTTTCGTGAGATAGTCATCCGCGCCCAGTTCCAGGCCAACCACCCGGTCGATTTCATCATCCCGAGCCGTCAACATTAAGATCGGCGTCGTCATTTCTTGCCTTAAAATCCGGCACACTTCGAAACCGTCCAACTTGGGAAGCATCAGATCTAAGACGATCAGGTTAGGTTGGAACTGGCGCGCTTTGGTTATTGCGCCTTCGCCATCACTGGCAGTTTCTACCTCATAACTTTGGCGAGACAAATTATAGACCAGGGTTTCTTGAAGGATTGGTTCATCTTCGACTATTAAAATTTTGTCGCTCATGGTTATTTTAACCAAATCGTCCTTCAACGTAATCCTCAGTCCGCTGATCACGTGGATTAGTGAATAGATTTTTACCAGATGCTGATTCCACCATCTCACCCTGGAGAAAGAAGGCCGCGAAATCAGCCGTACGCGCGGCTTGTTGAACAGAATGGGGTACTAAAATGATTGTATATTTATGTTTTAAATCTTGTAAGGCAGCCTCAATTTTACCTGTGGAAATCGGATCTAATCCGGATGTGGGTTCATCCAGCAGGATAACTTCTGGTTCGTTGGCCAGACTGCGTGCCAGGCACAGGCGCTGTTGCTGTCCGCCCGAGAGGGTACTGGCTGGATCATCCAGGCGCTCTTTTACTTCATCCCACAGAGCGGCTAAGGTTAAGCTGCGCTCAACCGCCATCTCCAGCCGATCTTTGCGACGCTCGCCAGCCAGTTCCAGTCCATAGGTCAAATTACCACGGATACTGAACGGGAGAACGATTGGCCGAGCAAAAACCATACCAATCCTTCGCCGCAGGCTGATCACATCGGTGCCAGGATCCAAAACATTGATCCGGCTATTTTCTTGATCTGTTAACCAGACTTTCCCTTCTACATGTTTGACATCTGCCAGATCATTCAAACGGTTGATTACCCGCAGCAGGGTCGATTTTCCGCCTCCGGCTGGACCAAATAAGACGGTGATTGCGTTGGTTGGGATATCCAGGTTAATATCTTTGAGTGACTCGGAACCATCCGAGTAATTTAATGAGAGGTGTTCGATTGAAATTTTTATCATAGATTGGGATTGTTCACCATTGCCGTCTGGCGCGCGCCCGCGAGCGAATAATAGTCGCCAGGATATTCATACCCAACACAAAAACAAGCAACACCAGAGCCGTTCCATATTGGATTTTGATCGGCATTCCAGGTACCTGGGTGGAAATTACAAACAAGTGATAGGGTAAAGCCATCGTGGCGTCCATCGGCGAACCGGGCAGGCGCGGCAAGAAAAAAGCTGCTCCAGTAAAGAGGATCGGGGCTGTTTCACCGGCGGCGCGCTCTAAACCCAGGATAATACCAGTCAGGATACCCGGCAGCGCTTCCTGTAAGACAATCCGGCGGATAGTCTGCAACCGTGTGGCTCCCATCGAGATGCTGACCACACGGAAAGATTGCGGTACAGCCCTCAAAGCTTCTTCGGCAGTGCTTATAATCACCGGCAGGGTCATAATGGAAAGTGTCAGCGAGGCAGCCAGGATGCTTGTGCCCAGCTTAAGGAACAAAACGAAAAGACCTAATCCAAACAAACCATATACCACCGAGGGAATTCCCGCCAGGTTAATAATAGCAATCCGGATCAGGCGTGTCCAGCGATTTTCGGCAGCATATTCAGACAGATATATGGCTGCGCCAATGCCTAAGGGCACAGAGAATAGAGCTGTTCCAATTGTAAGGTAAATTGTACCGATGATTGCTGGTAAGATACCACCATCCCGCATACCGTTGCGGGGAAAAGTGGTCAGGAATTCCACTGAGATAGCTGGCAAACCAAGAATTATGATGTATCCAACAATGACCACTATGGGAATGATCGTCATGATCGTCAGGCCAGCCAGCATACTAAAGCCCAGTTTTTGGGTGCGATAACGCGAGTCTGTTTTTGGGGTTGTTAGGTTACTCATACAATAATTCAATTTAGGTCGGTTAAGATAATATTCTTTCAGCGCGTTTCCGTTGGCGGAAAACGATTGATGAGGCCGTGATATTCACCGCCAATGAAATTAAGAACAAGACAATGCCGATGAAGAAAAGAACATGATAATGGGTACTGCCGTTGGCCACCTCACCCATTTCTGCTGCGATGGTGGCTGTCATGGTTCGAATCGGAGCAAACCAGGCCGCCAGGCTGGCTGGCAAAACTGGCGCATTCCCGGTGACCATCATGACGGTCATCGTTTCGCCGATCGTGCGACCAATTCCCAGCATGACCGCGGTGAGAACACCTGAGCGCGCCGCGGGTAGGGTTACTCGCCAGATGGTCTGCCACTCTGTCGCGCCTAAAGCCAGGGCAGCATCCCGGTAGGAGCGCGGTACCGCATCCAATGCGTCTTCGGCTACAGATACGATGGTGGGTATGGTGATCAATCCCAGCAGGATCGAGCCGGTAAAAGCAGTTAAGCCTGTGGGTAGATCCAATACCCGGCGGATCAACGGAGCAAGGGCCAGAATACCCAGGAAACCCAATACAACCGAAGGAATACCCGCCAGTATCTCGATAAAGGGTTTGAGCAATTCCCGCGCCCAGCGGGGAGACACTTCGGCGATAAAAATCGCTGTACCAATTCCGATTGGAACTGCTACCAATGCTGCGCCAATCGTTACTAAAAGCGACCCGCCGATTAATGGGATTATTCCAAAAAAGTTCTCGATGGGATACCAGCGCGAGCCGAATAATGTGACCAGGGGAACCTCACTTAATGCTGGAACGCCTTCAGTGAGTAAGAAAATAAATATTAAAACCACAAATAGTACAGCTGAATAGCCGATGATTTGTATTGTCCGGGTAATGATGATTTCAGGAAGAGATAATGATGATCGCATGATTTTTATTGAAGTTATTTGATTGGAACAAAACCTAGTTCTTGGACGATGGCTTGCGCTTCGGGTGTCATTATCCACTCTAAATAGGCTGCTACAACCCCACCTGGCTTGCCTGGGGTATACATATATAGATCCCGGGCGACCGGATAACTGCCATTATTTACTGTATCGGAAGAAGGAATAATATAAGGTCCCGGGGAATCCTTGGCAACCGCAATCACTTTCACATCCAGAGTGACATATCCCAATCCATCATAACCGATTCCATTGGGATTATCTCTTACTTCTGCTGTGATACCTTCAGAAGAGGGCAAGAGCAGGGTGTCTGTGGAAAAGAAGGTTTTATTATCTTTCTGTCCCAGCCGTAAGACATTTTCCAGAAAATAAACATGCGTACCAGAATTTGTTTCGCGTGACAGGCGTACAATTGGACGATTCTCACCTCCCACCATTCGCCAGTTATTAATTTTTCCACTGTAAATATCAGAGATTTGCTGTAAGGTGAGTTGGTTGACCGGATTATTGGGGTTAACAATCACAGCGATCGCATCGCGTGCTACCACGTATTCAACCGGATCGACACCATTTTTTTTAGCCTGGTCTCTTTCTTCTGGCTTGATCGCTCGTGAGGCATTGGCGATATCTGTGGTACCGTTAATGAGAGCTGCTATGCCAGTACCGGTGCCGCCTCCGGTGACAGAAATTTGCACTTCCGAATGTATATTTTGGTATCGTTCTGCCCAGGCCAGCGCCAAGTTAACAATGGTATCTGATCCTTTATTTTGTATGTAAGCCGCCGGGGCTGCCTGGGTCGTAGAGGAGTTGGAACCCCCTTTAGTATTACAGGAAGCAATGAAAACGATACTTAGAATACAATAAACGCATCTTAATAGCTTCAGTAACATTTTATGGCTCTCCAGGATTTGATTATAAGCATAAATAATTGCCTGGACAAGGTGTGGGGTAGATAGAACACAGCTTGGCAATCTTCGAGTACAATTTAACCATGGATGCGAATCCTGCAATTATCCAGATACAAAATTTAAATTTTTATTACAGCAATCTCCGGGCGTTGAATAATATTAACCTGGAGTTCCTGCCCCAGCATGTCACCGCGCTCATTGGGCCATCGGGTTGTGGTAAATCGACACTATTACGCTGCTTAAACCGCATGAACGACACAATCCCGGGAACCAGGGTGGAGGGACAAATCCTCCTGGGTGGACAAGATATCTATGCTTTAAACCTGGATCTGGCGAATCTGCGCCGACGGGTAGGGATGGTTTTCCAAAAACCCAATCCATTTCCACAATCCATTTTTGATAATGTAGCATTTGGACCACGTGTCCTCAATTTGACCCTTTCACGAATTGAGCTACAAGACCTGGTTTATAGTAGCTTGAGGCAAGTGGCATTATGGGACGAAGTTAAGGATCACCTAGCTGAGGAAGCCCTGGGGCTTTCTTTAGGGCAACAGCAACGGTTGTGTATTGCTCGTCTACTGGCAGTTCATCCAGAAGTTATATTAATGGATGAACCCTGCTCGGCTTTGGATCCAATTGCAACAATGCATATTGAAGAATTAATCGCTGAGCTTAAGCAAAAGTACACAATTATTATTGTTACCCATAATATGCAGCAGGCGGCGCGTGTGTCGAATTTTACCGGTCTCTTCTGGTTAGGTGATTTGGTTGAGTTTTCAAACACAGACCGGATGTTTACAAAACCAGCCAAAGAGTTGACCGAAAATTACCTTACTGGTCGGATGGGATAAGCAATAAGTTTAGCTTTCGCGCTAGAACTGCATTCGAAGGCTCAACCAGGATTGAGCCATCCTCGAAAACGATGGTTGGGACGCTGCGATAGCCCCGGTTAGTTCTGATCACGAATTGTTCAGCAGCTTTATCCTGATCGATATTAATAAATTCATACGTAATAACCTTCTGCTCCAAAAACCAGCGAACTCGACGACAATCTCCACACCAGGTGGTTCCATAGATTTTTATTTTAGGTCCTGTCATGTCACTACCTTATTAAAAACCAGTATTTTATATTGGTATGATGGATTTCGCCCACATGTATAGGAAGGGTGGTTATCCGGTAGAAATGGATTCGCGTAATTACCTGGGCTATTATAGCCGGATATTCCATGCCGTGGACATGGATTCTTCTCATAGGAGATATAACATATGAATGTAACCGATCCATCTCTGATTGATCGCCTGGTGGAAATACGCCGGCAAATCAATTTTCACAATTATCGTTATCACGTTCTTGATGCCCCACTCATCAGCGATTATGAATACGACCAGTTGATGAATGAGTTACGCGCGATCGAGGCTGATCATCCAGAGTTGATAACGTCCGATTCGCCTTCTCAGCGAGCTGGAGGACCAATCCTGGATAAGTTTACCAAGGTACGTCACCCTGGACCAATCCTCAGCCTGGCGAATGCGTTTAACGCTGAGGATGCGCGCGTCTGGTATGAGCGTATCCACAAAATCGATGAGCGGGTGGAAAACACCGATTATGTGGTTGAACCGAAAATCGATGGTTTGACGGTGGTGCTCCATTATCGGAATGGAGATTTTTACCTGGGTGCCACGCGCGGTGACGGGGAGGTCGGCGAAGATATCACCGCTAATCTCCGCACTGTCCGCTCATTACCGTTACATATACCGGTGGATGGTCATGCACCCCAAGCGCCAACCATGCTGGTGGTGCGGGGCGAAGCTTTTATGAACATCAAGGATTTTGAAAAGTTGAATTCGGAACTTGAACAGGCAGGTGAAATACCTTATCAAAATCCACGGAATACCGCGGCTGGCTCACTACGCCAGTTGAATACAGCTCTCACAGCGGTGCGTCCCCTGAACTTGTTAGTTTATGCTATTGTGATGACCGAGGATGTCGCTCCCGTTACTCAATTGGAACTTTTGGAATATCTTCGGACGCTCGGTTTTCCGGTCACCAGGGCTGCACAGCACTGCCAGACCCTGGAAGAAGCCATTAGAGTGTGCGAATCTTGGTCCAGCCGACGGTTAGAATTGCCTTTTGAGGCAGACGGTATGGTGATCAAGATTAATGACCTTGACCTGGCAGCAGACCTGGGGTTTGTGGGAAAGGACCCGCGTGGAGCGATTGCCTTCAAGTTCCCAGCTCAAGAAGTGACTACTCGATTGATCAACATTGTGGTAAATGTTGGTCGAACAGGGAAACTGACCCCTAACGCGGTATTAGAACCGGTGGACATTGGAGGAGTGATTGTCAAACAGGCCACGCTGCATAATTTTGACTACATCGCTGATAAAGATATCCGCATCGGTGACCGTGTGCGAGTGAAGCGTGCCGGTGAGGTAATCCCCTACGTAATTGGTTCAATCGTAAATTTACGCCGTGGAGAAGAACAGGTTTACCAGCCACCTGCTACCTGCCCGGCTTGTGGCGGACTGGTCGAACACTTACCGGAGGAAGTGGATTGGTATTGTGTCAACGCGGCCTGCCCCGAGCAATTAATTCGTAATGTGGAGCATTTTGTCTCTAAAGGTGCCATGAATATGGTTGGGCTGGGAATAAAAATTGTTGAACAATTGATCCATGCCGGGTTGGTGCGGGATGTGGCAGATTTGTATACTCTCAAACGGGTTGACCTCCTGAAATTAGAGAACTTTGGAGATAAGAAGGCCGATAATCTATTGGCTTCGATCGAGGCTTCCCGCAAGCAACCATTGAGTCGGTTGATTACTGCTTTGGGGATTCGGGGGGTTGGGGAAGTCGTTGCTGCTGATCTAGCCAGAGTATTCGCGAATCTAGATCAACTCGCCCGGGCATCTCTGGATGATTTACAACGTGTGGAGGGAATCGGTCCCAATATTGCTCAAGCTATCGTTGATTGGTTCATGCAACCAGCCAATTGCCAGGTTCTGATCAAATTGCGTGCGGCTGGAGTCTGGCCGGAGTCGGAATCTCCAAAAAGGCGGGTTGCAGAGTCGCAACCCCTGGTAGGATTGTCATTTGTTGTGACTGGAACCTTGGTCGGTTTCACTCGCGAAGGCATCAACGAATATATTCAAGAACACGGCGGAAAAGTAATCGACTCGGTCAGTAAAAAGACCAGTTACCTGGTATTAGGTGAAAATCCGGGTTCGAAATTGGAAAAAGCCCAGGCGCTTGGAGTCCAAATTATCGATGAAAATGGCTTAAGGCGGTTGGTCGGAGAATGAGTAGGGGTGACCGGATTGGCGAGTAACAGTTCCGTGATGGATAAAGCACCTGAGCTACGTCTCAAACCAGGTCGCGAGAAATCACTGCTGCGCCGCCATCCCTGGGTCTTTTCCGGGGCTGTTGCAGCGGTACACGGCGAACCTGCAGCGGGTGAGAACCTGCGGATTATTGATTCGCGAGGTAAATTTCTGGCCTTGGGGGCATATAGCCCGCGCTCACAAATCAGAGCGCGTGTGTGGAGCTGGCAAGAAGATGTGATCCTCGATGAGGCTTTTTTCCACCGACGATTAAACGAGGCCATAACTCAACGCCAGGTGTTTGTTTCCTCGGAACAAACCAACGCATTGCGCCTGGTGCATGGTGAGTCGGATGGGTTGCCGGGTTTGGTTGTGGATCGGTATGCGGAAACGTTGGTTGTGCAATTCCTGAGCAGCGGGGTGGAATATTGGCGGGAGACGATCATTCGTTCACTGATGGAGGTTCCCGGAGTCACCTGCATCTATGAGCGGTCAGACGTAGATGCACGCCATCTGGAGGGTATGGAATTAAGGCGCGGCCTTCTGTATGGTTCTGAGCCATCTGGATCAATAGTAATTTATGAAAATGGACTAGCTTTCGGAGTAGATATCAAACAGGGGCATAAGACCGGTTTTTACCTGGATCAGCGCAATAATCGGTTGAAGTTGAGGAAGTTGGCTGCTGGTAGGAGCGTGCTGGATTGCTTTTGTTATACGGGTGGTTTCGCTATCAATGCAGTGGCTGGTGGAGCAAGCCGGGTACTGGCAGTTGACGCCTCGGGCGAAGTCCTGCAGCAAGGTTGTGTCAACCTGGCGCGCAACTCGGAACTGCTGGTCCATTCATCTGAACAACAACAAGTTGAATGGCTCAAGGGTGATATTTTTGAAACCTTACGCTCTTTTCGTGATGCAGGGCGATCTTTCGATATGATCATCCTTGATCCACCGAAATTCGCCCCTACGGTTTCTCAAGTTGCACGGGCTGCTCGGGGGTATAAAGACATCAATCTTCTCGCATTCAAACTGCTCTCTCCAGGAGGTTTGCTCTTTACCTTTTCTTGCTCAGGTGGGTTGAGTGCGGAACTATTCCAAAAAATTGTAGCCGATGCAGCTCTAGACGCCAATGTCGGCGCACAAATCATCGAACGCCTATCGCAGGCGCCTGATCACCCGGTTGCTTTGAACTTTCCCGAGGGTGCATACTTGAAAGGGTTAGTAGTGCGGGTGGTTTAATTTATCAGCAATGGGGGTAGGTAAACCACTCAGGCTGTCCATAATAGCAGAGAACAGCCTGAGCCTTGGTGGAGATGTCGGGAATCGAACCCGAGTCCGAAAGAATCGACCCTCGAATTTCTACGAGCGTAGTCGGTTGATAAGCTTCGCGCCAGGTTCCACGACCGACAAAGGAGGACCTCTTGCTAACCGCTTGGACCCGAAAGCCCATCTTTCACACACTTAGCGGTGGTGGGTGTGCGGCACTCCAGCTTTTTTACGCCCGATTCTACCTCCGGCTAGAGAACGGGGCAGGCGGACGTGGCTCTGATTTAGAGAGCCAGCCGATTGCTCACTCGCTTATGCAGCGAGGGGCATAGCGGCGTAGGAAGTGCTGTTGGCACTTGTCGTTTGCGCTGATTTACCGAGTTCGGCGCCTCTCGGCTCGCAATCCGGGACCAGCCTCTCCCGTCGAAACCTGTCATCCCCAGGTAGGACAATTATACCGTAAATTGTGGCATATTAGTTTAATCATGATATACTCGCTGAAACTTTTCGGATAATCAGGGGTTTCTATGATAGAGCTAACCAGCTTCAATAGAAATCCTGTTCATGAAAGGTAATCAGGTGTGCTGGAATTAAGCGATGAACAGGCACTTACCCGGGCTACGCAGGGTGATCATGAAGCTTTTGGTGTGCTCTACGAGCGATATGTAGATCGCATTTACAATTATATCTATTACCGAACGGGTAATCCTTTTGATGCGGAAGACCTCACTGAACGTGTTTTCTTACGTGCCTTGCACCATATCAGCCGTTACCGTGATCGGGGATTACCTTTTACAGCATGGTTGTATCGTATTGCGCATAACCTGGTGGCAAACTGGCATCGAGACAATAGCCGTCGGAAGGAAATTCCTCTCGATGATGGGGTTTTTCTAGCCAATCGAGGTGAATACCCCGAGCATGAGTTAATCGTCTCTGAAGAACGAGAGCGTTTGATGTGGGTGATCCGCCGGCTGCCGGAAGAGCGCCAACAGTTATTGATCTTGAAATTTGTTGAGCATCTGTCAAATGCTGAAATCGGTCAAATCATGGGGCGAACTGAAGGCGCCATCAAAAGCCTGTATCATCGGACTTTGTTAACCTTAAGAGATGAGTTGGAGGCATCCGTGTTGAAAAATCTAGTGTTAGTGAGTGAGATAGAGGTCACAGTCGAGGGGAATTGAAGGATCTTGGGAGAGTATTAAAGATGTTACGAATCGCGATGGATAGTGCGGGTGATATGCCTCCTGAGTGGGGGAGTGAATATGATATTCAGGTTATCCCAATCCAGATATTTTTTGGAGAAAAGACATATTTACAAGGGGTAAATCTCAGCAACCAGGATTTTTACCGCATGGCAAATCAAAGTAAAGTGTTTCCTAAAACCTCGCAACCTACCCCACAGCAATTTGTAGATTTTTACCACCGGATTGCACAATCCGGAGAAACAATTTTATCTGTGCATGTGACCTCCAAATTATCAGGAACCTATTCATCTGCAGAGATGGCTGCACAAGAAGTGTTGGGTGAATTGAATGTAATTCCGATCGACTCAGCCAGCGGGTCAGCAGCAATGGGATACATGGCGCGTGAAGCGCGTCTTATGGATCGAGCCGGTCAGTCGATCCAAAAAATAGTTGAGCGGATGCATTTCATAGCCCATCATGTTCAAATTATGTTGACCCTGGACAATCTGGAGTACGCACGACGGAGTGGACGGGTTCAGGCTCTACAGGCAGCATTGGCCTCTCTCCTCAACGTCAAGCCTGTAATAGCTCTGCATGAGGGTATGTTGGATATGGCTGACCGTGTCCGTACACGTCGGAAATCCTTGGAGTATGTCCTGGCGGAGATGCGTCGGCGAGTCGGAAATTGCCTGGTAAATATCGCAGTTGTTCACGCCTCGGATCCGGAAGCAGGCAACTGGATGCTCGAGCGGGCGCGCCAGTTGTTCAATCACCAGGATTTAATTATGACGGAGTTATCCATCGGAATCGCTGCAAATCTTGGTCCGGGGACGGTTGGTATGGCTGCATATCCTGTTTATTAAGGACAATTCTATGCAAACCAACATAGGAGTGGCTTCACCTCATCGTTCACCTGATTTGAGAGAATTAGAAGTCTATTTAGGCGCATCTCTGCGACCGGTAAAGCCACGTCCTGAATTTATATCTTCTGCCCGGCGTAAGTTAGCCGATCCACAACCGACGGGGATCCATCTCCCGAAAAGTGTGCAATTTACACTGTTCGCCTTCCTCGGTGTTCTGAGTAGTCTGGTGATTTTAATTGCAGGTATCCGGGCGATAATTACGTTGATTCAGGCAATGCATATGGGACGGAATCTACAGCATCAGGCAGAGTAATAATATCGCAGAAGGATGACGTGTGATTTCCGAGAATATGCACGCCAGACATATTTCCGTCTGGGCTTAGGTGCTATTATCTTGCTCTTCACGGTCGGGACAGGGTCAACTTCTCCGATCCGCTGGTGCGACAGGAATGAGCTTAAAATTCATCTTCGGTAGTGCGCAACCGGAGGGTCAGATGCACGACGTCGCGTAGCTCTCCGTCTGGCAGTATAAAGTAATCTTCAAAAACGCACTTGGTTTCAAAACCGGCCTTCTGGAAAGCTTTAATATCGTAAACCAGATCACGAATACTTTGAACCTCAAGTAAGTAGATGCTTCGCCGTTTAGCGATTTCGATTAATGCCTGAATCATTTTACCCCCCAGTCCGCGTCGTCGGAAATCTTTAGCCAGGAATATGCGCGTTTCAGCACGGTGGCGATAAGGTCCCTGACCAAATTGCAACGTGGCGTCACCGACGACCCGATCGCCGACGACCGCGACTAAAGGGAAAACCCGGTCATAATCAGGATTCTCCGCCCATTGACCGACAACGTTCGGATCGTTAATGTTATGACGCATATAACGTCGTTCATCCATCGGCACTGGTAAAAATAGATCTAACAAAGCCTGCTTATCTTCAGGGGTTATCGGTCTGAGCAACACCCTGGCGCCATCTTTAAGGGTGACAACTTGTCGGAAAACCAGTTCTTCTTTTGTGACCATCTTTGCTCCGATGTAGATTCAAGCCCAGGCAGCAGCCAATTGAACCCGAGTGGCGAGTAATCTTTCCATCGCAGCCTTGGCAACATGCGCCATTAAGTGATAGCCTAGATGGTTGTCTTTCTCGAGTAACGCTCGTAGGGAACTGGCATTAATTTTAATAACACTTCCATTTTGGCTTACGTTTCCTGTTGCGCTAAATTGATAAGGTTCAATCAATGCGCTGATAGCAAATACTTCACCTGGGTTTATCTCACCAACATGGAATTCTCTGCGTGTCTTGGACTGACCGGTTCCCTCAGACAGGATGACGAGGTCAATACTGCCATCCATGAGTAGATAGAAGTATTCTGCTGATTGGCATTCTTCAAATAGCCTTTCGCCTTGATGGATCTCAACTAATTCTGAGATCATCGCAATTGCTTTCAGTTGCTCTGGATCCAGGGCACTAAAAAACGGGAATCTGCGTAATATTTCGGGAGAGATCATGATATTTGCTCCATCACAATTTTTACCACGCTAGGAATTGCGTCATTAACAGGCTGTGAAAGATCTTCAGAAAATTCGTACACTTTATGAGTTTCGATCGAAATGATGGTTATTATTTCAGGTAGACTCGCATTCATTGCCCGGCCAACCCAGATTGCATTTTGTAAAGTAGTATCGTGAGCTGAACTCAGGTGTCCGAATGCATGCTCAGGCAAGTCCTCGAGTGGAAAGCATTCAACGGTACCAACTGCAACTTTGCCTGTTTGTATGGAGTCAATCAAGATTACCCGATCGTATCCGATCATGTGCTCCATTAAACTGAGGCCACCGAGTGAAAGGCACTCGACTTCGACCCGGGGTAATTTCAGATCGTTAGGCTGGTGATTAAGCGGTTGTATTGGAATCTTTCTTTGGTCGATTTGTGCTTCCACCTGTCTGGCCGCATGCCAGCCTACCCCATCATCGCCCAGAATCGGATTACCCAATCCAATCACTAAAATGTTCATATAAAAGAGCCGGGGAGTTCAGACTAGCGTTACTGGTCCGTAACTCCCCTGGAATATTAATCACAATTCTGTCGTAATATTTTAAGAATATTTCCATCCACATCGCGGATGGCCACTTCCAATGGCATCTGGCCAGGAAGCGAGTGAGTCGCACACGACATACAGGGATCGTACAGACGGAATGCCATCTCGACCCGATTGAGCAGTCCTTCAGTGATGATGGTACCCTTATGGATGAGGGACTGGGCGGCTTTCTTGACCGACATGCTCATCGGTGCATAATTATTCGTGGTGCCGACCACCAGGTTCACCCGGGTAGTCACGCCTCTTTCATCGGTCCAATAGTGGTGAGTCAATGTGCCGCGCGGCGCTTCCACTACCCCGACGCCCTCGGTCGGTTTTTCAGTTGGAAGCGTGCGAAAGTTTGTACTGGTGATCTCTGGATCAGTGACCAATTCCATCCACCGTTCTGCGGCATAAAGCAGTTCGATCAGGCGCGCCCAGTGCGTCGCCAGGCGCTGGTGGACGACAGGGGTTTTTCCAGATCCTGTCTGGTTGCTGGTTTGTGGCGCGAGGGTAGCGAAGAAGCGCTCATATTCTGCCTGAGCCAGGGGTGTGGCCAGGCCATCGGAGGCATTCAGGCGGGATAGTGGTGTGGCGCAGTAAACGCCCGAGTCTTTACCGTCTACGAAGCCTTTCCAACCAACCTTTTTAAGATAGGGGAACTTCAGATAAGTCCAGGGTTCGACATGTTCAGCGATCCAATCGGTGTATTCATGTGCAGCATACTTGCCGATACGTTCGCCATCTGGAGCAACGACACTGATCTTACCATCGTAAAAGTTGACCCGGTTATTTTCATCCACCATACCGATATAATAGGTCTGGTGCGTATAGGCGTCGCTCATGATCATGTCGAGGTAAGCGGAATTGCCCAGAACGATGTCATTAAATAGCTTCAGGCTAAATTGAGCAAATTCAATTGCCCATTTGCCCATTCCTTCGATCTCCTGGCGTTGTTCTTCGGTGATACCTTTAGTCATTCCACCGGGAATTGAGGTGCATGGATGGATTTTCCGACCGCCGATGATTTCAATCACTCGATGTCCATATTTCCGGGTTTGGATAACCTTTGAGGCGGTTTCCAGGCCAACTTTGTGAATTACCCCCAAAATATTCCGTTCGGCCACAGGAGCATCCGGTCCCATCACAAGATCAGGTCCACCCAGTGCATAAAAGTGGGTGGTATGATCGGTGACATAAAAAGCACTGTAGAGCAGCTCACGGAGCAATTTAGCGGTGCGAGGTGGGTCTACATGGTATACAGCATCGGCGGCTTTAGCGCCTGCCATATGGTGCGCTTCCGGGCATACCCCACAAATTCGATTGGTCAAAAGGGGGACTTCTTCAACCGGTCGGCCGACGCAGAAGCGTTCGAAGCCGCGCAACTCGGGAATCTGGAAGTATGTATTTGCTACATTGCCTTCAGCGTCGAGGAATATCTCGATTTTACCGTGGCCTTCCAGGCGAGTGATAGGGTCAATCGTGATCCGTTCCATGGTTTTTATCTCCAGTGCAGGTGTGATTAACCCGCAGCCCCTTTCCAGGCGAACTTGCTGGCTCTTAACAAGGAGCCTGCCATGTTGAAGCGGTAGAAGGTGCCAGCCGGGTCCGGGATACCGTCCAGGATTTGCTCAATCTCCTTCGGATCATTGCTATCAATCACCGAAGCCACAGCCGACATCAACCGGGCGCCATAATCTATTACACCCTCTGCAGGTCCGTAGCAGCCTATACAAGCCGCGCTGGCTTGCGGACAGAGCGCCTTACACCCATCGCGGGTGGCTGGACCACTACAAAGAATACCCTGTTCTAACAAACATAGCGCGGGGTCAACTTTAACATGTTGGATGCGTACGAATTTCTTGATTAACTTGACATTTCGTTGGCGTGGGCACTCATCGCAGACCGTACTGCCACCTGCCCCGATCACTGAGCCAGCCGGAGGCAATTCGGCTTTGCCTTGCAATACTTGTATGACCAGGTCAATGACAGCCCCGACCTGATGCGATTCAGGCGGACAACCAGGAATATAATAGTCTACAGGAACAACCTGTTCAAGAGTTTTCACAACCGGATAAAGCTCTGGAATAGTAATTACTCCTTCCGCAGCGGTGAAGTGAGTCTGGGGGCGCAAGTTTTGTGGATTGTCAGTGGTTACTGTGCTATAAACAGTGTCCAGGAGCTGCTCCCGGCTGCTCAGGTTAGCCAACGCAGGCATGCAGCCTTCATTCGCACAAGAACCAAAGGCAACCAGGATTTGGGCTTTACGCCGGACCAGGTGAGCCAGGTGTTCGTTTTCACTGTTACGAATTGCCCCGTTGAAAAGAGCCAGTAGAATGGATTGGTCGGGCATGGCTTCCAGATCTTTATACTTGGCGTCCATCGCCACGGGCCAAAAGACGATCTCGAAATTGGCATCCACATCCAGGATTTTTTCGTGGGTATTCAAAACAGAAATTTCACATCCACCACAGGAGGCAGCCCAGTACATCGCGAATTTCGGTTTTCCAGTGGGGCTCATGGTTTCACCTCCTCAGGTTGACTCACCGGTTGTATATCCTGGGCGAGATGCCCGTTCCCGGTTTGCCAATTCGGCCAATTAAGCGGACCTAATGCTCGCACCTCTTCGATGAACGAGGCGATTTCATGGGCAAGTTGCATTCCTTCAGCAGCGCTAGCCCAAACTAGCTTGATACGGTCTGGCTCGAATCCTAGTTGGATCAGGGTGCGTCGCATGAGCAGATACCGGCGGAGAGCCTTGTAATTTTGTTCGATATAATGGCAATCACCCGGATGACAGCCAGTAATGAGGACGCCATCTGCCCCGCCGGCAAACGCCTTGAAGACGAAGGTTGGATCGAGGCGTCCTGAGCACATTAAGCGTATCAGGCGCACATTCGGTGGATACTTGATCCGGGCAGTGCCAGCCAGGTCCGCAGCGCGGTAGCTGCACCAGTTGCAGGTAAATCCGATAATTACGGGTTCAAATTGATCATTCATGGCGACTCCATTCAGGCGGGAACCGCTTCCGCCGGGTGTGTCTTGTCGAGGTTAAGCAGTAACAGGCCTTCGATCTGAGCCAGGACTTGCTCATTGCTGAAGCCGGTACCGCTAATTGCCCCCGCCGGACAGGCCGCCACACAAGTACCGCAACCCTGGCACAAGGCTGGATTGACTTCTGAGACCATACGATCTTCATGGAAGGTGATGGCGTTAAAGGGACACATATTATTGCAGATCCGGCAGCCTGAACATTGGTCTTGATCAACAGTGGCTCGCACTGGTTCCAGAGCGATCTCACCTTGCTGAATGCGACCCAGCACTCGAGCTGCAGCAGCCGCACCCTGGGAGACGCTGGCTGGTATGTCCTTAGGGCCTTGCACACATCCGGCAATAAAAACGCCCTCAGTCATCGTGGCTACTGGATCTAACTTAGGGTGTTTTTCGATAAACCAACCATCCGCGCTGCATGAGATTCCAAATATCTTGGCTACCTCCTTGGCGTCATTACGCGGTTGCAATCCGGCTGAGAGGATTACCATATCCACCGGGATACGTCTTTGCTTGCCTACCAGGGTGTCTTCGACTTGAAGAATGATCTTGCCTTCTTCACCAGGTAAGCGTGCCGCATCAGTCACATCGGCGACTTTCCCCCGAACGAAGAGCGTGCCCTCTTCAAGCACCCGCTGGTAGAACTCATCATAGGCTTTGTAGGCCGTACGCATATCAATGTAAAAATTGTAGACCGTCGCGCCTGTGCGTTCCTTAACCAGGTGGGCAAATTTCAAGCTCTGCATGCAGCAGATCACTGAACAATAGTTGTTGTAGTTGCGATCCCGGCTGCCGACGCAATGGATGATGCCTACTGATTTCGGTACGGTTACACCATCGCGCAAAACGATGTTGCCATTCGTGGGACCCGCCGAATTGCTCAGACGTTCGAATTCCAGGCTGGAAAACACGTTTGCCAGGCGACCGTAGCCATAATTAGTAATACGCCGTGGATCGAAGAGATCGTAACCAGTGGCGAGGATGATATTCCCGACCGGGAAAGTGAGCATCTGATCTTCTTGTTTAAAATCGATGGCGTTGGTTGGGCAGAACTTCTCACAAGCCTTGCAGGTACCCTTTTGGAAGTAAGTGCAATTGGGGCGGTCTATAACCGGATATTTTGGGACTGCCTGTGGGAAGGGGGTATAGACTACTTTGCGGAAACCCAGTCCGGCTTCGAAAAACTCGTCACGTACTTTCTTAGGGCATTTTTCCTGGCAGATGCCACAGCCTGTACAAATCTCTTCGTTTATATATCGGGCTTTTTTGCGGACAGTAACAGTAAAGTTACCGACATATCCTTCGACATGCTCAACCTCACTCCAGGTCAACATCGTGATATGGGGATGATTGCCGACTGATACCATCCTGGGCGTTAAGATGCAGGCGGAACAATCGAGGGTTGGGAAAGTTTTATCGAACTGAGCCATGTGACCACCGATCGAGGGCTCGCGTTCGACCAGGTAAACATGGAAACCAGCATCTGCAATCTCGAGGGCGGCCTGGATGCCCGCAATCCCCCCGCCGACGACCAACGTCGCGGGATGGATGGGGACATGTAATGGTTCCAAGGGTACGTGATAGGCGACCCGCTCAACTCCGCCAGAAACAACGGCTTTTGATTTTTCGGTGGCAGCGACTTTATCGGTATGTACCCAGGAGACTTGTTCCCGGATTGAGCACAACTCGCACAGGTATGGATTAAGCCCGGCTCGGCTGCATGCGGTGCGGAAAGTTGTCTCGTGCAGATGGGGAGAACAGGCTGCAACTACCACCCGCGTCAATCCCAACTCCTTGATATCTTTCTCGATCAACTCCTGGCCCAGGCTAGAACACATAAATTTATAATCCCGCGCGATCACTACACCGCGGTTCTTGAGTTGTTCGCCAGCCCATCTGGCCACCTCCACAACATCAACTATACCTGCGATATTTGAACCACAGTGGCAGACATACACGCCGATGCGTTCACGAGTTTCTTTGGATTGTTCGGGGTGTGTCATTAGCTTTCCTCCTCGGTGCCAGGCATACTGGGCATTGGTAAGCCTGCCTTCTTGGCTTTCTTTGTCGGTGCCTTCTTCTCCTCTGGTTCGGGCAGCTCAACTCCGATACGGCTCAAAGCCTTCCGTGGATTAACCAGCTCCAGGCCGATACCCAGGTCATCTGGATTTTTTCCGAAGGCTAATCCCATGAGTTGCGTAAAGAACAGGATCGGCATGTGATAGCTGGTTTTGAAATAACGATTGGTTTCGTTCTGGAAGGCGTCCAGGTTCATCTGACACATCGGGCAAACCGTGACCATTACATCAGCCTTGTATTGGTCAGCGGCAGAGATCAAGCGGCGGATCAACTCGAATGCCACTTTAGGACCGATTTGGGTCATGTGGCCACCGCAGCAGTGAGTCTTCAGGGGAAAATCGATCACTTCCGCACCGAGTGCTTTCATCAAGTTGTCTAACTCAGTGGGATATTCTGTATCAGACCAGCGTTTTTCGTAATCAGGTCGGGGTACCATACATCCCAGGTATGGTGCTATCCGCAATCCTTTCAACGGGCGGACCACCTGTTTGCGAACCGCATCTAAGCCGATGTCGTAAATAATAACATCCAGCAGGTGACGGATGTGCAAAGATCCTGGATCATAATGAAGGTCGCCGGCTGCTAAAGCTTTGTTGACATTAACTCCCAAGGAAGGTCTTTCCAGCATGAAGTGATCCGCCTTGGACAGGTTTAAATAACAGGCACTGCAAGAGGCTACTACCGTTTTTGTATCGTTGGATTGCTTCTGTGCTAAAGCCAGGTTGCGACTGATTAGAGCATATGCTGGTGTCAGGCTGATGCCAAGATATTCAGTAGCCCCACAGCAGTTCCAATCTTTAATTTCATCCAACTCCAGACCGAGTGGTTCACAGATAGCTTTCAAGGAGAGGTTGTATGATCGAGAGCTGGTTTCCATGGAACAGCCGGGATAGAACAGATATTTATTCATGCTTCAACCTCCACTTCCTTGGCGCGCTGAAGAATCGCCTGAAGTTGAGCGATCCCGTGGATGGTTTTGGGGGTCATCACCATGCGTTTTTTCCTTAGCATTCCTAACCCCATCGGCGCCATGCTGGGTAATCGTAAGGGGAAATGCTTAAGGTAATGTCGCGAGGCCAGGCCAAACTCATAACTCCGACCGTGTCTTTCTACCATATCGATAAAAGTCTGGGAAAAATCCGGTGCGGTGCTATCTCTGAACAATTTCGCGCGGATCGCCATGCCCTTCAATGTATACATCACATCGGTTATATGGACTTCTTGTGGGCAGCGAACTACGCAGTTGTAACAGGAAACACAGATCCATTGGGTATTACTGCGCAGAACCTCTTCACGCATACCGGCTCGGATCATGGCAAATAAATGGCGTGGCGTATGGTCCATCTCAGCTGAGGATGGGCAGGAACCACCGCAGGTGCCACATTGGATGCACATCTCCAGGCGTGCCACGCCAGCCGTTGCCGAACTGACTTCCTCTAAAAATCGTAAATTAGGATTGGGATCGTTGGGATTAACAGGATTGATTTGTGTTTCAGTCAAGAGCCACCTCCTGAGCTTGGGGCATAATTATGAGAGGTGTGATTGATTGAGTGCGGTTTTGTTGGGCACTCTTTGACGAGATTCTTACCCTACAAGTATACCTGATTCAATATCATTGATAAATGATGATTGTCATAGGATGTACAGGTAGTTTGTAATTATGTGCATATAACACTGCGGTAAAATAGTATGAAATAATCCAGCGAGGAGTTTATTATGAATTCAATGGCAGAACTACAGGCGCGGGCTATCAACACCTTACGGTTTTTATCTGCAGACGCAGTTCAAAAAGCCAATTCAGGACACCCGGGTTTACCAATGGGAGACGCAGCTTTAGCGTATACCTTGTGGACGCGCCATTTAAAATTTAATCCCCGTAATCACCACTGGCCTGATCGCGACCGTTTCATCCTATCCGGTGGGCATGGTTCGATGTTGTTATATAGCTTATTGTACTTAACCGGTTATGATCTTTCCTTGGAAGAGATCATGAATTTCCGGCAGTGGGGCAGTCGGACGCCTGGACATCCCGAGTATGGGTTAACTCCCGGTGTAGAGGTAACCACCGGTCCATTAGGCCAGGGAATCTCGAATGCGGTCGGGATGGCAGTTGCCGAAACTCACCTGGCAGCCTGTTTCAACCGTCCTGGTCATGTCATTGTGGATCACCGTGTCTATGCCATTGTTACCGATGGCGATTTAATGGAAGGATTGGCTTCCGAAGCAGCTTCATTCGCTGGACACCAGCGCCTGGGTAAACTAATCTGCCTGTATGACGACAATCGGATTACGATTGATGGCAGCACCGACCTGGCATTTACGGAAGATCGTGCAGCCCGGTTTGCTGCTTACGGTTGGCAAACCATATCGGTCGGCGATGGTAATGATGTAGCTGCCGTTGACAATGCGATCCAACAGGCACAGCTGGATCCACGACCGTCTTTAATCCTTTGTCGAACCCACATTGGCTATGGGCTGCCGACCCGGCAGGATACTGAAAAGGCGCATGGTGAACCCCCGGGCGATGTAGAATTGAATGGTGCCAAGCAAAAATTAGGTTGGCCAATAGAACCTCGTTTTTTGGTTCCACCAGATGTGTTGGCACATTATCGTCAGGCAATTCCGAACGGCGCTCAAGTTGAAGCTAAATGGAAGGAGCGTTTTGAAGTTTACCGGAAGGTGTATCCTGATCTTGCGGCTGAGTTAGAGCGCCGTTTGGCGGGACAGTTGCCCGAAGGCTGGGAAACAGCTTTGCCAGTCTTTCCGGCTGATGCAAAGGGGATGGCGACGCGCAATTCCTCGGCTAAAGTCCTCAACGCCCTCGCTGCGAAAATCCCAGAGTTGATTGGTGGTTCAGCCGATTTAACCCCATCCAATAAGACCTGGCTGGATGGCAATTCTAGTTTCCAGGCTACGACACCTCACGGAAGAAACTTTCACTTTGGCGTACGCGAACATGGGATGGGTGCGATCGTGAATGGGATGGTCGTGCACGGAGGAGTAATCCCCTATGGGGCTACCTTCCTGGTCTTTTCAGATTATATGCGCCCGGCAATTCGCTTATCGGCGCTTTCCCATTATCCGAGTATCTGGGTGTTTACCCATGACAGCATTGGGGTTGGCGAAGACGGTCCAACACATCAGCCAATTGAACACCTGGCAGCGCTACGCTCGATCCCCAATCTGGTGGTTATCCGACCAGGGGATGCGAACGAAGTGGCAGAAGCCTGGAAAGTTGCCGTAAATCGGCGCGATGGCCCTACTGTATTAATTTTTTCCCGCCAGGATGCACCAACCCTGGATCGTACAGTGTATGCAGATGCTGGGAATTTAGCGAAAGGCGCATATGTCCTGGCTGATCTGGGTGAGACGAAACCCGAGGTGATCCTGATGGCTTCAGGCACCGAAGTCAGCCTGATCCTCCAGGCTGGGGTTCACCTGGCGACCGAGGGTGTGAATGTGCGCCTGGTTTCTTTTCCCAGTTGGGAATTGTTTGAAATGCAGGGTGTCTCTTACCAGGAACAGGTTTTACCCCCGGATATTCCGTTACGCATCAGTATTGAGGCTGGTGTATCCCAGGGCTGGGAACGCTGGGTTGGCAGCCGCGGCAAGGTGATTTCTGTTGACAGGTTTGGCGCTTCTGCGCCTTATCAAGTAATTTATAAGAATTATGGTTTGACAGTCGAAAATATCCTTGCTCATGTACACGGAATAATGAGTTAGGATTGGGAAATTGGGAAATTTGGAAATTAAATAAGAAGCAGCGTCTCGATTTATCTCGAGACGCTGCTTCTTAGACACGCTGGCCGCAATTGGGGCAGACGCCTTCACTCGATTGTAGAACAAAACCACACTTCTTACACGTTTGGGGTTGGGAATAGCCAAGCGGTGCTCCACAGGCGATACAATTCGATCCGGCGAGTGGATTGGGCGTGTCGCAATAACTACAAACCATGCGCCGTAACCGTTCGGATATTTCATAAGAAGCACCCATTGCGTGAGCGGTATTTTCGATAACTTTCCAGGCTTGCTCGGATAATTGTAAATTCTCGATATCTTGGGCCAGATCATCCAGGCGCGATAGCAAGTTAATTGGATTCAACCAGGTATAAAGAGCAGTCTGCCCCAGGCTGGCAGCTACTCCCAACCAGTTCTGTTTGCCCATTTGTATCGAAACGCCATCCTCAACTTTACGGATAGCAATACTCAAAGCTATTTTCCCACCCACCTGAGTGAACTCGCGGCTGGCGATTTGCACGATCACCTGGTCATCCTCTCCAATTTGTTGCGCCCGCCAGTTGCCATGGTTAAACTCGGCGATGAGCACCTGACTGATATCAATGGGGGTTAAGTCACCATGAAAAATACGAGGTTCCATTTTTTATCCATTGTTTCTGGAAAATAATATTATTCTTCCGCTAGTTATTACGTAGGAATGCATATTAGGTTTCTTGTAAATTGTGATTATAATCTCCTCCATTATATTCGGGTATCTGCCGGAGGTGACATGCAACTTCGTTTCTTGAAAGGGATCGCTGTCATTTTACTCAGCGGGATATTGCTGTGGGTAAGTTTGCAAATTAATCTGCCGTTGAGGGTTGCGGCTCAAATCCCCACAGGCTCCATCCCCACTGTGACTGGTTCGCCGATGAATGCTTCTATTGTCGTGTTGCAAAATGAACAAGGTTTCGCTAACTTACGCTCCGGTCCAGGAACGATCGGTTATGATTTAGTCGGTATGTTACCGATCGGTGCCCAGGCGCCAGCCTTGGGGAGATCTGTTGGGGGGGAATGGGTTCAAATTGCGTATCCTGGGGTAGCAGGAGGAGTAGCCTGGGTATATAAGGATTTGGTTGAAATTCGTGGGGCTGTGGGAATCGTCGAACCGCCACCGACGAAAACCCCACGCACAACGCCCACCATTGACCCGACCCTGGCAGCTCAGTTTCTAGTAGATATCCCTCCCACACGCTTACCAACATATACACCTGCTCCTACAGCTATCATTCCAACTTTTGCTGTGGAAACAGCGCAAAGCATTTCGGGTCGTTTGCCAATGGGTCTGGTTATAATTGTGTTGGCTTCGATTGGAATCTTTGGAACGTTGATATCTTTCCTACGCGGGCGCTAATTATTCGCATTCACAGCCACAATTTTCACCCTCGGTTTTTGAATCTTTCGTGCGGTAAGAATTTCCACAGCCACACGAAGATACAAGGTTTGGATTCTCAATTTTAAATCCACTGCCCTGCACGTCTTCGACATAATCTACTGTAGAACCATGCAGGTATTGGATTGATATTTCATCCACAACCACCTTGACGCCGTCAAATTCCCCGGCCACATCCTGCTGGCGGATTTTGTTTTCTAAGGCCATACCATACTGGAGTCCAGAACAACCGCTCCCCGAAACAAACACCCGTAAGGCGAATCCGGAGAGGTTTCTTTTGGTCATTAAATCCTTGATCGCCTGTATGGCAGCAGGTGTGAGTAAAATAAAATCGGTTTGTACCTGTTCGGTCAGCATTGTCATACCTCATTGTTTATTGAAAATAAGTGGAATACTTCTGATCTGTAAGGCGAATAATATAGGATACCTGGTTTATTATGCATACTATTTATAGATGAATAATATCAAAATAACCCGAATTCGTCAATGGCTAGATTTAGAACATGAGATGTCCCAGTATTATTGCCGCGAATGTAACCGTAATATTATCTAAATCCTCAACCGGTAAGGATTCGACAATCGTTCCCACCACAGCAATGAGAGTGACCGCAGGTAGGTATGTTACCAGGGGATTGGAGAAATACCCCAGGGCAACGAAAACAGTCAAAATGAGGGATGCGAGGAGCCATCCACCCACTAACATGCCTGCTGATCCGATCCGGGTTTTTTGACGATTCCAGGGTAATTTTAAGCTGCCATACCGTCTCCCAAGGATGTCTGCCAGCCCATCTCCACCACACATCAACATCAGAGCGACTATCCCAATCGGTGTGGTGCGCCAGTAAATGAGAGTGAGAACCACGAATACGATCCCATAATATAGCGGTCCGCGTAATATTTCTCGCCGATCGCCGTGCCGTGACATGGCGCGAACCGCAGCTTCATCCTTAACGATACCCGTACCGACAAGGACAAATTGCCCGGTAATAGCCAGGGGAACCAACGCAGCCAGAAAGCGTGCCGAGGCGGCATCATCGAATAACAACCAGCATAAAACAAATAATGGTCCGGTGCCAATATGGATGATCTTCCTGCTCAAGTCGCTGTTAACCCAACCCCTTGCTGCAGTGAAGTCATTCAACCGCAACCAGGTCAGCGCGACGGCGAAGGTCAGGAGTAATGCAATTAAGTTATTGCCTACCATGCACAACCTTGACTGGTATCCAGGTTTGTTGATTTTCCAACCCATTTATACATCGTTACATCCGTGAAGGGCATACCGAGTAGATCATCATGAATAGCCCAGGAGCGTAAACGGATGCTGTCCGCAGCCTCTGGCTTACGGAAAGGTGTCGAATTATTTAATAGCGGAAGTAACTCGCCACCCGGCGAAAAACCATCGTGCAGACGTTCCATAAGGCGGCGGCCTTTTTGGTAGCCAAAGCCATAACGCTCAAATAGAATCGCGTTATGGTAATATAGCGGTTCGGAGAAGAATAGTTCCTGACCCAAATCGGTCACAAATTGCTCGAAAGTCTGGATGGCAGATTGCAACGAACGTAATCCGCGCCGGATTTGACCTGGCGCTAAACCGAATTGCAGTGCGGCAAGCTCAGCTACCAGGTTGCGATTTTCGGTACCATAATGAGTCGGTTGACCGTCTGGAGTACGGTCGATGTCAAAGCGTGGCGACATTGGATCATTAATCACATATTCTATGATATGGAGTTGACCATTCAATGTGTCAGTAATCAGACCGTGGAGAACCGGGTCAGGAAAACTGACCTGGTGGAAGAGCTCGAGCTCAACAAAGGAAGAACCAGGATCGCCAACTAACTGGAATAAGTCATGTCCAGACGAATCATGCAAGTCAGGGAGTATATGTAAATTTTCCAGGAGTTGGCGTGGTACCAACCGTTGATAGATCTGGCGTTTCTCTGAGGGACTCAAGCTGTTGATACGGTTAATTGTGGTTGGTTTCAGGTTCATTCGCGTTTACTATAATGGCGTTCCATTTCACGCTCAGCATCACGTTTGGCCAAATCTGCGCGTTTATCATAAAGCTTTTTACCTTTCGCAACGGCAATTTCAACTTTGGCTCGACCTTCTTTGAGATAAACGCGAATCGGGATGATGGTCACCCCCTTTTGGCGCACTTGATTCCATAGGCGATGAATTTCGGCACGATGGAGTAATAGTTTCCGAGGTCGCCGTGGTTCATGGTTAAAATGGCCAGCTTCTTCGTACGGTGCAACATGAGCATCCATCAACCAGGCTTCGTGAGCCTCAATTTTAATATAGGCTTCAGCCAGGCTCATTTGCCCGGCGCGGATTGATTTTATCTCGCTGCCTTGTAAAGCAACGCCAGCTTCATAATGTTC
>CAYGZL010000018.1:0-83995 GCA_964354345.1 uncultured Anaerolineaceae bacterium | reverse complement strand
GGTGGAGATGGTGATGCCAGGGGATAATGTGAACCTGGAAGTGGAGTTGATCGTGCCGGTGGCGTTAGAGCAAGGGTCGAAGTTCGCCATTCGTGAAGGTGGTCTGACCGTTGGCGCGGGTGTGATCACGAAGATTTTGGATTAGGTGATATTATGATGGCAAAGCAAAAGATCCGTATTCGACTAAAAGCATATGATCATCGCGTCTTAGACCAATCAGCCAAACGGATTGTTGAGACTGCTGAACGTACGGGTGCGCGAGTGATTGGGCCTGTACCCTTGCCAACTCGCATGGAAAGGTTTACAATACGGCGCTCGACTTTCATTGATAAAGATTCGCACGAGCATTTTGAAATCCGCACCCACAACCGCTTAATTGATGTGTTGGATCCGGACTCAAAAACGATAGATATGTTGATGCGGTTGAATCTACCCGCAGGAGTTGACATCGAGATTAAGATTTAGAAATTCCAGGATATGGCTCCTGGCGAGATGGTGGTTTGATTGATTAAGTTGAATCCAGACCCCTTGATGCCCCGAGCCTTTTCCTGGAATTATTGAGGCAGCGTAAGAGCAGTACTGTCCGCGAATCCAAAATCCTGCATGTTTCGCGACAAACTGGCTGACTGCGCTGCGGTCAGGGATGATGTAGCCATGCCCAGGCTAACAGTCCCGCATACGAATATTAGGAGATAATGGAGATGTTGAAAGGGCTAATTGGTAAGAAAATCGGCATGACCCAGATTTTCGACAGTACCGGCGCGGTGGTGCCGGTGACATTGATCGAAGCTGGGCCATGTTATGTTACCCAGGTACGCCTGCCCGAGTCGGACGGTTACTCAGCAGTGCAGTTGGGTTTTGAGGAAGTCAAGCCAAAGCGTCTCACGGGTGGACAACTCGGGCATCTAAAGCGCAATAATGTACCTCCGTTGCGCTTTTTGCGTGAGTTTCGAGAGAAGAGCCCAGAGGTGCAGGAAGGCCAAAAATTGACTGTCAGCGATATTTTCACCATCGGCGAGCATGTTGATGTCGTTGGTACCAGCAAGGGCAAAGGCTTCCAGGGCGGTGTAAAGCGCTATCACTTCAAAGGTGGACCGAAGACTCACGGTCAATCGGATCGTGAGCGCGCCCCAGGTTCGCGCAGCTCGGGCACAACGCCAGGTCGTGTCTATAAAGGTTCCCGGGGACCGGGACATATGGGCAATGACCGGGTGACAGCGCAGAACTTGCGAGTTGTGTTGGTTGATGCCGAACGCAATCTGCTGGGCGTTTCTGGTGCAGTGCCAGGTGCCAAGGGTGGTGTGGTACTCATCAAAGCGGTGCGAAAACAGTAGCCCTGCAGCGGTATGGAGAGGAGTGAAGCGATTATGGAAGTTGATGTCTTCAATATGGCTGGCGAAAAGGTACGCACGGTGGAATTGCCAGCGGCGATCTTTGAAGCCCCGGTCAATATAGATTTGATGCATCAGGCCTTGATGCGCCAGCTCGCCAATGCGCGCTTGGGTACGCATAAAACAAAAGGCCGAAGTGAAGTATCTGGCGGTGGTCGAAAGCCATGGAAACAAAAGGGAACGGGTCGCGCCCGGCAGGGTTCGACGCGCGCAGCACAATGGGTTGGCGGCGGTAAGGTGCATACGCCTAAACCGCGGGATTATACTCAAAATATGCCACGCAAGATGCGTCGGGCTGCGCTCCGGTCAGCTTTAACTGTCAAAGCAGGAGAGAAAAATCTGGTCCTCGTTGAGGAGTTGATCCTGCCAGAGCCGAAGACACGTTTGATGGCGCAGGCTTTGGATCGCCTGGTGGGCGAAGCCAGCGTGTTAATCTTGCTTCCAGAGAAGAACGTGAATTACGATGGGATCGCTCGTTCAGCTAATAATCTGCCGGATGTCAAGACATTGATGGCGGGATATCTGAACGTGCGTGATCTATTGAACTACGAGAAGTTGGTTATGCCGTTGCCAGCGCTAGATGTGTTGGTATCTAATTTGGCATAATTGGTGGAGGAAGCCATGACAACAATCTATGATGTGCTCCGCCGCCCGCTGGTGACTGAAAAATCGAACTACCAAAACAGCGAATTGCACCAGTACGTATTTGAGGTGGCCACGGATGCCACCAAGAATATGGTGAAAGACGCGGTTGAAACAATGTTCGACGTGGATGTGCTACGGGTGAATGTGATCAATGTGCCTGCCAAGCGGACACGCCGCATGCGCAGCCGGCGAGTGTTGGTGCGTCGCAGTCGTTATAAAAAGGCCATTGTTACATTAGCTCCAGGTGATACGATCCCGGTATTCGAAGGAGTGAAATAATGGCGGTCAAGAAATACAAACCCGTTACCCCTGGTCAAAGGGGAATGACTGGTGCAACCTTCGAAGAAATTACGAAGACAACCCCAGAACGTTCATTGGTCAAACCTTTACGCAAGCACGGTGGGCGGAACGTGTATGGGCGTGTAACCGTTCGGCATCGCGGTGGTGGTAGTCGCCGGCATATCCGCATCGTGGATTTCAAGCGCGATAAACGGAATATTCCAGCGCGGGTGGTGGCGATTGAATATGATCCTAACCGATCTGCCCGGCTGGCGCTACTCACTTATGCCGATGGCGAGAAGCGGTACATTGTAGCGCCGCTTGAGTTGCATGTGAACGATGTCGTCGTTGCTGGAGAGCAAGTTGAAGTTCGCCCCGGGAATAATTTACCCATTGCCAATATTCCGGTAGGAACATTGGTTCATAATATCGAGCTCAAGGAAGGTCATGGCGGTCAATTGGCACGTGCAGCGGGGGCGGGAGCGCAGTTACTGGCCAAGGAAGGTGATTACGCCCAGATTCGCCTGCCTTCCGGTGAAGTACGATTGGTTCGCCAGAGTTGTTATGCGACGATTGGCCAGGTAGGTAACCTGGATCACAGTAATGTGAAGTTGGGTAAAGCCGGTCGCAAACGCCACCTGGGGATTCGCCCAACTGTGCGTGGCTCGGCGATGTCACCGCGCGATCACCCGCATGGCGGGGGCGAGGGACGCCAACCGATTGGTTTGCCAGGCCCGAAGAGCCCGTGGGGTAAACCAACTTTGGGTTACAAGACCCGGCGCAACAAGGTGACGGATCAATTTATCGTCCGCCGCCGAGGTAAGAAACGGAGGTAGTTAAAAATGGGACGATCTTTAAAAAAAGGACCCTATGTGGAGTCTAAGCTACTAAAGCGGATCGAGACGATGAACGAGCATGGCGAGAAAAAGGTGATCCGCACCTGGAGCCGGGCCAGCACCATCTTTCCTCAAATGGTGGGGCATACGGTGGCGGTGCACGATGGTCGTCGGCACGTCCCGATCTACATCACCGAAAATATGGTTGGTCATAAGCTGGGTGAATTTGCCCCAACGCGTACTTTCCGCGGCCATGTTGCCGAGAAAAAGGCGAAGAAAGGGTAATCAGGGATGGCCACGGATATTTTCGCGCAGGCTCGTTTCATTCCAGTTTCGGCTCAGAAGGTTCGTTTGGTTGCCGATCTGGTGCGGGGCAAGGATGTTAACCAGGCTTTAACCTTGCTCAAGTTCACGCCGAATAAAGCGGCGATACCTGTCTTCAAGATCCTCTTTTCTGCCGCGTCGAATGGCGAGGAGAATTTTGGGGTGAGCCGGGATGATATGTTTATTTATCGGGTTTTTGCCGATGAGGCGCCGACCCGAAAATGGCGCCGGTTTGGGGCGCGTGGTCGCTTCAAACCCTGGTTGAGGCGCTCATCCCATATCACGGTTATTCTAAGAGAGCGAGGAGAAGCAGAACGGAAGGCGTAGAACGGGTTTGGGCAAGAAACCCAACCCGCACTAAGGATCCCGTTGAGGAGAACATATGGGTCGTAAAGTCAATCCTATTGGTTTTCGCCTGAAGGTGAACAAGACCTGGGAAGGTCGCTGGTATGCAGAAGGCCAGGATTATGTCGCCAATCTACACCAGGATTTTGCATTGCGCGAATTGGTTCGCAAAGAGGCGCCGCGTGCAGGTGTATCCCGTATTGAAGTCGAACGCTTTCCGGGCAAGGTGAAAGTTACCGTGCACACCGCAAAGCCGGGTATCTTGATTGGTCGGCGCGGAGAAAATGTGAAGAAAATTCGCACCAGTCTGGAAGCTGCAGCAGGTAAGAAGATTGATCTTGAGATAAAAGAGATCAAAGCACCCGACCTGGATGCTTATCTGGTGGCGCATAATATCGCAGAGCAGTTGGAACGCCGGATTAGCTATCAAAGAGCAATGAAGCGCGCCATCCAGCAGGCCATGCGCCAGGGTGGGCAAGGCATCCGTGTGGAAGTTTCGGGCCGTTTGAGCGGCGCGGAAATGGCTCGGACAGTCAATATGCGTGAGGGTCGCGTGCCCCGCCAGACTCTGCGCGCCGACATTGATTATTGTAAAGCCGAAGCCTTGACCACTTATGGTCGGATCGGGGTTAAGGTGTGGATCTATAAAGGCCCTTCGATGCCTGAGGTAGAAGAGAAAGCTGAGACGACTGAGGGCGTTTATGTGAGTCAATAGCGGCGGTTCTTCAGTTACAGCGTTCCTGTTACTGTGAAAGACCGCCGGTCACGAAATCGTGAGGTGAAGAACTATGTTAATGCCAAAGCGTGTTAAGTGGCGCAAGCAAATGCGCGGGCGCATGAAGGGCAAATCGTTACGTGGTGCGGATGTCATGTTTGGGGATTGGGGCTTGAAGGCCTTAGAACCCGGCTGGGTTAGCGCGCGCCAGATTGAAGCTGCTCGACGGACAATCACTCGGGCGATGCGCCGGCGTGGAAAATTCTGGATTCGCATATTCCCCGATAAACCTGTAACGCGAAAACCTCCGGAAACCCGGATGGGGAAAGGCAAAGGGAATGTTGAGTTTTGGGTGGCGGTTGTCCGTCCAGGTCGGATTATGTTTGAGATCGGCGGTGGTTTGCCGGATGACATTGCCAAAGAAGCGTTGCGCCTGGCGCAATATAAGCTGGCGATTCGCACCAAGATCGTGGGCCGGCATGACCAGGTTGGAGGTGAATGATGGCTGAGAAAGTTGATCTTCGCAGTTTATCTTTGGATGAACTCCACGTGCGCATCAACGATGCCCGGCAGGAGCTTATGAACCTGCGCTTCCAGTTGGCTACCGGCGAATTAACCGATCATACCCGTCTGGGGTATACCCGTCGAATGATTGCGCGGATGTTAACGATCATACATGAGCATGAACGCGCGCCTGTTTCGGAAGGTGAGGAATGAATCAACGTCGTCGGATGACTGGTGTAGTCACCAGCAATATGATGCAAAAAACGGTCGTGGTAGAAATTAGCCGAACCTACCGCCATCCGTTGTATAAGAAAGTTGTCCACAGTCGCCGGAAAGTAATGGCTCATGATGAGATGGGTTGCCAGATCGGTGACCAGGTGCAAATTGTGGAAAGTCAACCGCTATCTCGCCGTAAGCGCTGGGTGGTTGAGTCGATCCTGCGCCATACTCTAATGGCCGGGGAACCCGTACTGGAGATTTAACCATGATTCAGCACGAAACACGGTTAAAGGTCGCTGATAATACAGGTGCCCGCGAACTGCTGGTGATCCATGTCATGGGTGGTTCAAACCGCCATTATGGGCGGATTGGCGATGTGGTCATTGCTACGGTGAAGGCAGCTGCCCCTCAGGGAGCAGTTAAGAAGAGTGAAATCGTTCGTGCAGTGATTGTCCGCTGCGCTAAGGAGTGGAGACGGGAGGATGGCTCGACGATCCGCTTTGATGATAACGCGGCTGTTATCCTGGAGTCGGACGGGAGTAACCCGAGAGGAACCCGCATTTTTGGCCCGGTTGCACGCGAACTGCGTGAGAAGGGTTTCATGAAGATCGTGTCATTGGCCCCTGAAGTTTTATAGGGCTGATACAGGAGCGAGTGCTGTGAGATATAAGATTCGCAAAGGCGATACAGTTGAAATCATCAATGGTCGGGATGAGGATAAAGGCAAGCGTGGTGAAGTAATCAAACTCTTGCCGGACGAACATCGAGTGGTTGTACAAGGTGTGAACATTCGCAAGAAGCACAAGCGCCAGGTGCAAACTCAAGGTCGTTCGCCGTTAACTCCCGGGGTTGTTGAGTTTGAAGCATCCGTTGACATTTCCAATGTCATGCTGGTTTGCCCAAAGTGTGGAAAGGTTAGTCGTGTGCGTGTCCAGCGTGAGGCCGAGGATGTTGTCAGGGTATGCAAGAAATGCCAGGAGCCGATTGAGTAATCGGTTAATGGTTTGGGAGCATAATTATGGCACATGTTCTGAAGGAACGCTATAAGAATGAGGTCGTTCCCGCTTTGATGAAGGCACTCAACCTGACGAATATCATGGAAGTGCCGCGGATCGTCAAGGTGGTAGTTAATATTGGCGTGGGCGAAGCGCTCGATAATGCAAAGGCTCTAGATGCTGCCGTTGGCGACCTGACCCAAATTACCGGTCAGAAACCAGTGGTGATGAAAGCCCGTAAAAGCATTGCTGCCTTCAAGCTACGCGAAGGCCGAGCGATTGGGGTCAAGGTTACACTGCGCGGTGACCGGATGTGGTCCTTCCTGGACCGTTTGATGAATGTCGCCTTGCCGCGCGTACGCGACTTCCGGGGCATTTCACCGAATGCTTTCGATGGGCGCGGCAATTACACATTGGGCTTGCGGGAACAACTGGTTTTTCCAGAGATCGAGTACGATAAAATTGATAAGCTCCGCGGCCTGGAAGTCAGCATTGTAACGACCGCACGCAATGATGATGCTGGTCGGCAGTTGTTACAGATGCTGGGTATGCCGTTCAGGAAAGAAGGATAACCGATGGCCAAGAAAAGCTTAATGATAAAAGAAACGCGGCGAAAATACCCCGAGCGTGTTCGGAATCGCTGCAAGATTTGTGGGCGTCCGCGGGGCTATATGCGTCGCTTTGGGCTTTGCCGGATTTGTTTCCGGGAGTTAGCCCTCGAAGGCAAGATCCCTGGCGTCGTGAAATCTTCCTGGTAACCGAGCGGAGGGAAGTGAGATGAGTGTGGTTGATCCAATCAGCGATTTGTTGACCCGCATGCGCAATGCGATTATGGCTGGTCATACCTTGGTGGCTTTACCGAGCTCTACGATGAAGGTGGCCATTGCCAAGATCCTCAAGGAAGAGGGTTATATTGGTGGCTTTGAAGTCGTCGATGGAAAAATCGTCGGTTCAAAAGTGCTGCGGATTCGGTTGAAGTATATTGGCGAGCGGCGTGAACGACAGCCGGTGATTACGGGTTTAGAACGGATCAGTAGGCCAGGTCGCCGAGTGTATACTAATAAACTGGAAATTCCCTGGGTATTATCCGGGATGGGTATCGCTATCCTTTCAACTCCCAAGGGCGTAATGACTGGGCAGCGTGCCCGCCAACTGGGTGTTGGCGGTGAAGTCCTATGTAAGGTTTGGTAGGGAGGTTGCCGTGTCTAGAATTGGTCGAACGCCAGTGGTGATACCCAAAGGCGTGGATGTGGAGATCATAGGCTCGAGCGTACGCGTTAAAGGTCCTAAGGGTGAACTGAGTCGTACTTTCCCGGCAGCAATGAGCATTGCATTCCTGGAAGGCAGGATCGAGGTTCAGCGTCCTTCGGATGAGCGTACCTATCGTGCCTTGCATGGGATGACCCGCGCGTTGATCCATAATATGGTCATGGGTGTCAGCGACGGTTTCACGAAAGTATTGGAGGTCAACGGCGTCGGATATCGCGCCGAAATGGATGGAAAAAACCTGGTGCTCTATGTGGGTTTTTCTCATCCGGTGGTCATGAAGCCTCCAGAGGGCATCACCTATGAAGTGGATACCCGAACCCGACAGGTCAAGGTTTTGGGAGCTGATAAAGAACTGGTCGGTCAGGTAGCTGCGAATATTCGTGAGGTCCGTCCGCCTGAACCTTACAAGGGTAAGGGCATTAAGTACCTCGACGAGAAGATCCGCCGCAAGGCTGGTAAGACAGGTAAGGTGTAAGCGTATGGCTGGTCAAAAATCACGTTCGGTTGTGCGAGTTCATCGGCACACGCGAGTTCGCCGGAAAGTGGCTGGCACCCCAGCGCGCCCTCGCTTGAATGTTTTTCGCAGTGTAGCAGAAATTTATGCTCAGGTGATTGACGATGAGGCGGGGCGTACTCTGGTTTCTGCTTCGACAGTTGACAGTGAGTTGCGTCCGAAGATGGCAGGTTTGAAAAAATCTGAGCAGGCGCGTCTGGTTGGCAAGGCATTAGCTGAACGCGCCCGGGCGCAAGGGATTCAACAGGTTGTCTTTGACCGTGGCGGTTACCGCTATATTGGGCGTGTGAAAGCTCTAGCAGATGCAGCCCGCGAAAGCGGCCTGGAGTTCTAGGAGTAGATATGGCTGAGTACGAGTTCGCTGAAATGACGCCAGAACTGGACGAGGTCGTAGTCGACATCGCCCGGGTGGCGAAGGTAGTGAAGGGTGGTCGCCGTTTTTCTTTCCGCGTCACGGTTGTGACGGGTGATCGGCGTGGAAGTGTCGGCGTGGGTGTCGGTAAGGCGAATGCGGTGCCTGACGCCATGCGCAAGGCATCGGAATATGCGCGCAAGAATATGCATAAGGTCAACCTTTTCAACACGACCATCCCGCATGAAACGACCGGTAAAGTTGCCGGTTCGATTGTTTTGCTAAAACCCGCTTCTCCGGGTACTGGTGTGATTGCCGGCGGTGGAGTACGTGCGGTGTTGGAAGCGGCAGGGATTTCTGATATCCTGACCAAATCCTTGGGCAGCAGTAATCTGTTGAATGTTGTGACAGCGACGATGCAGGCGTTGGACCAACTTAAATCGCCTCAGGAAGAGGCAGCACGGCGCGGGAAAACAGTCAGAGAAGTGACGCCGTTCTGGGAGCGGAGGAAAAATGGCTGAGGTTGATCTATCTCAGGTTAAAACCGTACGCATTACCCTGGTGAAGAGTCCAATCGGTTATTCCAAGCGGCATAAAGCGACTGTGCGTGCATTGGGACTGCGCCGTCTGCACCAGACGGTAGAGCATGAGGATACCCCAACTTTACGGGGTATGCTGTATCAGGTGAACCACCTGGTCAAGGTGGAAGAAGGATAATCGTTATGAAGTTACACGATCTCAAACCGCAAGACGGTTCGAAGAAGGCGCGTAAACGTGTAGGTCGTGGACCAGGCGCCGGCCAGGGGAAAACAGCTGGTCGGGGTACCAAAGGCCAAAATGCACGCTCTGGTGGTGGGACACGTCTCTACCATCAAGGTGGCAACTTGCCGTTCTTCAGGCGGCTACCGTTCATGCGTGGCGAAGGCTTTACTCCGCTGGGTCAGGTTGAATACAACGAGGTCAATTTGGACCAGTTGGCTGGTTTCCCGGCGCAAGGCGAAGTAAACCCCCTTACTTTAGCCGGAGCTCGTCTGCTGCGGAAAATTGATAACCCTGTGGTCATTTTGGGTCGAGGTACAGTCGATGTACCGCTCAAGGTGCGTGTCCACCGTGTCAGTGAAGGCGCTAAGGTCAAGATCGAAGCGGCTGGCGGTAGTGTGGAAATTATTGAGTAATGCGATAGGAGCCTGAAAAATGAAGCGGTCGGCCTGGCGATATATCTGGGCGGCGCATGACATCCGCCGTAAACTATTGATCACCTTGTTGATCCTGGTGATCTACCGCTTTGCCTCGCATGTCCCGGTTCCAGGGGCGAATCGCGAAGCAATTCAACAGATTCTGCAAAGTGGCGGCGCTGGCGGAACCCTGGTGGGGATTCTCGACTTGCTCTCGGGCGGCACGGTGCAGAATTTCTCTGTGTTGGCCATGGGTGTTTATCCCTACATTACGGCCCAGATTATCTTACAGTTATTGGTACCTATCATCCCTGCTCTGCAGAAGCGCATGGAAGAAGACCCGCGTGAGGGGCGGAAATGGATGGAAAAATGGACTTATATCCTGGCTGTTCCAATGGCAGCTTTGAATGCCATTGGCCAGATTAATCTTTTTAGTAATTTAGCGGGCGGGGTGCAAGTTATCAAGAATTTTGGATTTACCGGTGCTAGTTTTATCCCGTCGGTTGCTGTAATTTTAAGTATGACCGCGGGAACGATGTTCGCCATCTGGTTAGGCGAGTTAATCTCCGAGTTTGGCGTACGAAATCAGGGCCTATCACTGATCATCTTTGCTGGCATCGTGTCGCGTATTCCGGCTAATATCAGGGGCATCCTGGCCGATCAGCAAAACTGGTGGATCTTACTGCTCGGTTTAGCTCTCATCACAATCTCGACTATCTTTGCTATTGTGTTCATCCAGCAAGGCCGGCGGAATGTGCCGGTGATGTACCCGGGCAGGCGGATGGGTAACCGGATGTCCATGCCAGTGAAGGGTACACTACCCCTGATGGTCAACATGGCGGGCATGATCCCATTGATCTTCGCCCAATCCTTATTGACCTTCCCGGCGATCATTGCCAGCTTTTTTACCAACTCGAGCACGACCTGGGTCGCCAGTATTGCTACGGGCATCTCGAATGCCTTTGGTGGGCAAAGTAATGTCTATTACATTTTCTACTTCCTCATGGTCGTAGGATTCACATTCTTCTATACGAATGTCCTGTTTTCGCAACAGAACTATGGTGAGAATCTAAAACGCGTGGGAGCACAGATTCCGGGTGTCTCCAGGGGGGCACCTACACAGAAATACTTAAATAAAGTACTCAGCCGGATCACGTTGCCGGGGGCTTTATTCCTGGGTCTTGTGGCTATCTTACCCTGGCTGTTGGGATTGATCTTTCCCCTGGCGCAGAGCAGCAGCAGCTTGCTGTTGGTATCTTCGGCGGGTTTGTTGATCGTAGTTGGTGTGGTCCGCGACTTGTTCTTCAATATTGAAGCAGATCTGAAACTACACGGTTATGATGAAGCTTTGTTAGTCCGTTAGTTCTAAGGTATGGCGCGTATGGCAGAGAAAATCCAGTTCATCGTTCTTTTGGGCCCACCCGGCGCGGGCAAAGGCACGCAGGCTCAAATTATTTCGGAGAAAATGTCCTTGCCTCACATTTCATCTGGCGACATTTTCCGCGAGAATTTGAAGAACCAGACCGATTTGGGCAAGCTGGCCAGGGGATATATGGAGCGAGGTGAATTGGTGCCGGACGAAATTACGATTGCCATGATCAGCGAGCGGTTAGCTCGACCGGATTGTTTTCAGGGAGCGTTGTTGGATGGATTTCCACGCACCCCAGCTCAGGCGAAAGCTCTGGCGGTGATGTTGGCCAGCTTTGGCGGTAAGGTGGAGGCTGTGCCTTATATCAATGTCCCCGAGCAAGTCTTGATTGAGCGCCTGACGGGCCGTTGGACTTGCCGGGCGCAGGGGCATGTCTTCCATGAAAAGTTTAATCCCCCAAAAATAGCTGGTATTTGCGACTTCGATGGATCGGCTCTTTACCAGCGGGATGATGATAAAGTTGAAACTGTTGTGCGCCGCATCCGAGTTTATCTCGATCAAACGATGCCCTTAATTGAGTATTACCGGCAGGCAGGCACATTGATCGAGATTGATGGCACTCATCCGATCGAACAGGTCGGTAAGGAAATGCTGGCTGCCCTGGCGCACCTGTCATAATTGTGAGTAGCTAAACAGATCAGGACTGATACAGGTTAGAGTGGATCATGGGTTGGGATCGGAATGTTGTGATAAAAACGGAAGCAGAACTCGCGCTGATGCGTGAGGCTGGGCGGGTAAATGCTCGTGCATTAGCTGCAGTGCAAGCACTGGTGCGTCCGGGGATCATGACTGCCGAGCTGGATGCTGCCGCCGAAGAAGTGATCCATAAATACGGAGGCAAACCTATTTTCAAAGGCTATCCAGGCGCTTATCCATATCCAGCTACGATCTGTGTCAGTATCAACGAAGAGTTAGTCCACGGAATACCGGGTAAACGTAAACTCAAAGAAGGCGATATTGTCTCTGTGGATTGCGGCACATTGTTAGAAGGTTTCGTGGGTGACTCAGCGATTTCAGTTGGTGTAGGCGAATTATCAGCCGAAGCGAAACGTCTGCTGCAGGTTACTGAACAAGCACTCTATATCGGGATTGCAGAAATGCATCCCGGAAGACGAGTTGGCGATATCTCATCTGCCATCCAGCGCTTCGTTGAAGGTCAAGGATTCCATGTGACACGGGAGTACACCGGGCACGGTGTTGGCCGTCAGATGCATGAAGGTCCACAGGTGCCTAATTATGGCACTTCAGGACAGGGGATGGTGTTGCGCTCGGGAATGACGATTGCTTTGGAGCCGATGGTATTAGTGGGAACTGGTCAGACGCGTGTTTTATCCGATCGTTGGACTGTGGTTTCTGCGGACGACTCGCTCACAGCTCATTTTGAGCATACGATTGTAGTAACACCGACCGGTCCAATGATCCTGACCTTACCTTAAGGACTGGACGAATATGAGAAGAGCAGGTATAATAATCGCTTTGTCTGGATTGAACCAGATGTGGGGTAGGTGTATTACCTCCCTCAACAAGAGGAGAACGTTATTATGAAAGTATCATCTTCGATAAAGAAGCGCTGCGCAAAGTGTAGGATTGTTAAACGCAAAGGCGTGTTGTTTGTTATTTGTGAAAATCCAAAGCATAAGCAGCGACAGGGATAATAAACTATGGCACGAATTGAAGGCGTTGATCTCCCCCGCAATAAGCGCGTGGAAGTTGGTTTAACATATATTTTTGGAATTGGCTTGCCGCGTGCCAAGAAAGTCCTGGCCGCGACAAAGGTTAATCCCGATACACGGGTCAAGGATTTAACTGACGCTGAAGTTGCTCAATTGCGTGACTTTATCTCCCAAAACTTTAAGGTCGAGGGTGATTTACGGCGAGAAGTGCAATTGAATATCAAGCGTCTGATAGAGATTGGATCCTATCGCGGATTACGCCACCGGCGTAATTTGCCGGTGCATGGTCAGCGAACCCGCACCAATTCGCGTACACGGAAAGGTCCCAAGAAAACGGTGGCTGGACGTGGGCGACGGCGTGGCGCGACCAAGAAATAAGTTCACCCACAACCCCGTACCTGACACCTGGCTTAATCGGGTATCCTTCCCCCGGGCTGTCTGTTGGGTGTGAGAGGTGTAAGGCTGAACTGTTAGGCCACTGGCAGGTGGTCAACGAGAGAACGATAGAGAGGTATTATGGCTCAAAATGTACGATCAGCGCGCCGCAAGGGCGGCGTACGGAAGACGAAGCGAACTTTATCCGCTGGGCAGGTGCATATCTTCGCAACATTCAACAACACAATTGTGACTGTCACAGACTCTGAAGGGAACACGGTCGCCTGGGGAAGTGCGGGATCTGCTGGGTTTAAGGGATCACGCAAGAGCACGCCCTTTGCGGCCAGGTTGGCAGCTGAACAAGCCATTAAGTCTGCTATGGCGATGGGTTTGCAGGAAGTGGAGTTATATGTTAAAGGCCCAGGCCCTGGCCGCGAATCAGCGATTCGGGCAGTTCAATCTCTGGGGCTAAAGGTTACCTCGATTTCCGATACGACACCGGTGCCGCATAACGGCTGCCGGCCTCCAAAAAAGCGCCGCGTGTAGGTTGTAAACAGGAAGGATAAGGATAGAACATGGCGAAGTATCGTGGTCCGGTATGTAGATTGTGCCGGCGAGAAGCTGAAAAGCTATTTTTAAAGGGCCAACGTTGTTTTAGCCCGAAATGCACCTTTGATCGCCGGGCTTATGTTCCTGGGCAACATGGTAAAGGCTCGCAATTCCGTCGCAAGCGGGAGTCAGATTACACCCGCCAGTTGCGCGCCAAACAAAAAGCACGCCGCGTATATGGCGTATTGGAACGCCAGTTCCGCCGCTATCATGAGACCGCGTTGGGCCGGCGTGGATTGACCGGTTTGAATTTGCTGCAGATTCTGGAGTCGCGCCTGGATAATGTCGTATTCCGTCTAGGCTATGCCGATAGCCGCTCGCAGGCTCGTCTTTTGGTAACTCATGGCCATTTCCTGGTTAATGGGCGCCGAACAGATGTGCCTTCGATGTTATTGGCGAAGGGTGATGAAATCACCGTACGCGATGGTTCACGCGGTCGCAGTTATTTCAAAGATCTATCAGCCATGGCGGAAGAGCGTAATATTCCGGTCTGGTTGAGTCGCGATCTGAAGACTCTCTCAGGTTCAGTCGTGCGCATGCCAGAGCGATCCGAGATCGATGGCAATCTCAGCGAGCAACTGATCGTCGAGTACTACTCACGATGAAGTTAGTGGATCGGCGGGCTGAAAAGCGATGAAATCTAGTGAATAACGGAATTCATCCAGCCGGCCGCCTGCTAACTCGCGAAGGCGAAGAGGTGAACCGTGATAGGTTTGAATAATATGGTCACGCCGAAGATTGAGCGCGAAGCAGAAGCGCGCAACTACGGCAAGTTTGTTATCAGCCCGCTGGAACGTGGATATGGATCCACATTGGGTAATGCCCTTCGCCGGGTGTTGCTTTCTTCGTTAGAAGGGGCGGCTGTCACCTCCATCCGCATTGCTGATGTTCAGCACGAATTCAGCGACATCCCGGGTGTCCGTGAAGATGTGATCCGGGTAATGTTGCAGATTAAGCAATTGCGGTTAAAGCTATATGATGTGGATACTGCTCGTTTGCACCTGGAAGTGCGCGGTAGTGGGTCGGTCACAGCCGGTGATATTATCACGCCTCCTGAAGTAGAGATTTCCAATCCAGATCTTTACTTGTTTTCGGTGGATGATAACTCAACTCACCTTGAAATGGAAATGACCGTCGAGCGTGGTCGGGGATACTCCCCAGCGGATGACCGGATTGGTCATCTACCGATTGGCGAGCTGCCGGTGGATGCAATTTATAGCCCGGTTCGCCGGGTAAATTGGGACGTTGGTTATGCTCGTGTCGGGCAGAGTACAGAATACGATCGCCTGGTGATGGAAATTTGGACCGATGGCACGGTTAGCCCTGAGGATGCACTGAGCACGAGCGCCAAGATATTGATTGATCATCTCCGCCATCTGGCGGGTATCAGCGAGGAATCGCTGACGGCGATTGCCCTGGAAGAAGAGGAGGGCAGCCGCCTGACCAGCGAGATGATTGAAACACCGATTGAAAACCTCGACCTCTCAGTACGGGTTTTTAACTCCCTTAAACGGACGGGGATTACCACGGTGGGCGAAGTATTAGAGTTGCTGGAGAAAGGCGACGAAGCAGTCATGTCAATCCGCAACTTTGGTGAGAAAAGCCTGGATGAATTACGCCAGAAAATGCGTGAGAAGGGCTACATCAAGGATGGAATCGATAAGGAAGCGGAGTAATCTGAAATGCGACATAAAGTAGCTGGTTATAAATTGGGTCGAGAAAAGGACGAACGGATTGCTCTGCGGCGTAATTTGGTGAAGCAGCTGTTTGAGCATGAGCGCATTCAGACGACACACGCTAAAGCGAAAGCTGTGCGTGGTCAGGCTGAGCGGTTGATCACGCTGGCTAAACACGGGAACGCAGCGGGTGAACTCAAGATGGTGAATGCCCGGCGGTTGGCGGCTGCTCGTCTGAGCGACGCAGGTGCGGTCAAGAAACTGTTCGACGATATTGCACCCCGTTATAAAGATCGTCCAGGTGGTTACACACGAATCATCAAGTTGGGGCCACGCACTGGCGACTCGGCTGAAATGGTTTTGTTGGAATTGGTTGAGGAATAGGATTTGGTTTTTAGCCATTAGCTGTTAAGCGCTCCTCGAAATTGATGATCTAAGCGAATAGCTAATAGCTTTCAATGGTACGTTACCAGGTTATTCTCGCCTACGACGGGACAGAGTTTCAGGGGTTTCAACGTCAACTCCAAAAGCCAAATACCCGGACCGTGCAAGGTGTGGTCGAACAAGCGCTACTCCAGATCGGTTGGCAGGGTCAGGCGATCCTGGCGGCTGGGCGAACGGATACGGGAGTGCATGCGGTTGGACAGGTAATTGCTTTCGATCTAGATTGGCTCCATTCAACTCAGGAATTATTATCCGCTTTGAACGCCAACCTGCCGCCTGAAGTGGCGGCGCATGAAGTAAAGCCTGCTCGACCCGATTTTCATCCCCGTTATGACGCGATTGCTCGTCGCTACACCTACCGGGTCTTCTGTCGGGAGTTTCGCCATCCGCTACGGGAGCGTTATGCCTGGCGGGTTTGGCCTCCAGTTGACCTGGAGCGATTGCACCAGGTTGCGGCTTGTTTGATCGGCACTCACGATTTCGTTGCTTTTGGTTCACCACCCCACAGCCAGGGTAGCACAGTACGTTGTGTCTATCAGGCAAACTGGCGGGCTGAAGAAGATGAACTGGTGTTCGAAATCCAGGCCAATGCCTTCTTGTACCGAATGGTGCGCCGGTTAGTGAATTTCCAGGTGCTGGTTGGGCAGGGCAGGTTTGAGCCGGAGGAAGTGCTGGTTTACCTGACGGGAGCGCAACGGAAAAAGATCCAGGGGCTGGCACCCCCCCAAGGCTTATGTCTGAGCGAAGTCAGTTATCCGGAAGAGGCGAGAGAGGCAACCTGATTGAATTTGGCGGAGGAGTAACTTCCGTCTTGGAAAGTGGAGAGAACGAGCGTGGAAAAGACTTATTATCCAAAAGCTGCTGAGATCACCGAGGAGTGGATCCTGGTGGATGCCAACGATCAAAACCTTGGTCGCCTGGCGACTGAGGTGGCGCGTTTATTACTCGGTAAGCATAAGCCGACCTTCACACCGGGCGTGGATACGGGAACGCATGTGATTGTCATCAATTGCGAGCAGATCCGCGTGACTGGGAATAAAATGGTTGAGAAGAAATATTACAGCCATTCCCAGTATCCGAGTGGTTTGAAAACTATCAGCTTAAAGCATCAGCTAGAGCAACATCCGGATCGGGTGATCCGGAGTGCAGTTTGGGGCATGTTGCCTCACAATAAGTATGGTCGCCAGGTTATTCGCAAGCTCAGGATATATGCTGGGCCGGATCATCCACACAGCGCACAACAACCCACGCTTTGGGCGATGGCGAAGGAGTAAAGTATGGTAGTTCAGTATTATGAGGGCATTGGTCGCCGGAAGGAAAGCACTGCACGTGTACGCATCATGGGCGGCTCGGGCAGGTTCATCGTCAATGAGAAGCCAGTGGAGGTTTATTTCCCCCGCGTGGGTGATGTGCAGACGATCGAAGGACCCCTGCTGACCGCAGGCGAAAACCGTACGCAGCTGGATATTACCGTGTTGGTTAAAGGCGGCGGAGTTACCGGTCAAACAGACGCAGTGACGCTGGGATTGGCGCGTGCTTTAATCAAAATGAACCCAGATTACCAGCCGGCGCTACGCAAAGGTGGCTTCTTGACCCGCGATGCACGCATTAAAGAGCGCAAGAAACCCGGTCTTAAGCGAGCTCGCAAGGCTCCTACTTACACCAAGCGTTAAGACGATTATTATCTTTTGGTCATGTGTCGAGTGCTCGTATCCTGTGATGGCGATACGAGGGGCTTGACACGTGACTCGTTTAAACGGCTATGAATAATTCTCTTACCTTCCCTGGAATTATCTTGATTGGCCTGGGTCCCGGTGATCCCGATTTACTGACGCGCCAGGCCTGGCGGATCCTGGAAAATTCGTCCGAGATATATTTACGAACTCGCCAACACCCGGTGGTGGATCGCTTACCCGCGCATATCGTTATTCATTCTTTTGATTATTTATATGAGGGGAATGATCGTTTCGAGTCGGTATACGCACAGATTGTGGATAAGGTGTTGGAATTAGGCCGGCGTCCGGGCGGCGTTGTCTATGCTGTACCCGGTCACCCCTATGTGGCAGAGGCGACTGCGCCCGAGATCGCCCGGTGCGCTCGCCAGTCAGGGCTACCGGTGCAGGTGATAGAAGGTCTGTCCTTCTTAGAGCCGACTTTGACAGCCCTGGGTCAGGATCCATTCCCCCAGATAACCCTGGTGGACGCTTTGGAACTCGCGGTTGCACATGTTCCCCTCTTCCCACCGAGTGCACCAGCTTTGATTGCGCAAATTTACTCCCGTTCAGTCGCCTCGGATGTCAAACTGACCTTAATGACCTGGTATCCGGACGAACACCCTGTACAACTGGTGCATGCGGCGGGTCTACCTCAACAACTAGTGGAGACCTTACCTCTTTACGCTATTGATCGGAGTAGTGAAATTGGATTATTAACCTGCTTGTATGTACCGCCATTGGGCAAAGAAACGGGCTTCGAAGAATTCCTGGAAATAATCGCCCGGTTGCGCGCCCCAGATGGCTGTCCTTGGGATCGGAAGCAAACTCACCAGACTTTACGCAACAACCTGCTGGAAGAATCTTATGAAGTTTTGGCGGCATTGGATGCCGATGACCCTCAGGCCATGCAAGAAGAGTTAGGTGATTTGCTACTGATGATCGCCTTACAAACACAAATTGCCGTCGACAATGGCGAATTTAACATGACTGATGTACTGCGCGGCATCCATACCAAGATTGTTCGTCGTCATCCGCATGTCTTTGGAGAATTTGAGGCAGAAAATGCCCAGGCGGTTGTGCAGAACTGGGCAAAATTGAAAGCAGAAGAGCGTGTTGTGAATGGTAAAGCCGAGGCTGGGATGCTAGATAGCGTGCCTCTCGCGTTACCTGCGCTGACTCAGGCAGACCAATATCAGGCGCGTGCAGCTCAGGTCGGTTTCGATTGGCCGAATGTGGAGGGAGTTAAAGAAAAGGTTATCGAAGAGTGGACGGAAGTACAATCTGCTCCGGACGAAAAAGCTCGCGCAGATGAAATAGGCGATTTGTTGTTTGCGGTGGTGAACCTGGCACGGTGGTACAAAGTGGATGCTGAGAGCGTATTACGTACAGCCAACCAGCGTTTCCGGCATCGTTTTTCTTATATCGAACGAGCTGCGCAATCCCAGGGTCGTTTGGTGGCGGATTTGACACTCCAAGAGATGGACACCCTTTGGAATGAAGCTAAACGCCAGCGGTAAGCAGCTTACTTCTTGAGATGATAGGGAATGTCGATGATCACCCGCTGAAAACCATGGCTACGGCGCCGATACAGCAAGGCAGCCTTGAGTAGCCAGGTGGTCTGGTTGTGCAATAAACCATGCCACAAGCGAGCAGGGACAAATTCAGGTAATATAACCGCTGCCAGCTGACCATCATTATGCTTTTGATCCGTATCGTCTAAAAACTCCAGCAGAGGTTTGACGATCGAACGGTATGGAGAGTAAAGGATTACCAGGGGGACATCTGGCCACCAACGCTCCCAGGTCTCACGAACTTTCGCACCCATACCCGGTTCAAGTTCAATATACACCGCGGTCACATCGTGCGATATTGATTCGGCAAATGAAACGGCATCAATAATACCGCGGTGAACTCCCGATATGGGGATGACGACGCGTGGAGGTGGCGCTGGCTTGAGCGAAGGCGGCAATCCCCGCAATGAGAGCTGCTCGCCAACAGATTTATAATGAGCATTGATCCGATAAAAAACCAACACAATCACGGGAATGATCAGGATCGTAAGCCAGGCTCCTTCGAAAAACTTGCTCAGCCCAACAACCAACAAGGTAATTGCAGTCGCGACTGCGCCCAGACCGTTCGCCAGCATTTTAAGCTGCCAGCCTCGCCCTCGTTCTTTGATCCAGTGTACCACCATGCCGGTCTGTGAAAGGGTGAAAGCCACAAAAACGCCCACGGCGAAGAGTGGGATTAGCGCATGGGTGTTGCCACCAAATGCCACGATCAAGATAGCTGTGGCGACAGATAGAGCAAAGATTCCGTTCGCAAACACAAGGCGGTCCCCCAGTCCGGTGAACTGGCGGGGTAAGAAGCCATCTTTGGCGAGGATTGCTGAAATTCGTGGGAAGCCAGCAAAGCTGGTGTTCGCAGCAACTGCCAGGATTAACATCGTTGATATTTGGATGAGCTGATAGAGCGGACCGCTACCGAGTAAGTGACGAGCCAGTGCAGAGAGGATAGTTTCATGAGGGTTGGCGATGATCCCGAGATACTGAGTCAAACCGATGCTACCAACAAACAACAGACCCATTAAGATCGCCATTACGATCAATGTCTGCCCTGCATTTTTTAGCTGAGGTGTTTTAAAGGCTGGTACGCCATTGCTGATTGCTTCAACGCCGGTTAAAGCGGTACATCCAGTAGCAAATGTGTGTAGAATCAATAACAGGGTCAGGGGTTGTATGGCTTGAGGAGCATGAACTGCGATGTCTACAGGACCTTCCTTGTAGAGAGCCAACGCTCCATACACCAACATGGGCAAATAGGTGAAAAGAAAGAGGTAAACAGGAATAGCCATCACCGTACCGGTCTCGCGTAAGCCGCGCAGGTTTGCCAGGGAGATCAAAACCAGGAAGAACAAGGCCAGGTGGATCCGATAAGGCCACAGGTTAGGGTAAGCAGACGCGATTGCTTCTACTCCCGCCGTCAGGCTGACCGCGGCGGTCAGCAGGTAGTCGATCATTAAGGCGGCTCCCGCGATTAAACCCGGTAAAGTACCCAGGTTGGCGCGGGCAACGATATAAGATCCTCCACCAGATGGATATCCGTGGATGGTCTGATAATAGGAGATCGCAACGATGATCAACAACCCCGTGATGACCAATCCAATAGGCCAGGCCAATCCCAGACCGGCGCTACCTGCGACAAGCAATCCCAGATAAATTTCCTGGTTAGCGTATGCTATGGAAGAAAGCGCGTCCGGTGAGAAGGCAGCCAGGGCCCGGATTTTATTGAGTCTTTTTTCTGCAATTTGGTCTGTTGATAGGGGTGGACCGATGATTAGATGTTTGATTTTATTGAGCATATGCCTCGATGGTAGACCGGTTAACCGGTTTTATTTATGAGGGTGAAGGTTTAGTTTTTTCCAGGCTGATCGCGACAAAATGCGCTAAATCCTCAGCAATAGTGTTTAAATGGAAATCAGGGATGCCTTCAGGAGTTTTTGATTGGGGTCGTAGGTCAATGGGGTCATTAACATAATCAATAATTGTGCGGTGTTGGCTTTCATCGAATGCAATCTCGGTAGAGAATAGTTCCAGGCGGCTCAGTTCTGCCAGACGTTGAGTAATTTCAACCAGGCTGCATAAGCCATATTGGATTTGTTCTTCTTCTGTAATTATTGTATAGCGATGAGTTTCGGGATTCCACCAAAATGGATGAACCTGTCCTACGCTATAAATAACGCGAAACCAGGCCGGGCGTCCGTCCAGGAGCGTTGGATTTACCTGGGTCTGAAGTAAATATTGGTCGTCTGGATATTCCTGGCGCGAGGCAAGTACCTGTTCCCAGGCAGTCGCGTCCATGATAACACCCAGGCCGCCACCGCCATGCGCTGGTTTGATGGCAAAACGCTTGCCCAGTGGCGTCAAGTTAATCACCGGGAGGATTGGATGTTGGTTATAAGGAGGTAAACACACGGTGTATGGAGTTTGCAGACCTGCCCGAACGATTTTCCGATGCATCGCTGCTTTATTCCAGGCTCGGCGGGTTAATCGGTAACGGTTAATCCTTACGATCCGTCGCCTCGAGGACCAAGTTGTCAAAGGAAAGAAACTCGCGTCAGCATCGGAGGCGCGGTCAAATAATGCTCGAAAACGTAGTTTGCGGATGTTCAGAGCTTGTACCACCTGGTCAATGATATCGGGAGTTGCGTGAAAAATCTTTAAATTTTCCGCCTGGCAGGCCTTTTCGAGGATGTTTGCAAAGTCTCCATCGTATATCCAGTTCCAGGCGAAGCACAAATCGAATACATCCATGCTGTCAAGAAGTCAGTAGCCAGTAATAACTATTGAAAAGGAAAAAGGCTGAAAAGATAACGGACAGAATCCACCCGGCGGCGTCGGCCCAGAACCTGCTGGCTTAAGTAACCGCGGCAAAAGCGCCAATGCCATTGAATAGAACCATGGCTGCGAGAATCCCACGCCGAAGATGAACGCGATGCCGGAGGCGATGAGCAGGATCGCGTGCGTGGCAGGTATGATGGAGAGTTTCATCGCTAACCCATTCATTTGATCAGGTAAAAGATCATTATCCAATCTTGGACCAGCGAGCAAAAATAGCCATCGAGAGCATACGACCTGCGCTCTGTTCATCTAATGCCAACTCGCCGGTGGAAAGGGTGCCTCCTAAACCGGAGATCATCTCTTCTAAAGCATAGTATACACTCAATGCAGATGCCCGGATTGCGTAAGCGGTTAAAACAACGAATAATGGATGTGAGCTTAGCAACTCCCGGCATAACTGTAGCAGAGTGGGCAGCGCTTCAAAAAACTCCCATACCTGCCCTTCAGGGCCACGACCAAACTTAGGCGGGTCCAGTATCAACCCTTCATATTGAGATCCGCGGCGTAGTTCCCGGCGGACAAATTTATCAACATCATCTATTAGCCAACGAATGGGGCGATCTGCCAGGCCAGATAACTCCTGATTTTGGCGCGCCCATTGCACCACTTTTTTCGATGCGTCTACATGGGTAACGCTTGCACCGGCCTGAGCAGCAGCCAGGGTTGCCAGGCCTGTGTAGCCGAACAGATTCAGTACGCGGATTGGACGGCGGACATGTTTAATTCGCTCTGCAATCCAATCCCATTGGGTTGCTTGTTCAGGAAAGACTCCCAGGTGACGCGAACCGCTGGTTTGGGCATTAAATCGGAGTTCTCGGTATTGCATGATCCAGATCGGTTCGACCTTTTTATTGAATTTCCAACGTCCTCCACTTTCATCGTTCGTCGCTTCAAAGACGGCGTGCGCTTCCTGCCAGTGCGACTCAGGCAACGCCTGCTGCCAGACAGCCTGGTGTTCGGGACGGACGAATGTATAAGGACCATACCGTTCGAGTTTTGCCCCATTACCACTATCCAGCAACTGGTAATCTTTCCAATCTGGAGAGGTTAACAAGCAAAGCAAAGGTTGGGAGGCAACTGTTTGCATGATTTGAGAAGATAGAACTGTAAGTTGTTGACTGTCCATCTTCTCCCTAGATTATAACTCGAACTCGTCCTTCCCTGAACAATCGTTATAATTACGATTATGACACACGCGAACCTATCACTTGCCTGCTTTGTTTTAGGCCCTGTCCAAACCAATTCTTATCTGATTGCCGATGGAGAGACAGGAGATGCGGTTATCATTGACCCCGCCTGGGATGGAAGGCTCCTGGTAACCGAAGCGAAACAGCGGGATTGGCGCATCAGGCAGATCTGGCTGACCCACGCTCATTTCGACCACTTGGCGGGTGCAGCCGAGGTGGCTGAGTTGACCAGCCCTCCACCTCCTGTGGCTTTACACCCGGCAGACATACCCTTGTGGCGGATGCAGGGAGGGGCTTTGTTATTTGGTCTGCGAATTAATCCAGGACCGCAACCCACAGTCAAATTGGCGCATGGGCAGACGCTGTCCCTGGGTCGTTTCATATTCGAGGTTCGCCATGCGCCAGGCCATACGCCAGGGCATGTAATTTATTATTGTGAGGCTGAGAGAGTTGCCTTTTGTGGCGATGTAATTTTTGCTGGCAGTATCGGGCGGACAGACCTGCCAGGCGGCGATTTCGAGACATTGATTACCAGTATCCGCACACAGATATTGAGTTTATCGGATGATGTCCGCCTTCTTTCTGGTCATGGCCCTGAGACGACCGTGGGGTTAGAACGAGTCTATAACCCATTCCTGGCAGATTAAACAATCCGGTCCTGGGATCGGTTTGCCTGGCCCAGGACCGGATAATTATGGATCCCAACTCCGCAACGTTACTTGGCGTAGTCCACGGCGCGGGTTTCGCGGATGACAGTTACCTTGATCTGACCGGGATATTGCATGGTATCTTCGATCTTCTTAGCTACATCGCGCGCCAGACGGATTGAGTCCAGATCATCTATATCTTCTGGTCGGACGAAGATGCGCACTTCGCGGCCAGCCTGTAAGGCAAAGCTTTGCTCAACGCCTTTCTGGGAATTTGCTATTTCTTCCAGAGCGCGCACCCGTTTGATGTACTGCTCGAGGCTTTCTCGCCGTGCACCAGGGCGGGCGCCGGAAATGGCATCAGCGGCTTCGGCAATCACCGCCTCTAAGGTTTCTTGTTCCACCTCATGGTGATGAGAGGCGATGATGTTGACAACCTTCGGGCTGACACCATAGCGCCTGGCCAGTTCTGCTCCCAACATGGCGTGAGTGCCTTCAACATTATGATCAATAGCTTTTCCCAAATCGTGCAGCAACCCACCAGTCCGGGCTACTTCCACATCAGCTTTAAGTTCAGCGGCAATGACAGCCGCTAACTTGGCAGTTTCGACCGCATGAGCCAGTTGGTTTTGGCCGTAGGAGGTGCGATATTTAAGCCGTCCCAGAGTTTTGGCTATTTCGGGGTGCAGACCGGTAACCCCGGCTTCGAAGACAGCCTGTTCACCGGCTTCAACAATGGAACGTTCGACTTCCTTCTGCTCAGTTTTTAAAACTTTCTCGATGTGAGCAGGATGGATTCGCCCATCCTGGATTAACTTCGTCAAAGCACGCCGGGCGACTTCGCGACGAACAGAGTCGAAGCAGGAAATCGTGACTGCTTCTGGGGTGTCGTCAACAATAACATCCACACCCGCGGCTTGCTCGAAGGCGTGAATGTTACGCCCATTCCGTCCGATGATGCGGCCTTTCATCTCTTCAGAAGGAATGGTGACCACCGAGGTGGTTACTTCAGCGACATGCTCAGAGGCGACGCGTTGGATGGCTGCGGCAATGATTTTTCGGGCTCTATTTTCGCCATCTTCACGGGCTTCCTGCTCGATCTGGCGGATAATACGCGCCATATCGCCCCGCGCTTCTTTTTCCACACCAGCCAGCAGGATACTCCGGGCTTCTTCTACACTCATTTGTGAGATTCGCTGAAGCTCCTCCATTTGTTGGGTATAGAGTTTATCGATATCGTTAGCACGTTTATCCGCTATGCTCTGGCGTTTATTGAGTGCCTGTTCCCGTTTTTCCAACCGGTCCAGGCGTATGTCCAGTTCCTCTCGGCGTTTTTGCGAACGATCCTCTTCCCGGGTGATCTCATTTCTACGCCGGATAAGCTCCGCCTCGGCTTTTTGATGGATATCTAAGGCTTGATTACGGGCTTGTAGTTCAATTTCCAGTGCCTTTTCTCTGGCAGCTTCCAGGAGGCGTTCCGCCTCGTCTTTCTTCTGGCGTCTGGCTTGTTCAACCTGGCTTTGTTTATATAGATATCCAATCGCGACCCCCAGTGGGAGTGCGATCAATAGAGTTATTAATCCGAAAATGAATTCAGGTCTCATACTTAATCCTTATTTCCCTGATCTGGTTGGGTATGTTCTTCCCAGACTCTCTGAATTACCGGCGCGCAAACCTCGTATCGAAAACCGCGCCGGACTAAGAAAGCATACATCCTTTGACGAAATTCTGTCCATTCCAATGCCTGGTATCTTCTCGATTGTTTACGCGCGACCAGGTAGGCTGCTTCCTCATCATTCGTATCTTCCAATGACTCTTCGATGACCTGTGGTGTGATCCCCCGCTGACGTAGTTCAAAAGCCAGAGCGCGCCGGCTGCGGGGATGAAAGGCTCTGCGTTGTTCCACCCAGGTTTGAGCAAACAGAACATCATTCAACAACCCATTGGTTTGCAATCGCTCCAACACATAAGTAATAATATCTTCGGCAATGCCATGCTTCTGCAAATTTTGGCATATCTCGGCCCGGGTGTGCGGGCGTCGTTCCAGTAGTCTGAGAGCACGTTGGTAGGCAGCTTCCTGACCATCTTCACTTTTTAATTGGGTGATTTTTTCATCATTCAACGTTTGCCCCACCTGCAACCACGCTGCGAGGATGTGCGCCAAGGCAAAAGCATATTCGCCATCGAGATAGATATTAACTCGTTGGCGGTTGTGTTTTTGGAGCCGAAGGGCGGTAATGCAGTGATCCATCTCTAAAAAACAAACGACCGTGTTCCTGCCTTGGCAGACCACGGTCTTGATTTGGGCAAATGCAGTCCCAGTTAAGTTAGAGGAAATTGATGTGGCGGTAGAGAGTTATATTAAACCTGGTAGCTACCAGGACTAACTTCCCGCAATCAACAATCGTTTTCGCAGTGTTTTTTATATCCGGTCATCTTATCTCTAATATTACACGATCAGACTTCCCGATCTCAGCCTGTTAATAAACAGACTGTTCTACATACCACTACGATCCTGAACTGAGATCAAACAACTCGACTGAGTGAGTCCAAAAAACTGTTTACTGAAAACTGAGTACCACTCGGTCTGAATAAACCCAATTTACACACCGTGGCCGCGCCAATGAAAATCGCTCAACTTTAAGTCACTGGAGCGGTGAAAAGTATCCTGGCAATATCAGCTTGAGTGTAAGGTGTTTCGCGTGGGACAATATTTCTGAAATACACAAGAATAATTATATAGAAGCTGCAAAACACCGAGTATCATCATTTACACTCAACATAAAATTACCGCTCGTTACTCTTCCCATATATTATATCAAGGCTTTTACCAGTCTAACAAGGGAAATTTGATTATGTTGGCTAATATTGGGTGAACCAGGGTTGCATGTTAGAATTAACCAGATATATTTCACCGGTCAGATTATTTATTATAGAAGAGAGAGGTTTGAATAAACAAACCAATGGCAACTCAGCGGAATCTATCTCTGGCCTACACTCCAGGCGTGGCTGTACCCGTTCTTGAGATCGAGAAAGATCCTCTCCTCGCTTATGAGTATACCTCCAAGGGTAATCTTGTAGCTGTTACCACGAATGGGACTGCCATCTAAATATAAAGAAGTCACGCTGATCTTATGGCGTTATGAATGAAGACCGAAGAGCTATTTAATGAATGATGTTGAATTGTTCCGCGCACTTTATCGACTGCGCCGTTTTGATGAGATGGTGTTGGAGAATTTCTCGAAGGGAATTTTCTTCGGTACCACGCATACTTACCTTGGGCAAGAGGCGAACGCTGTGGGTGTACTTGACCACTTGGGAGAAGGGGATATCGTCTTTAGCAATCATCGCTGTCATGGTCATTTCCTGGCCTATGGCGGTGATCCCAGGGCATTGTTCGCGGAATTAATGGGAAAAGCCAGCGGTTGTTGTGGTGGGCGCGGTGGTTCACAGCATTTGCAGTGGAAGAACTTTTATTCGAACGGCGTCCAGGGAGGGATTGTTCCTGTAGCGACTGGCATGGCTGTGGCCGAGAGGTTGAAAGGGAGCGGTGCGATTGTAGTCGCCTTTCTGGGAGATGGCACGTTGGGAGAAGGTGTAATTTATGAAGCCTTCAACCTGGCTGCCTTGTGGCAAGCGCCGATTTTATTTGTCTTAGAAAACAACCAGATTGCTCAAACTACACCGATTGAAATGGCAGTGGCGGGTAGTCTTACCGCGCGCTTCGAGGCTTTCAATATACCGGTTGTCGAATTGGATACCAGCGATGTGACCGTTATACTACCGGTTGCCAAAGGTATATTTCAACAGATTCGCACTCACCTGCAACCGCGCGCGCTCATCTTGAATACCTGCCGGTTTGGTCCACATTCAAAAAGCGATGATACGCGCCCTGAAGAGTTGATTGTCAGACTGCGCCTGGAACGCGATCCAGTCACTATCCAGGCTGCCCGTTTGGGTGAGTCTGAACACCTGGCCATTCAGCGGGAAGTAGAAGCTGAGATGAGTCAGGCTTTCCAGCAAGCGCTACATGATCCCCCCGCCGTATTTGAGGCGACGACGGGAACTGGAGCCCCCATATCGTGATGATTACGGTTTTAGATTCCCTGAATGCTGGTTTACAGCGCGCCATGACCGCAGATAAACGGGTTTACCTGCTTGGGGAGGATATCCTCGATCCATACGGCGGCGCCTTTAAGGTCACGCGTGGCCTCTCGACAGCCTATCCAGACCGGGTTCTGACAACACCGATCTCGGAGGCCGGCATTGTTGGACTGGCCACTGGAATGGCGCTGAGGGGATTGCGACCGGTAGTAGAAATTATGTTTGGTGATTTCCTGACGCTGGCGGCCGACCAGTTAATTAATCATGTCACTAAATTCAATTGGATGTACAACGGTGGGAAATCTTTAGAGGAGCAGGTTTGTACTCCGCTGGTGATTCGAACGCCGATGGGTGGACGGCGCGGTTATGGTCCGACCCATAGCCAGACTTTGGAGAAACATTTCCTGGGGGTACCCGGTTTATGTGTGTTAGCGGCTTGTTCTTTGGGCGACCCAGGCAGGCTGTTGGAGCAAGCGATCTTAGAGACATCTGCGCCGGTGCTATTTCTTGAAAATAAGCTGCTGTACTTGGTCCCCACCCAGTCTCAGGAATCACTGGCAAATAGTGAGTCCGCTGACGATTTCAGCGTTTCGACGGTCACAGCAAGCCAGATGTACAGCAGTTCAGATGTGCCAGACCCCCAGTTTTGCATGGCGGGTAGGTGGCCATGTTACCTCCTGGTGATCCGGGATGCGCCGCAGGCCAACCTGACCATCGCAGCCTATGGCTATATGGCTGAATTGGCTCGCCAGGCTGCGCTACGCCTGGCTTATGAAAATGAAATATTCGTCGAGTTAATCGTCCCGACTCAACTGGCGCCTTTTGCTCTTGGTCCGATCCTGGATTCAGCGCAACGTACCGGTCGCCTGTTGGTTGCTGAAGAAGGAACACTCAGCCTGGGATGGGGCGCAGAGGTGCTCGCTCAGGCAGCAGAAACCTGTAATCCAGGCCTGAAAGCAGTCGGCCGGCTTGCGGCGCGGGATTTGCCGGTTCCAGCCGCAGGATTGTTAGAAAAGGTAGTTTTACCGGGGATTGATGACCTGATGGCCCTTGTTGTCAAGCTGACAAGAGAGGTATGATAGCGGGATTGATGAGTCTTCCGATCTACATTCCACTAATCAACCCCAATGAGCCAGAAGCCCTGCTGGTTAGTCTGGCGGTGCGCGATGGACAGCAGGTTGCGGCCGGTTCAGTGCTTTGCACCTTGGAGACGACAAAGTCCACTCAAGATTTAATCGCTGAACACGATGGCTTTATTACCAACTTACAGTTGAAACAGGGTCAGACTGTAAACGCGGGCGAGCTGTTATGTTACCTGGCTGATACGCCCGATTGGCAACCAGAAGAGAAAGTCATCAGCAATCAGCAATCAGTTATCAGCGGTGTTGTAAGTAACGCACAACAATCTCAACCCAGGAGACAGGTAGAAAACACGAAACTCCCAACCGGGTTGCGCATCACCCAACCCGCCCTGGCCTTCGCCAACCAGATGGGCTTGGAGTTGAATCGGCTCCCGATCGGACCTTTGGTGACGGAGCGAGTGGTACGGGAGTTGGTAGAGGAAAAAGAGTTTGATCCCACGGCCATTATCGTTTATGGGGGTGGCGGTCATGGGAAATCTTTAATCGAATTGCTGCGCGTTCTTGCGATTGGCAGCAAAGAATATCGCTATAGGATCGTCGGCGTAGTGGATGACGGGATTCCCAAAGGGGCTCTCATCTTAGGAATGCAAGTTTTAGGCGGGGGAGAGGTATTACCGACCTTGGTGAAAGATGGAATTCGCCTGGCGGTTAACGGTGTGGGTGGAATCGGCAGCCTGGCCGTGCGCATCAGAATATTCCAACGCCTGCTTGAAGCGGGTTTTACTTGTCCGTTATTCGTACATCCAGGGGCGATTGTAGAATACAGCGCAACCCTGGCTGCCGGCGTACAGGTTTTTCCGCAGGCGTATGTGGGCAGCGAGGTCCAGATAGGCTTCGGTAGTATTATCAACACCGGAGCAATCGCCTCTCATGATTGTATCTTGGGTGAATTTGTTAACCTTTCACCGGGAGCGGTGTTGGCTGGAGAGGTCCAGGTGGGAGGTCGCGTACTGATTGGGATGGGTGTTACAGTAAATCTACGGGTAAAGATTGGTGCAGGAGCCCGGATCGGGAACGGCGCGACGATAAAAGCCGATGTCCCTGACAACGGACTGGTCCGCGCGGGCACCATCTGGCCCGATTAATCATTATATTTCCTTGGAATCGGATCGTTTTATGGCCATTAACAAGCAGCAATCAATTATCCCGATGTCATCTCCCGATCTGACCGATGTGGAGCGTGAAGCAGTTGCGGCGGTGTTACGCACGCCCAACCTGAGCATGGGACGTGAAATCCAGGCTTTCGAAGAAGCTTTTCAGCACTATACCGGTAGACGGCACGCGATTGGGGTTAGCTCAGGAACCTCCGGACTGCATCTGTGCGTCAGGGCGGCCGGGGTTGAAGATGGCGATCTGGTGATTACCACGCCCTTTTCTTTCGTGGCTTCCGCGAATGTAATCCTCTTCGAACGGGCTGTACCAGTGTTTGTTGATGTTGATCCTGTTACCGGGAATCTGAATATCACCTTGGTGCAACAAGCCATCCTGGATCTACTCCGAGGCGGAGAGGTTGCCAGGCGTTGGCTACCCCGCCGAGGGGTTCAGGAAGTATCGTGGAGGAATGGTTCCCGGGTAAAAGCAGTTTTACCGGTAGATGTATTCGGGCAACCAACTGATTTGGATCCAATCCTGACGCTGGCGCACGAGTATGGGCTAAAGGTGATCGAAGACGCCTGTGAAGCCTTGGGAGCAATGTACAAAGGCCGACCGGCAGGAGCCTTGGGGGACTATGGCGTATTCGCCTTTTACCCTAACAAACAAATTACCACGGGTGAAGGGGCGATGATCGTTACTGATGATGACCGTGCCGCGGCTTACATACGTGCGTTACGCAATCAGGGTCGAGCGCCTGGTGATACCTGGCTGCAGCATACCTATCTAGGCTATAACTATCGCCTGGATGAGATGAGCGCGGCATTGGGCCGGGTACAAATGAGCCGCCTGGATGAATTAATCCAAAAACGCCAGCGTGTGGCGGATTGGTACGCTGAACGTCTGGTGGAACTGCCTTGCGTAGAAATACCAGAGAGGATTGCGGCCACCACACGCATGAGCTGGTTTGTGTATGTTGTGCGGTTTAATGCAGGAATTGACCGTGATGCGATTGCTCAGCGTCTTGAGCAGCGTGGCATTCCAGCTCGGCCTTATTTCCTACCAATCCACCTACAGCCTTACATGGTGGAGCGGTTTGGTTACCAACCGGGAGATTTCCCGGTGACCGAAGACCTGGGACGGCGCGGACTGGCTTTGCCGTTCTCGGGGGTTATGAGTGAGGGGCAGGTCGAGACAGTGTGCCAGGCGTTACATGTCATTTTAAAGCAAATTACGGAATAGGAATTTCCAATGAATTTTTCGATGTGGCGAAAAGCTCTTCAGGTTATACCGCGAATTAGCAAGGAAGAGTGGAATCAACTGGATGTGATTTCACGGTGGTTAATTTCAACACGGGCAGCGGTGCTGATAATGACCTTCCTGTCAGCGGCCATCGCCGGTATCTTAGCCTATCAGGATAGTAAATTTGATTTTTGGAAGTGGCTGTTGGTAGCAATCGGTCTGGTGATTGCCCATGCGACGAATAATTTACTCAACGATTTCACGGATTACATCCGAGGGGTTGATAAGGATAACTATTACCGCAGCCAATATGGTCCGCAGCCTTTGGTGCATGGCTTGATGAATAAGCGGCAACTTCTGACTTACGCCGCAGTGACTGGATTAATTGCGCTCGCCTGTGGAGCTGCATTGGTTTACCTGCGCAATGGCTACACACTGTTGTTGATTAGCCTGGGAGTATTCTTTGTCCTGTTTTATACCTTTCCATTGAAGTACATTGCCCTGGGAGAAATATCAGTTTTGATTGTTTGGGGCCCATTGATGATCGGGGGTGGTTATTATGTGATCACCGGTGATTGGAATTGGAATGTGGTTATCGCCAGCCTGCCTTATGCCTTGGGCGTAACGACGGTTATTTTTGGCAAGCACATCGACAAGCAAAATGAGGATCGTGCGAAACGTATCTTTACGCTGCCTGTGTTGATCGGTGAGAAGGCTGGGAGGATTATCGTCCTGACCATGATATTAGCGCAGTACTTATCAGCAGGATATTTGATGCTGGTTGGTTTTTTTAAACCAGTCATTTTCGTCGTACTTCTGGCAATACCGACCTTGTTAAAAATCCTGCCGATTTATCGCGCACCAAAACCACCCGAAAAACCTGCCAATTTTCCGGATGTTTGGCCCAATTATTTCGTAGCCGCTTCCTTCGTCCACAACCGTGCTTTTGGGATCTGGTACCTGGTCGGGCTGATCCTCAATGTCCTCTGGATTAAGTTGTTTTAGGAAAGATAACCTCTTCCCGCCCAGCCAGCTTATCCTGGATACGCTGGATGACGATATCCAGGTGACGTGTTTCGTGGACGAAATCCAGATCGTCTGTGCGGATCGTAAGTACAGGGCAAATATCGAAACCTTGCAGCCATTCGTCATAGAACGAATCGAGTAGCGCCAGGTAATCGGATGATATACCAGTTTCGATCGAACGTGCCCGACGGTGGATGCGCTCGATCAAAATTGAGACTGGTGCTTTAAGGTATATAAGCAGGTCGGGTGGGGGCAGGTGGGCGACGACCAGGTTAAAAACGCGCCGGTAGGCAAAGTAATCTCGTTCTGATAAGTTGCCCAAGGTATGGAGCGCGCGGGCGAAGATGTGCGCATCTTCGTAGATCGTACGATCCAAAATAGCGGATTGCGGTGACCGGGCTAGTTCCATATACTGTTCAGCGCGATGACCCAGGAAGAATATCTGTAAATGGAAAGACCATGAGCGCATATCGGCATAGAAATCGGGTAGATAGGGGTTATCAGAGACCGATTCAAATGCCGTTCGCCAACCCAGCCGGGCGCCTAACCGCTCAGTCAGTGAGGTTTTGCCGGCGCCAATGTTGCCAGCCACAATCACCAGGCGTTTTGTCATAGATGCTCTCCTCATGGTGTTCGAAGCTATCTTTCCGCAATGGTGGGTTTTATTTCCATCCAGGTGCGACCGCCGTTTTCCGTTTGTACCAGAGCGGTCTCTTCTCCAGCGCGGGCGACTGCCCAACCCAGGCTATCGGTTATAAAGTCGAATTTTGCGTCCCAGGAGACCTGGCTGATTTGTTTCCAGGTTGTACCCCCATCCGTTGTCTGGTAGATCAGCTTGCTTAAAGCCCAGCCAGTATCTGGGGAACTGTAAATCAGCACTTCACCGGGATAATGGGCAACAGCCCAATGATTGCCGCCATCCTGAGTACTGTAAAGATAGTAATCGGTTTTGGGCACATTCTGTTCAAGCCTTGCACAGCGTACCGAAATTTTACCATTATTTATATCGAAGAATATCGGCCAGTAGCTACCACAAGCCACCGTGGAATCGCTCTGAAATATGCCAGGAACATCACTGGGTTCAGGCAGCGTCACCGCTTGCCAACTCTTTCCAGCATCTCCGGTGCGGAAAAGCAGCACTCCTGGAGCCACACCATTGCAGTCGCCAGTCAGCCAGCCATGTTGAGCATCTGTAAAAAGCATGGCTGTCTTCTGGCAACTCTGGATGCCGCCATCGTTGGTGGGGTCGAGTAGTCGTTGCCAGTTCACACCACCATCGGTGGTTTGATACAGCACGACATAATCATGATTCATCCCCGCGCCGACATGTGCCAGCAGCCAGCCAGTGGAAGGATCGATGAATTGCAGGTTCCCAGGGACGAACACCTCTTCCAGGCCACTCCTGTCGAGCAACTCACTGGTTTGCCAGGTTTGACCACTGTCAGATGTACGCCAAACCAGGGGTGTAAAAATAGAGCCGCTTTTCAGGTCGTTATAAATTACCCAGCCAGTTTTCAGATCGATAAAATAGCCCAGCGCTGATTGACTCACCCCGGTTTGGATAGGTTGCGGTGGGGTGATATCCGTCCAGGTGCGTCCGCTGTCGTTTGTTTTTAAAATATGGTTATCGGCGCCTTTAATACCCCCAGTCGCCCAGCCGCCTTGGGAGGAAAACATGTGTATCGTTTCAAGCACAATATCTTGCCTGATTTGAAGATGCGGGATGGGAGTACCCAATGCCAGGCTGGATTTTACGACAACCGTCGGAGTAAGTGGCAGAGAAGTCGTTTCGTTGGGAGCAATTTCTGTTAAAGGAGCCGGGACCGGTAAGAGCGGTGTTTTAACACTCCGCATAATTGGAGTATTCAGCGGAAGTTGCCCAACCGTACTGGTTAGAGTAAACTCAACCTTATTTTGGGGAGCTGGCATCTTGCATGCGGTCATGAAAATAGTGACACATAGCAAGATGAACAAGCGAAACGTTGGTGAATATCGGCGTTTAGCTATCATAAACATCCGAAACGATTGTTTCGATTAGCATTCGCTATAACCGCAAGCATAGCACTTACGGCAGCCTTCTTCATTAACCACCGCTGCCTGACCACATTCAGGACATAAATCACCGACCTTAAGCAGTGGGAGTTGCTCGATCTGCGGTGCTGAGATCTGAGATTCTTCACTCACCGGGTAGTAACCATTGCCCCCTCTCTCGTTGTGCTCAACACCAGTCTGCGCTTCATTTTCGGAATCAGGCACAACCTCCGACGCATCCGGATCGATATGATCCAGGTATTCACCAATGACATGAGCCACGCCATCAGGGAGTGAACGAACTCGGTTTGGTCCAAAACCAAGTGAACGGCCTCCTCCGATGCCTGAGAGTTGGCGCCAAACCTCCTTTAGACGATCACGCGGTGCAATTGGAGATGCCAGGCGCAGAATATAGGAGATCAACCGTCCGATCGCTTCAGAGACGGCTGCAGTGTCAGAACCGGCTTTGGAAGTGTTAATAAAAACCTCAAAGGGTTGTTCCCCCCCATTTTCATTGATCGTGACGAATGCTTTACCCAGTGGTGTGCTGATACTGTAGGTCATGCCGCGTAGACTACGCGGGCGAGGTTTCTTTGGATCTTGCCAGATATTTAGTGGTGGATCATCGGACAATTCGTCAGATAACCTGCTCTGCATGGATCCACTGGCGGGTATTTCTTCTGAGGTCTGACCGCTGACGACTGACTGGGGAGCAAGCAAAGGCTGTTTTTGCCTGGCAGTTGCCTTGGTTTCCAGCACGACTTTTTGGCGCGAGCCAGTGACATAAACCGTAATCCCTTTGCAGCCTAATTCCCAGGCCAATATATATGCTTTCGCAACATCCTGCTCGCTGGCATTTTCCGGGAAATTAACCGTCTTGGAAAGGGAGTTATCTACGAACGCTTGCAAGGCTGCTTGCAGGCGGACATGTTCTTCGGCAATAATATCCTGAGAGACAACGAAAGTGTGGCGGATGGTAACAGGTACTTCCTCCAATCCCTGGCACGTGCCGCGCTCCATAACCTGTTCGATTACTTTCTGGCGAGTCTCGTCGTCCATGCCCGCCTCTACCAGGGCTTGTTCAAAGAGCGGGCTGGCGTAGGTAAGCTGTAAATCTTTACCGTTATCATTGACATGGCGGATATAAGCCAACGCAAAGACGGGCTCACAGCCATACCCTTCACAACCAGCGACCGTAGCGATGGTGCCAGTCGGGGCGACAGTTGTCTGAGCTGCATTGCGGATGCCATAGGCGCGAATGCCTTGGATGATGATTTCCCAATCTAATGCCGGACGACCCCAATCATGGGTATAAGGGATAATCGAGGTTGGGGGCTGCCAGTGTAAGTTTTGGGGATCGTAGATACTGCCATGGATGGCCGGAAAAGCCCCGCGCTGCCGCGCCAACTCGATGCTGGTGCGCATGGCATGATAGCGGACAAATTCCATTACTTGAGCGCCAAACTCCTGTCCTTCTAGTGAACCATAGCGGATGCCTGCATGGTACATCAAGTCGGCCAGGCCCATTATTCCTAAGCCGATCCGTCGTGCTCGATGAGCCGCTTCCTTTAGCTGCGGCACTGCCGGTACATATGCGTTCGCCTCGACCACATCATCCAGGAAGATCGTCGCCAGTTCAACATTGCAGCGTAGTTTTTCCCAATCGACGCTGCCCTGCGCTCCCAGGTGTTGCGCCAGGTTAATCGAGCCCAGGCAGCAGTTTTCATAAGGTCCCAGCCATTGTTCACCACAATTGTGAACTACCAGGCCATTGGCAATGAAGGCATGGATGTCAGGTTGGTGCAGATCGTAGACAATTTCATTGCCCTCGGCCACCAGGCTGGCTACCCGCGCGGTATATTTTTCGCAGTAAGGTCCGCGCCGCATCTGGTCCAGGTAACTGGACAAGCGTGCCTGTTTGGCCTCAGTCAAGAAGCCAATTTCGCTGGCAAAGCGCAACAGGTTTGTCTTGCTGATCGCCAGATCGTGCTGAGCCAGGTGAGGGCATTCTTTTTGGCCACCGTGCCCATCTGGCATGAAACGAGAACCTGTCAGGCGGCGGTTTTCATAGATCCGGCTAACAATGCCGAAATTAAGCAGCGCGCGTTGAACATCCTTCAATAATGGCAGATGGCTTGCGCTTAGGCGGACTGAGCAGCCCTTTTCGCCGCCATCGTTAACCTGACCATCGGCAGTAAACAATGCTTGTAAAAAGCCGCGCTGCATTTCTTCACTTCCAGCCAATACAGCGACCGGGACAATGTGTTTATCATCGGCCAGGCCGTAACCGGCGGCCCAAGTACGCAGACGGTCAGACATGACGCGGGCTTCAGCGCGTCCCGGTATTTCGATCACATTGACCGGATAGGCGCGGCTTTGACCAGGTCGTTCCACAATTCCAGTCACAGCTTTGGCAAACAGTGGGGCTAATTCGTGTTTCTCTTCACCAAAGAAAGAGAGCACTGCCCGCACAGCATTGATCGTCCCATCGCCAACTAACCAACCGAGTACACGACCTTCTTCCAGGCTGCCCTGGCTGCCAAAACCACCCTTGCGGTTGAGTATGTGGACACGATCGCCGGGGAGTAAGTCTTTAGCTTTCACCCAGCCAGCCGGTGTCATCACTTGATGATTCTCAGTCAGGCGTAGTTCGTAGCCCTCTTGCGTGATCAAACGATAAACTGGCTTACGTCCGGTAGCAAAAACAGTGGAAGCCGGTAACAGGGCTGATGCGCCAAAGCGACCATCACACACTACTCGAATGGCGGTTTCGTCCTGAGCCAGTTCATCAGCCCGGCGCAATCCTTGGTCTGTATAGATCAGGGTATCGCCAGTAACGCATGGATTAGTGGCTTCCAATTGATACAAATGCGGGACCGGGTTGGCGCGATTGGCCGCGTCCAGGAAGAGAACGCCGGGCTCGCCATTGTGATGTGCCTGTTGAACGATCTTATCAAATAATTCCCGCGCCCGTACTGTCTTGTAAACCTTGATTGGGATGCCGGCTGCTTCTGCTTGTTCTAATGTTCCTGAGAAACTTTTGTATTTTGGGGAGCGTACGTCGGGAAAGCGCAGCTCCCACATACCATCCTGCTTAACCGCTTGCATAAAAGCGTCAACGATCCCTACCGACACATTGAAATTTGTGATGGCATGTTCATCCGTTTTGGCAGTGATAAACTGTTCAATGTCGGGGTGATCAACCCGTAGAACTGCCATATTCGCCCCACGTCGAGTGCCTCCCTGGGCAATTTCACCAAAAGCGATATCGTAAACGCGCAGGAATCCAACAGGTCCAGTTGCTTGACCCGCGGAGGATTTTACCAAAGCGCCACGCGGCCGCAAGCGCGAAAAGGAAAAGCCATTCCCTCCACCGGTTTGTTGAATTAAGGCAGCATCCCGTAATGATTGAAAAATACCGGCTGAATCACGCCCCATGTCGTCTGTGATGGGTAATACAAAACAAGCGGCTAATTGCCCCAGCGGTGTCCCTGCTCCGGTGAAGGTGGGTGAATTGGGGGAAAAGGCCTTCGTGGATAACAACCCATAAAATTGGCGCGCCCGTTCCAGTACATCCCCATTCCAGATTTTTTCTGATGATGCAACATGATAGGCAACGCGCCAAAACATTTCTTCAACTGTCTCAATGGGTTTACCTTCTGGCCCGCGGCGCACATAACGGCGGATCAACACCTGACGAGCGTTCTCAGTCAATGATACCGGATTTAGATCGGACGGTAGGGGTGGTATAGGTAGTAAACCTTCTTTAATTATGGGCTGTTCACGTTCTGGCAACATCTCAGTCTCCTATCGGTAATGGTAAAAGGTATGTTCGTCGGGCTGGCAGAACCGATAAATAACCCTGTCCAAAGCCACGAAATTGTTGGAGCGGGTCGATCGTAAAATACCGCAGCCTACCGCCCCCAATCAGGCTGCGGTCTACCGGGGATCAGCTTTCTAGCAGCCGATCAATTTCATTGCGGATGGATTTAAGATCATCAAGACCGAGATAGACGATAGCGTAACGAATATAGGCGATCTGGTCCATCTCTTTTAAACCAGCTATCACCATATCTCCTACGACACGTGAGGATACTTCTGAGCGTCCCATGGTCTGTAAGGTTGATTCGATTTCGCCAATCAGGCGCTCGATATCTGCGGCCGAGACTGGCCGTTTAGCACAAGCAATCCGAATCCCACGTGCGAGCTTATCCCGATCAAACTCTTCACGCGTGCCATCTTGCTTGATAATCAGAGGGGTGGCCAGTATTGGCCTTTCAGAGGTACTAAAGCGTTGCCCGCAATTCTCACATTCTCGCCGCCGACGAACGCCGCCGCGCGAATCATGCGAGGTGTCTATTACATGGGAGTTATGGTGTTTGCAGTAAGGGCAGCGCATGATAAACGTGAAAATTAGAACAAATGTAATCGCCATAGATGGGGCTATTCATGTGGATACCCCATACATATAGGCTTGTGGGAAGTATTCTAGCACAGTTGCCATTTGATGACAAGGGCAACTCGATGGAATTTAAATTAATGTTTTCAAGCCAATCTTTAGTCATTTAAACATTGCCAGGCCTGTAGCAGCCTGTACAAGCCTGGGAAAGGTGAACCTGTCTCCGCGCGAAGGCAGATGCGGAGAAACAGGTTCACCGATATTAAGCGTAGGAGAAGGTTACAGGTGTAAAATTACCGATCTCGATCTCGTTCAGCCGGCTTGCGATTACGCATAAAGGTCGGGATGTCCAGATCATCGGTATTATAAGTATGCTTAAATTCCCGCGGGACAGCTACTGGTTCCGGTTTCTTGACCGTTGGGACGTAATCTCTCTCCTTGGGTTCGCTGGTCGGCCCTTCAATCACACGGCGTGGTGTAATTCCCGCTCGTTCAAAGCCTGTGGCAATTACTGTGATCCGTACGGTATCTTTCATGTTCTGGTTAATCACCGCGCCAAAGATCAGGTTGACTTCGGGGTGTGCGGTATTCTTGATAATCTCAGCCGCCTGATTGACATCATGGAGGGTCATATCTGGACCACCGGTCACATTGAATAATATGCCACGCGCACCGTCAATCGTGATGTCCAGTAGTTGGCTCGAAATGGCCTGTTCGGCGGCTTTACGGGCGCAATCTTCTCCGGTGGCTGTGCCGACAGCCATCAAGGCCGCTCCACCTTCAGACATGATTGTGCGGACATCGGCGAAGTCCAGGTTGATCAGCCCCGGGACCGTGATCAATTCTGAGATTCCTTGCACGCCCTGGCGGAGAACATCGTCAGCCACGCGAAACGCCTGTTGAAGGCTGGCGCGCTTGTCCACGATTTGTAAAAGCCTGTCGTTGGGGATTACAATCAGGGTGTCGGATTGCTCTTTTAGTTTAGATATGCCGGCTTCAGCCGATTGGATCCGGCGGGCTCCTTCAAAAGAGAAAGGTCGGGTGACTACCCCAATGGTTAACGCACCAATGTCTTTGGCGATTTGGGCGACGATGGTTGCGCCGCCAGTACCTGTGCCCCCGCCCATACCGGCTGTGATGAAGATCATGTCCGAGTTTTTCAGAACTTCGTATAGCTCTTCAGCTGATTCCTCGGTAGCCTTCCGCCCGATTTCAGGATCGCCGCCCGATCCCAAACCGCGGGTCAGTTTCTCGCCGATGCGCACGCGAGTCTGCGCTTTCGAGAGCATCAAGGCTTGAGCATCGGTGTTGATGGCGACAAAATCAACGCCTTGTAGGCCTTCATCAATCATCCGGTCTACCGCGTTGCATCCGCCTCCGCCAATTCCTACGACCTTAATGCGGGCGGGATTTTCGATCTGGTTCGGTAAATTAATATTGGTTGTCATTACTTCCTCCTAAGCTTGTCTATAACCCGTCAGATATATTCGACGGTTCATTCTGATGATATTCATGGCAGCATTCGTTTGAGCCAGTTCTTGATACGTTCCCAGGTAATACCACCTCCTGAGCGGCCAGATGATGTCGGGTGTGAGCTGCCCGGTACTGTCAGATCTCCCATCATCAACGCCCAACGTAATAATCCTACGCTGGTGGAGTAAGCCGGTGCATACAGACGATCTACCATTCCCAGCAGGTTTTCGGGTTTGGCAATGCGGACCGGCACTCCCAGTACACTGCTGGCGATGTTACGGATGCCGGGGAGGGCGCTTGATCCACCTGTTAGCACCATGCCAGCCGGTAAAAGACCATCATAGCCAGATCGTTTAATTTCTTGAACCACCAGGCCAAACATCTCTTCAACGCGTGCCTCAATGATATGAGCAAGCTCCTTGCGGCTGACCTGGATGGGCTCTTGTTCGCCAAAAGGATGAATATTGAAGGATTCTCGTCCATCTACATCTTTTTCAGTGGCAAATCCGTGCTGGACTTTGATCTCTTCCGCTTGTGACATCGGCAGGCGCAGGCCATGGGCGATATCGGACGTGATATGGTTGCCTCCAACTGCCAGTACGGCTGTGTGCCATACATCGCCATCAATAAATATGGCCATGTCGGTGGTGCCGCCGCCCATATCACACACCACCACTCCCATCTGGCGTTCGGTCTCCGTCAGTACAACCTCGGCTGAGGCCAAGGGATTGAGTACGAATTGAGTTACCTGTAAGCCGGCTGCAGCCACACATTGACGGAGATTCTCTACACTCGCAGCCGAGGCAGTGATGATATGAGTTTCTACCTCCAGACGATAGCCATGCATACCAAGCGGAACGCGAATGCCGCTCTGCCCATCAACATCAAAACCACGTTGAATCACGTGGATGACCTCGCGATTGTGGGGAATAGCTACAGCACGCGCCGCGTCTATGGCACGGGCTACATCATCCTGGTCAATGACTCGGCCTGAAACACCGACCACGCCTTTGCTATTCACCGATGAGACATTGGATCCAGCCAGACTGACCAGAGCTGAGGATATTTCCAGGCCAGATGTCCGCTCAGCTTTTTCGACCGAACGAGCGACTGCCTGACTGGCTGCACCAAGGTCAATCACAGTACCCTTGCGGATCCCTTCGGATGGCTCAATCCCAACGCCCAGGATACGCACCTGGGCGCTATCGCCATCGCGTCCGGTCGGTTCTTCCCGCGCAATCAGAGTACAAATTTTCGTCGTTCCGATGTCGATACCGACCACAACTGATTCATCGCGCAACGGTGGTTTCGCCATAATTAGTGCTCCAAACGATAATAGGGAGCGTGGAGGTATTCCACACTAATCAGTGTAGGCTTGATTTCATTTTTTTCGAGCTGCATAACTAAAGCACCATATACTTTCAGTTTCATGCTGATATCCTGCGCATCTCCGACGTAAACTTCCCAACCGCGTTTTTCCATCCATCCAAATCCATGCTGCGCATTGTAGAGCAAAGTTGCCTTTGGGGGCGCCTGCCGGGCAATAGCCAGGATTGCCTCGATCGTTTCCTGGGATAAGAGGGCTTGCGCAGGCGAAACCGAGGCAGGTACAGTCTCGTTTGCCGCTTGCTCGATCGAGGGAGAAGCAGGCGATGAAACTGGAGCACTCGGTGGAGTGGGGTTGGCGGAGGCCTCCACTACTGGTAAATTGGTCAGGACAGCTTCATTGCGTAGTGGTAAGGCTATCCCATTGGCATCGATCAGGCTGGTAGCGCCCCCCTGTCGCCAGGCCAGGACAGGTATCCGCTCTGTTACGGTTATCACCACACTATCTGGCAGGGCAATTTGTACAGATGCAGCGGAAAGCTCCGGGAAAGTGGATAATAGATCTTGGTGGATGCGCCGTGGGTCCATAACAAAAATTGGTTGACCCTGAAGGCCCAGGGCAGAATTCACCTCGACCGCAGTCAGCAGTTTTAAGCCTTTAACCTGAAGTTCTTTGACCTGAAATGTGTTCAGAGTCCAAGCTTGATAAATCATGAAGGCGAATAAAGCAACCAGGAGTAAGGAGAGCCATCGCCACCCCATGTGGATAACGGGCAATGAAGGCAGGCGCATCTCGGCGCCAGGTGCATCCAGGACAATGTCAATGCGCCGGCGTGTACCTTTACCACGTCCGCTGCGTGAACCAGCACCTGTCGCAGAAAAATTCCGGTTATACCGACTGATTACCGGGGGTTGGGCACGTTCGGCGGTTGTACTTGAGCGAGATTTACGCGTGGCAGCCGAGGTGCGCTTGGGTTTGTAAGAAAACCGAACATAATCTTTCAACAGGGGAGTACTTCCCCGGCTGTTTGGTTTCCCAGTCCGCGTGGTTCGCCGTTGAACGGTAGTTCCGCTACGGCGGTTTTCAGCCGTGCCAGTGTCCTTTGTAGCTGTTGTTCTTATCTTACGAGCTGCTGCCATCGTTACTCTTCTCTCCGATAACGCCTTTCAATCCGATCGCGGTCAACTTTGCGCGCCATTGCCAGTTCGATTAAGCGGTCAATTAAGGCCGGATAGGTCAAACCGCTCGCTTCCCACAGCTTGGGGTACATGCTGATCTTGGTAAAACCTGGGATGGTGTTGATTTCGCTGACATACACCAGCGGTTCACCCGCCTTGTCTGAGTGATCCATATCCAGTAAGAAATCCACCCGCGCCATGCCCGCGCAATCGGTGGTTATAAAAACTCGGATAGCCAGATCCTGGATGCGACGCGTATTAGTGGCAGAGAGAGGGGCAGGGATGATCAAATTCGAAGTGCCATCCAGATATTTTGCCTCGTAGGAATAAAATTCGCGGCTGGGTATGATCTCACCTGGTAGAGACGCTGCGGGATCTTCATTGCCTAACACACTGACTTCTATTTCTCGCGCGTGGACAGCCCGTTCAATCAAGATCCTCCGGTCATAGCGGGCAGCTTCGAGTAATCCTTCGATCAGATCACTGCGTGCCTGGCACTTGGTGATCCCAACTGAGGATCCCAGGTTAGCTGGTTTAACAAACAACGGGTAGGGCGCCATTTGTTCTGCACGCTGTAAAACCTCTTCCATGTGGTTCTCGATGTCGGAGCGAATTGCAATCAGGGATTCAACCACGGGAATACCATTGGCTCGCATCACATCTTTGAATAGACCTTTATCCATCCCAACGGCTGAACCCAGCACTCCTGCCCCGACATACGCCAGGTCGGCTAACTCTAGCAGTCCCTGCAAGGTTCCATCCTCGCCGAATGAACCATGCAATACCGGGATAACGACATCCAGTCGGCCGTATGGTTCTAAAACATCGCCTGTCTGCTGGTTGCGTAACACGAAAATCTCTGGATGTGTGGGATCTGGCAAAAGGACCGCCGGGATCAAATCAGTCAAGTGATTTTGTTGTAGTGCATCAAGTACATCGCAAGACGGTTGTTCAGGGTCACCCACCAGCCAGACTCCATTATGGGTGATGCCGATCTGGATTACGTCATATTTCGTTGAATCCAAAGCAGCCAAGACCGACTGGGCGGACATGATGGACACTTCATGTTCACCTGACCGGCCACCGAAAATCACACCAATCCGGAGTTTAGCTTTTGGATTTTTCATCATAATGGCATCAATTCCATTCACCGAGTAGTTCAACTTCCAGTTCCAGGTTAATGCCGAACCGGTCAGCTACTTTCTGTCTGGCTATTTCGATCAGGGCGCGAATTTCTGCTGCCCGCGCCTTGCCCCGATTGATAAAAAAGTTTGCGTGTAAGGGGCTGATCTCTGCTCCTCCTAGCTGGGTTCCTTTCAACCCAACGGCTTCAATTAATCGTCCCGCGTAATCGCCAGGAGGATTCTTAAACATCGAACCCATACCGGCTCCAGGCGGTTGGGTTCTGCGCCGGTAAGCAACGAACTCATCCATGCGAGCCTGTACCTCTTGCGGATTGCTGGGAGTAAGTCGCAAGCGAGCTGATAGCACCACGGCCCAGCGTTGTTGTTCCTGGTTGGTTTGGAACCGTGATTGACCGGTAGCTCCGAGTTCTGAAAGCGTGTCTGGTTCTGGATAATGTTTCAGGATGCTGGTCCGGTAGGCGAAATGGAATTGATCGGTTTTCCATTCTTCTCGGTGAATATCATACGAGACTCCGGTTGTGTACCTCTCTTGCCGGCTACGATGCAAGATTTCGGCCACGAGCAAATTTCCAGCAGTATCACCGCCATGTGCACCAGCATTACCAACAATTGCCCCGCCCAGAGTACCCGGGATGCCCGCAGCCCACTCCAATCCACCCAAACCACGGCGGGCTGCCTGGCGAGCTAACGCGCCAAGATTAGCGCCCGATTCTGCCCAGACAGTGCAGAATGGCAGTCCCGGCAGGGGATCCTGGCTGAAGGGATGTTCCGAAAACTGGTATTTTCTGGCTTTATTTAAGAGGATGATCCCACGAATCCCGGCATCGCTGACCAAAACATTTGTTCCGCCACCCAGAATAGTAAAGGGCAGATCTTGTTGCCAGAGCCAGGCAGTTGTATCAGCCAGCTCATTGGCTGAATGAACTTCCACAAGATAATCTGCCGGTCCGCCGACTCGCGCCGTAGTATGCCGGGCCAGGGGGACATCCTGGTGCAGCCGGTCGCCGAAGACCGTTTGTAAGAGGGCGGAATCAAACATTACATAGATCCTTTACTTCGTTCTGGAAGCCGTCCGGCAGGAAGCCGGTCCGCTAATGCCGCTAACAATTGTTGGCTGAGTAAATTAGCGTCGCCCGCTGAAAGAACCAGGATGACATCTCCTGGACCAAGCTGCGCTAATAAATACTGCTGCGCCTGATTCAGGTCGGCCATATAATGCACATCCTGATGACTACCAGTTTCTGTCATTGCCTGGACGATTTGTTTTGCTGAAAAGCCGTCTGCTGGGGCTGGTTCGCGTGCTGGAAAAATTTCCGTGACAAGGACATGGTCGGCATCGTTGAACGCCCTGGTGAAATCATCGAACAAGGTCCGTGTCCGTGAATAGGTATGCGGCTGCCAGACTGCCCAGAGGGTATGACCAGCATAACGGCTGCGAGCAGCAGCCAGTGTTGCGCGGATCTCGCTAGGATGATGAGCATAATCATCTATCACAGTGATTTCTAAGCTTTCGCCACGCACCTCAAACCGCCGGTCTGTGCCGCGATATTCCTGAAGCGCTTTGGCCACGGCTTCTAAGGGCAGATGAAGATGGTGAGCTGTGGCCACGACCGCCAGAGCGTTCCGTACATTATGTTCGCCGGGCACCTGTAAGGATACTTTCAACGGATTTGCAAAGTCCGGCTGTTGGCTGACGACTTGAAAGTCAAATCCTCCCTCAGCATTTAGATGCAAGTTGCTCGCCCGATAATTGAGGAACAGTGGCGGACCATTTGTTCCGTAGTTCAAGCGTGTGATTTTCCCCTTATCTGCCATTTCACTTAATAAGCGGCTTGCGCCTGGATCATCCCCACAACCAATCAAAACACCATCTGGGATCAGCCGGTTGGCAAATTCTACGAATGCCTGGTAAAAACTCTCAGGAGTTGGGTAACAGTCGGGGTGGTCGTGCTCGATATTCGTAACGATGGCGATTGTGGGGCTTAAGCCCAGGAACATATGGTCATATTCGTCGGCCTCGATTACAAAGAGAGAGCCCCGACCAGCGTGTGCGTTGCCGGCCAGATTGGCGGATATCCCCCCGATGATATACGATGGGTCGAGATCCAAGGATACCAACACATAAGACAGCATGGCAGTTGTGGTTGTTTTGCCATGTGTTCCAGCAACCGCAATCGTCTGGGGAGGTGCACTTCCTACCTGGGTGTCAGGGGCATGGGTCAGCCAGCTGAAAAATTCGTTTCGTTTTACAACAGGTACGCCCATCTCCCGGGCAGCTTGAACCTCCACATTGTCATCCGGAATGGCAGAGGAGCGCAACACCAGTTGAGCGCCTTGCACGTTTTCGGGATGATGACCAATTGTGATATGCGCGCCTGCCTCCCGCAGTTTCAGCAGTAATGAGGAGGGTTGACGGTCAGACCCGCTAACGGTTAATCCGCGTTCCAATAAGACCAGCGCGATGCCTGATAGACCGCTGCCACAGATCCCGATGATATGTATATGGTTGACCACCAGTTCAGAGGTATCCATTCCTGCCATCAATATTTCTAGCTGCCGTTCCTTATGTCTGATCCTAGAGGAAGACGACGATAACAAAGATCAATGAAATAACTACAGAGATAAAAGCGTTGGTTGGGTTGTTAAACCAGACCGGTGCAAAGGTTCCCAACCACCAGAGCGCCTCTTTTCCCATGGTTTCGGTTTCTTTCGGTCTGGTGATAAAGGGTGCAAAGGGATAATCAGCCTGGTGCATGAAATACCAAAGTGAACCTATGATGAAGTAACCACTCAGAAATCCAAATACGACACCCAGTAACATTTCGGGGATCGCCTCGCGTCGCTCAGCAGCCCGGGCGAGGCGAGATAATTTTGGGGTCTGGTAACCGAAGAACGCCAGGATGATCACAATCCCAATGCGCAAGTAGAACTGGGTACCTGGATTACTTTTAATTAACTTGCCCAATGTGGGCACCAGGTTCTCAATCACCGAGATAAAGGCCAGAGCTACCATCACACTGAATATAACCAGCAACTCCTTGGCCCAGCCCCGGATGCCGCCAATGATGCCGAAGAGGACCACGAACATAAAAAAGACGACTAACAGGCTGACCATAAATTAAGTCCTTTCCTGGGTCGCCGACCTACGTTCGGGACTGCGCTTCCGCCGTGGATCGGACATGGCCAGTTGGAGGAGTAAGCTGGCAATCGTGTTGGCTGCTGTTGGGCGAGCCAGGGAACGCATGGCTTGTTGTAGGGCAGCTCTTTTTTCGGTATCCTGCATCAACTTACGTACTGTGGGGAGAAGTTGAGCAGGTAAATCTTCATCGGTAATGACGATTGCTGCCTGGCGATCTGCCAGATATTGAGCGTTCACCTTCTGGTATTGCCAGGCATAGGGATAAGGCACTAATATTGCTGGCAGGCCGAACAAGGGAAATTCGCCCAATGTGGAGGCGCCAGCACGCGCAACCACCAGATCGGCAAGGCGCAAAGCTGCGCCCATCTCATCATGCAGGTAGGGGTAAGCATGGTAACGTTCAATCTGGTGTTCATCCAATCGCGAGCGGATGGTTTCAACGGCCGGCCAATCCAACTGTCCCGTGATATGTATAACCTGCATTTCTTGAAGGAGTTCGGGTAGAGCGGCGAATAGGGCATTATTGATTGAGCGCGCTCCTTTACTGCCACCGAAAACTAACAGAACTGGTAAATCGGCGCGTAATTGAAGGGCTTGCCTGGCAGCCTCAGGTTCCCAGATTTGTAGGTCGGGTCGTGTGGGGTAACCTGTATCGATAACCTTGATATTATTTGCCAGGGACGGCTTAAAGAATTGACGCGTATCCTCAACTGAAATCGCAATGCATTTCGCGTAGCGGGCTAATTGTTTCAAAGCCAGACCTGGCTCAACATCCGGAACAAAAAGCACTGAAGGTATATGTCTTCCAGCGACCGCCATCGGCACCGCTACATATCCACCAGTAAAGAACAGCACATCCGGTTGAAAATCTCGTAACACCTGGCGTGCTCGCCAATAACCTCGCACAAGTTGAACTAAGTTCCCAGGTAAAGCAAACCAGCCAACACCATGGACGCCAGCCCCTGGTATTTCCTGGTAGCTGACTCCGGCGCGTTGAATCAGGGCTTTTTCCATACCGCCCAGGCTGCCAACCCATGTAACTATCAATTTGGGAAAGCCGCTTTTACTCTGCATGGTCTGAAGAACGGCGAGGGCTGGATACACGCCGCCGCCCGTCCCTCCTGCGCAGATCAACAACCGCACCGTAGACTCTGGCATCTTCTTCTTGAACTCCACGTCGTGAGATGTTTAACAAAATCCCTATTCCAGCTAAGGTCACAACCAGGCTTGAACCTCCACTACTGATGAATGGTAAAGCATTCCCTGCAAAGGGAAGCAAGTTTAACATGACTGCCATATTGACAAAAGCTTCCATACAAATCCAGATAGAAAGGCCGGCCGCTAACAGCTTGCCCATCATGTCAGGCGCACGGCGTGAGATGGTTAAGCCCCGCCAAAGCAACAGCCCATAGAGGCTGATGACTGAAACGGCGCCCAATGCACCTGTTTCTTCCCCAATCACAGCAAAGATACTATCTGTCTGAGGTACAGGTAACCCCGTAAGTTTAGTCTTGCCGTTTCCAATACCTACGCCGATCCAGCCGCCGCGCACAAAAGATTCAATTGCACGCCGGACATGGTAGGAAGCTTTTGTTGGGTCTTTCAATCCGTCGAAATATTCGTTCACGCGCTCTAAACCGGTTGGATTGATCCGCACAATGATCGCGCCGACCACCAGGGCGACCAGAACCAGGATTAATATCTGGCGCAAGTCACCGCCTGCCAGGAAGAACATTATGCCTCCCAGGACCATAATGGTTATGACAGCCGAGATATCCGGTTGTAGGAAAATCAAACCTCCTAACGCACCCAGCATAGCGGCCATCGGGATCAACCCAAAATTCACATCCGTGATCTGATCTTTTTTTGCGAACAACCATACAGACAGGTAAATAATAATCATCAACTTGGCCGCTTCAGACGGTTGGATAGATCCCCCCCATAGCGTGCGTACGGCTCCATTGACTATATTATTGAGGAATAACACACCCATCAGTGCGACTATGGTACCCACCATGGCCCATAACGCCCACCGGCGCCAGTAATGGTAGTCCAACCAGATCATTCCAATACAAATGCATAATCCTAAGACCATCCAGATTACCTGGCGGGTGAAGATTCGGTTTGGATTATCATATACTAAATTGGATATGTTATAACTGGCTGAGTACACCATGACCAGACCGATGATCAGCAGGGTAGCAATGATCAGAAGCAAAGGTACGTCGATACCCAACTGAATAGAACGCACCTGGGGTGGGGCACTTCGCCAATCATTCCGTCGTTCCACAGGTCCGTCTATCTTAGTTCGGTCACCCACTGGGTGTAACATTCTCCACGCTCCTCAAAATCCCGAAATTCATCAAAACTGGTTCCACCCGGAGAGAACAAAACAACCTGGCCAGGTTTAGCCAGTTCAGCCGCAGTCTTCACTGCATCCATTAATCGCAAGCATTTCGTAATCGTGAGTGGAACGGCCGTTCTGTCATTAGCAGCATCATGGATGGCGGATTCTATCTTGTCAGCCGCCTCGCCAAACACGATCAGATGATCAACCCGGCGCAAAACCAGACGGGCAAACTCGTCCCATGGCAGGTTTTTATCTCTTCCACCAGCCAGTAACACCAATGGTTCGTCGAAAGAGTGAATGGCTGCCATGCTTCGTTCTGGCGCGGTTGCGATCGAGTCGTTGTACCAATCAGCGCCATGCCAGGATCTTATAAATTCCAAACGATGGGCAACCCCATGGAACCCCTGGATGCCCTGGCGCATCGCGAAGACCGGCAGCCCAATTGCAGCGGCAATCGCGCAGGCTGCTAATACATTTAGCAGGTTGTGTTCTCCCCGCAGTAGAATTTCGTCTCGGGGCAGGATAAATTCATGACGAGATCCGTCTCTTATTTCGGGATGATATAAATAAATCGCTTTGTTGTGGAAGCAGGTTCCCGTCTGGTCAACCGGTACCTCGCCTAAGCCGAAGGACCACAACCTGCCTCGAACTTCATTCGCTAACGCCCAGGCGCCCGCATCCTCTCGACCAACAATAGCTATATCTGCCGGGGATTGGAATTTTAAGATATGAGCTTTAGCAGCCTGATAGGCTGCCATAGTCAGGTGACGATCGAAGTGATTGGGTGTAATATTGAGTACTGCCGCCACCTGAGGCGAGCGGGTCATGATCTCTAGTTGGAAGCTAGAGAGTTCCAATATGGCTAGATCATCCGGACTCATTTCATCAACGAAGTTGATCAAAGGCGTGCCGATGTTACCGCCAACCCATACCTTTACGGCCCTATTTACTCCACCGCCACTTCGCTCGGCCCGAACCGGGTAACATCCATTTTGCACGGCTGCTTCAGCCATTCGGCCTACCAGAGTGGTAGTAGTCGTTTTTCCTGCTGAACCGGTAATGCCAACGGTTTTACAGGCTGCTGCCTCGAAAAATATTTGCGAGTCATTAGATAATGGAATGCCACGCTGTTGAGCTTCGATCACAATTGGCAGTGAGGTAGCAACTCCTCCAGACAGGCAGAGCAGGTCTGCACCATCCAGTAGACTGAAGGGGTGATCTCCAAAGAAAAAGGTAAGTGGAAAGGCGGTTTTTCCGGGTTCGAGCAAATCCGTCAGGGCGTGCTGGGGATTAATCGCGCCCCCCGAAGATAGTTCAGTCATGGTTCGACGGTCGTTTATGATGACCTGGGCGCCACGCATCGCCAGATAGCGCGCCAGGGCAATTCCTTGCCGGGCGGCACCCAGGATAACCACTTTCAAACCGAACCAGTTTTGAATAGTAGGCATTGTCATACCAGCGTCAAAGCCACGCCGATCATGGCACACAGTAATCCAATCAACCAAAAACGCTGCACAATCTGTGTCTCGCTCCAGCCTGATAGCTCAAAATGGTGGTGCAGAGGCGCCATTTTAAACAGCCGTTTACCGTGGGTTAGTTTAAAGTAAGCGATTTGTAAAACATCACTCATGGTGATACTGACTGGAATAATCGCTATGATGGGAAAAAGGATCCATTGCCCGGTCATCAGTGCGACAACCGCGAGGGTAGCTCCCAATGACAGTGATCCAGTATCGCCCATAAAAAGCTGAGCGGGATGGACATTGAACCATAGAAAACCAAAAATTGCGCCGACCAATGTGAAGCAAAACCGGGCGATAAACACCTGCCCTTGGAGCAATGCCACACCGCCATACGCCACAAAAGCGGTAGAGGTGATCAATCCAGCCAGTCCGTCCAGGCCATCAGTTAAATTAACTGCATTGGATAAGGCGACGATGACGAAGGCGGCAATTGGGACATACCAGATGCCCAGGTTTATCTCACCTTTCACGCCCGGGAGATAGAGTTGGGGAACTTCAAGCAGATACCACAAAGTCCAACTGATGAGCAATGCCAACAACACCTGAAGAAGGAACTTTGTGCGAGCGCGCAGCCCGGAGGTGCTCTTGCGACCTTTTAATCCGATCCAATCATCGATACCGCCTAATACAGCAAAAGCTAACATAACCACCATGGGTATGATCACGGAGCGCCCGAGTACTGTAATGCCCATCAAGGACACCGCATTGAGTAAAGTTGTGATCAAAACGACTGGTAGGATAAACAAAATCCCGCCCATCGTTGGCGTCCCCATTTTACTGAAATGACGTTCAGGGCCTTCTGCCCGGATTGCTTTACCGATCTTGAAATGTCGTAACACGCGCAATAATGGCGGTCCCCAGATAACCGTCAGCATAAAGCTTAATGCAGCCAACCCCATCACCAGGGTAGTTTGCATTATCCTGCCTCCCGTCCTGTGATGGTCTGTGGAACTATAGTTCGAGAATCTGTCTCCAGCAGTCCTGAAATAATCACATCCATTTGCATGGCACGCGAACCTTTTACCAGAATCACATCGTTCTCTTTGAGCCTTGGCTTTAGATAGGCGATGGCCTGAGAGCTGTCTTGGGCAATGGTGATCTGTTGGCTGGGGAGACCCGATTGGTGGGCAGTCGTACCGATTATCTTGCCTAATGGTCCAACGGTGATTAATTCGTCTGCTATCTCGGCCACCCGTTCTCCAACCATTTCGTGACCTTGCCGTTCGTAAGGACCCAACTCACGCATATCACCCAGCACAGCGATCTTATGCCCATTTAAATCAGCGAGTAAATCCAGGGCTGCCATTGTTGACTCGGGTGAGGCATTGTACGTATCATCTAAAACCAGGGCGCCTTCTGGAGTGCGCATCGTAGTCAACCTGAGCTGACCCTGATTTTTACACAAGCCATCCATGATCTCTTGCCAGGATAAATTTTCAACCAGACCGACAGCAGTTGCCCGGAGAGCAGTGAGGGCTGAATGGCGGCCGATTATGGGAACTGTGAGATGAAGCACCTCGTTGTGATAGTGCATACGGAAACGGATACCCTCCAACCCTAAGCTCTCCACTTGATCGACCCATAGATCGGCGTTCGGGGTGGTCCCGTAGAAAAAAATCTGCGCCTGGGTTTTATCCGCCATTGCACGCACCCAGGGGTCATCCTGATTGAGAATAGCGACGCCTTGAGGCGCGGCGGGTAAAGCTTCCACAAGTTCGGCTTTGCCACGCGCGATGGCTTCTTGAGAACCGGCTCGCTCAGCATGAACGGTTCCGATATTGGTAATCACGCCTACATGGGGATGGGCTAACTGGCATAAAAGGGCAATTTCCCCGAGATAGTAGAAACCCATCTCCAAAACGGCGCGTTCATAAGTCTCGTCTAGCTGTAAAAGGGTAAGTGGCAGGCCAATTTCATTATTCAGGTTGCCGGGTGTTTTCAATGTGCGGTAGCGCTGGCCTAATACCTGTGCGATCAATTCCTTCGTAGAGGATTTGCCTACGCTGCCGGTAACCCCAATGACGCGCAGCGCTGCCAATTTACTTCGCCAAAAAGCTGCTATATGCTGGAGCGCCGCCAGACTGTCCGGAACTTTCAAGCACAAAGGAGTAGTCGTTCCAAACGACTCCTCGGTATACAAACCTTGTAGGTTGGGTTGTATACAGTGATACCCAATCCAACTTTCCAAGCGGGTAAGGAGCAGGGGATAGTCAATAGGTGGGCATAAATCCAAAACTGTAAATTGATCAGGAAGATCCTTGTCCACCAGAGCTAGGCAACTCCCGTGCTTGAACGCGTCGCCAACAAAATCATGTCCATCCTGGTTTTCCCCTTTAAGAGCCACAAACATCGAACGCGGGGTAGCCAGGCGCGAGTCCACTACAGTTTCGGGGATGATCCAGTTGGAGAAGAGGGGTGGAAGTTCAAAACCACCATTCCTCCTCGTACCACCCTCTGACAACGGAACGACCGTTTCACGCTGCTCGAAACGGAGAGATGAAAACTTGGTCAAAGCCTCAAATATGTCTCTAAAAGTTAGCATAGGCCGAATGGCATGATGCCCTTTATGGTAAATTATTGCCCTAGGAGTTGGTTGCGCACATCATCCGGCGGAATATTCATGAGCACAACTAACTTTTTCACAGCTTCGCTAAACACTGGGGCGGCGACTTCAGAACCCCAGATCGATGCAGTCGGTTGCTCTAGCCAGACATAAACCAGGAAACGGGGATCAGCAACAGGACCCCAGCCGACGAAGGATGCATTCGTCGCATTTGAGTTGTATCCATAGGGGGTCGGAATTTCAGCTGTTCCGGTCTTGCCAGCGACACGGTAACCATCCACCAACGCCACCGATGATTCCTTCTCAAGTGATTTAGTCAGCATCTCGGTCATCGTTTTGGCTGTCTCTGGCTTGATCGGCGTCGAGATGACCCGCAGTTCAGTTTCTCGCTGTACGCCATCTGAGATGGTTGCCCGGACGATATGGGGCAGCATGATCTTGCCCCCATTCGCCAGTGCGGAGACTCCAGAAGCCATCTGGATGGGGGTAACTGAAACACCCTGACCAAAGGCGTTGACGCCCAGATCCATCTCATACCAGTCTTTGTCCCCAGGCACCTTAAGGCGACCGGTAATCTCATTGGCTAAATTGACTCCGGTCAGGTGTCCGATTCCAAAGGCTTGCATGTAACGATAAAAGTTGGTTGCCTTAACCTGGGTCGCTACCCAGGCCAGGCAGGTGTTCAGTGAGTGTTGCATACAACCCAACATGGTCTGCTTGCCCCAGGCGCCGCGGTTCCAGTTAACGATGTTGTAACCCCCGACTTCCATGACGCCCCGATCAATAAATATAGTTTCGGGCGTCACCACACCCAGGTCGATTGCAGCTGACATGGTGAAAACTTTGTAAACCGATCCGGGTTCATACGAAGTGGTGGCGCCAGGATCGAAGGGGGCGTCTTGGGGTAATACCTCGGAATAACGCCAATACTCATTGAGATTTAAGCGATTGTTGGTGGCCAGGGCCAATATTTCGCCTGTGCGAGGATCCAGAACAACGATGGTTGCCGTCTTTGCGCCATACTCTTTAACCGCATGATCGGCGAGCTCCTCCATGCTGGATTGAATTGCCCGGTCGATGGTTAAGACCAGGCTGACACCCTCCGGCAGCTTGGGGATATTGAGGGCCATGTACGGGTCGTTGGGGAAGAACATCCATTGTAATTTTCCAGCCAAAAGGTCATTATTATACCCTTCAACACCATTACGTCCCAGTTTGTCCCCGCCCACAAAGCCGAGTAAGTTGGAAGCGAGATCGTTTTCTGGATAGATCCTCTGTAAGTGGGCCTGGAATACGAGTCCACTCAGACTGGGCTTGTTGGGATCCTGGCTGGTACGATACTGAAGGCGCATTTGTTCCTTCAAGATGATTAAGTAATTTACCTTGTCCTCCGTTACATTGTCCTGTAAGACCACATGGATATAATCATCCAGAGATGTCCGGGCGATCTCAAGCGCGCGGTTGTAATCCATTCCTAAAACCATTTGGGCTGTATAGGCAATCGTTTCAGGATTCTTGACATCCATGAGATCGATTCCGACCTCATACGAGGTCTTATTTCCGGCTAAAAGATGACCCCAACGATCATAAATTTGGCCGCGGGCGGGGGTCACTGGACGATATTCGCCATCGAAACTAATGCCCTGTTTAATGAATTCCTTAGCCTGAGCTGGACTGGCTTGGATTAGCACCATGCGGAGAATAATCAGGATCGGTAAAACGATCAGGATAGCTCCTAAGAATGAAAAACGCCAGGAATGTTGTGGAACAGGGCCCGTTCCGGTGCGTGTTTCAACGTCATTATGTTTCATTTTGACACCTCCAGTCCAGGTAAGATGGTTGGTAAAACATTTTTTCCTAACCAGGTAAATACAGATTCGGTATATTCAGGCGGCAGGACCGGTGCGGCTTCAATTCCTGGCTGTCTATACGGAGCCAGGCTGGCTGTCTGACGGTCAATGTAACCGGGTACAAGGATATAGGTGGTTTGGTCTATCTGCATTGGTTCAAAACCTAAATCGCGGGCGCGTTTAGCCATTTCTGTCGTGGATGTCAATGAGGCTAACTTCGCCTGCATGTCAGCAATTTCCCGATCAATATTCATAATATCGCTTTGTATAGAAATAATGTCGTTACCAGCCGCAGCGGAACGGGCGTCGATGCTTAAATAAATACCGGCCACCAAAGCCGCAAAGACCAGGATCAAAAGGAATAATCCCAGCGTTTGTACTTGCTTCCGCCAGGGCATCTGGGTATAGGCCTGTCTTAAATTTCCAATGCGATTCATGATTCCTTACTGGTTCTTCTCTGTCCGTTACGTAATTTTCATATAGTCAGTGCAGATACCTAATGACTTGCAACTAACATGCCAACATCCTGCTGGAATACTTATGGATCTCTTGTTTCTTCGGGCGACCATATATTTATCCATTACGGGGTGGTAATTTCTCCGCTACTCGAAGCCGGGCGCTGCGTGAGCGGGGATTTTGAGTGATTTCCTCAGCTCCAGGTTGCACAGGTTTGCGAGTTATTTCAACCAAAGCAGCGCGGTGACCACAAGTGCAAGCCGGCTGACGAGGAGGGCACAGACAGTCCTGGCTCTCCCGGCGAAAAAACTGCTTTACAATCCGATCTTCCAGCGAATGGAAGGAAATTATCGCCACCCGTCCACCTGGGGCTAGCGCTGCCATAGCCTGCGGCAGAACCGCTTCCAAAGCTTGAAGTTCCTGGTTGACGGCAATTCGCAGCGCTTGAAATACACGGGTCGCCGGATGGATCTTTCCCCGAGCTTTAGGATGGCGACCATTGGATCGTGGATTAATAGATCCAGTCCTGCTCTTCTGTGCCGAAACTGATCCACTTACGATTTGAGCCAATTGGCTGGTGGTAAGGACTGGTCGGGCAGCCAGGATTGCTCTGGCGATCCTGCGCGCCTGGCGCTCTTCTCCATAACGAAAGAAGATATCAGCCAGTTCTCCTTCAGACATGTTGTTTACCAGGTCTGCGGCGGTTACCGGGTTGCGGGGATCGAAGCGCATATCCAGGGGAGCCTCTGCCAGGAAGGAAAAACCTCGTTGGGGGGTGTCTACCTGTATCGACGATATACCCAGGTCAAGCAATATTCCATCCACTGCCGACCAAACCAAATGAGCAAGTTGTTCGCTGAGGGTTATATACGAGGCTTGTAAGATGACACAGCGAGTGGCGAAAGGTGCCAGGCGTTGTTTCGCCAGTTCCAGGGCTTGGGGATCAACATCCAATCCAAGCAGTTGGCCAGTGGGTGAGCTTGCTTGTAAAATGCCCCAGGCATGGCCACCTGCTCCCAAAGTTCCGTCCACAAAAAATCCACCCTGACGCGGCTGTAAAGCGTGTATAATTTCTTGGTAAAGAACAGGATAGTGCGGAAGCTTATCTTCCGTGCTAAACTTGGCCATTGGATGTGAACATCGCGCATCAAGAACATTAATACTATCGAAATGAGCTGACTGGTTAGATAGAAGAGATATCCATGGCGGCAAAGCGGTGACCATTTGCCTGAGCGTCTTGTAATTGGGTAGTCTGGCCGCTCCAGAGTTCCTCTGACCAAATTTCGAGATATGCGCCAACGCCTACGATATAGACACCATTTACCAGGTCGGCCGCTTTTCGTAAGTATTCAGGGATTAAGATACGCCCTGCTTTGTCAAGCAGCATCTTTTCAGCTGATGAAAAGATCAGTCGCCTGAGCAGACGAGCCATAGGATCGGTCAGGCTCATCTTATTGATGCGTTGGGAGATGATTTCAAAGGACGGAGAAGTAAGCACCATCAGGTTTTGTTCAAATCCTTGCATCAGATAAGCGCCTTCGACATTGAGCACGTCGCGTAGATGGGCTGGGATGGTAAGGCGCCCTTTCTCATCGAGGTAGTGGTGGTCTTGACCTACGAACATTTGTTCAGCAAACCCTTTTAACACCGGAACGCCGGTTGGGCCGGCGCTCCACAATTACCCACTTTCTCCCACGGGTGAGTTTAGTATACAAGAGGTCATTCCTTAAAGCAAGAGGTTATTGTCTTACAATATCCGCTTATTAACAGCTTTTTTGACCGCGCGCCGCTAATTTTTGGTCATCCTAAATTCCATTTCAGGCAACATTATGACTTTTCATACTTCCTATCGCCCATTGTTTATCGGGCCAGAAAACCAGGTTCCGTTGTTGGATGGCTCACAAAAGCCATATCGCACTGACTCCAGTTATCTCAATCCTATCCACCGCCTGGCTGAAAAGGCGCATGCGGTTGGCGCTCAAATTCTGGTGGATTGTGCTCAATTAGCGCCTCACCGCCAGATTGCAATGTTGGGGCTGTCTGTCCCGGCCTGTCTGGATTATGTGGCGATATCTGCGCATATGGTGTATGTGCCGTTTGGCACAGGCGTGTTGGTTGGGAGGAAAGATACTTTTAAATAAGATGATCCCTCTGGCCCTGCAAGAGATTTTACATTTCAAAACGGTTTCTATCCTGGGCTAGAAGTTTGGTATTGGCGTACGCAATGGCTGTTTTTGCGCCCATCCTAATATCCTGCATTTGTTATGCCTTTCGCCGGAACAAGCCCAGACTGTCCGGCAGCCTATATTGATCGGCGATCGGTCGGAGATGCCAGGTGTGATTTGCGTATCTATTGGTTTATATAATGAAATGAATGAAGTAGATTGGCTTTCGGAAGCGCTTCAACAAGTTCTACGTGGTGAGTATCGGGGAAAGTATCAGCAAGATCGGGCTACTGGGGAATACAAATCGGTTGGTTGGGAACCAAAGTACGAGCGTTATTTCTCGTTGCCCATAAATTCTTCCATCGTTACCTGACCGGGTTGGCTGATTCCTTCGCGTTTGATTACTTTCCACACAGTCAAGAACAGGATTTTCAAATCCAGGCGCAGGGACCAGTGATCAACGTACCAGACATCTAATTGAAATTTATCCTCCCAGGTGATTGCGTTGCGACCATTAATTTGGGCCCAACCGGTGATGCCAGGCAAGACGGTATGTCGGCGCGCCTGCTCGGGGCTGTAACGATCAAGATAGTGCATCAAGAGCGGGCGTGGTCCAACCAGACTCATCTCTCCGCGCAGCACATTAATCAATTCGGGCAATTCATCCAGGCTGGTGGTCCGCAAGAACCGTCCCAGCCGAGTCAGGCGTTTTTCATCGGGCAACAGCTTTCCCTGAGCATCGTGAGTATTCGTCATTGTGCGGAATTTTAAAACGCCAAATGGTTTGGTTCGGTAACCGGGCCTGAGTTGGCGGAAGAGGATCGGGCGACCATGAAAGATCCAGGTCAAGAGGGCGATCAGCAGCAATATTGGACAGAGCAGCAGCAAGCCAATACTGCTCAAGAATAAATCCAGAACACGTTTGGAAAGGGGAATACCGGGTGGAAATATCACCATACGAATTTTGAAAGTTAATTGTCTGGTTTAGTTTCTTCTTTATGATTGGTTTTTAGACTGTTAAGGATCCCTACCAGGAGAGTTTGCCAATCTGGGAGGGCTTTGTACGACATCCATAATGCGGTTTTCCCAATCCTCACTGCTGGTCCAAGATCGGGTAGGACCTCGGGCAGGATGTTGTCTGGGTACCGCATCACAAGCTGACCGCCTTCAGCGGAGATAGTGGCCAGTCCAGCCTGTTCAGCCAGCAGGCGAACCTTAAGTTGGTAAAACAGGTTATGAGTTGGTGTAGGAAGGGGACCGAAGCGATCCTGCAATTCTTCATTCAAGGCGTCTATTTCGTCTGATGCGCGCAAATCGGCGATTCGGCGGTATAAACCCAAGCGTATGGTTTTGTCCGCTACATATTCTGTGGGGATACTCACCGGGAGGGGCAATTCAACACTGACCGAAGATAGTTGCACAGTGCGGAAGGGTAGGTCCAACCTTGAACCCAGATCAATTGAGGTCAATCCTTTTTCGGAACGCAGGCGTTTTACGGCTTCAGACAGCAGACGGGTATAGAGGTGGAAACCGACTGCGGCAATGTGACCGTGCTGGCGCGTGCCCAGGATGTCTCCAGTGCCACGGATTTCCAGGTCGCGCATGGCGATTGAGAATCCAGACCCTAGTTGCGTGTTTTCGGCGATTGTTTCCAGGCGCTGGCGCCCTTCCAAACTTGGCAGCTTCTTGTTGTGACGGAAGAAATAAGCATATGCCCGTTGCGCTCCTCGCCCAACTCGCCCGCGGAGCTGGTAAAGCTGCGCCAGGCCGAATGTGTCTGCGCGATCAACGATCAGGGTATTGGCGTTGGGGATATCCAGGCCAGATTCGATGATTGATGTGCTCAGTAATACATCTACGGCGCCATTGTTGAACATTTCCATCCGTTCAGCCAATTCTGTCTCCGGCATCTGACCGTGGGCAATGGTCACCCGCGCTTCTGGCGCCAGGTTCTCCAAATGTTTACGCATGGCTTCAATTGTTTGCACCCGGTTGTGAACAAAGAATATCTGCCCCCCACGCTCTAGCTCGCGCAAGATCGCCTGTCGCACCAGCTTTGGAGAATATGGGCCAACATGGGTTACGATGGGTAGGCGTTCTTCGGGTGGTGTGTTGATGGTCGAAATGTCACGCACACCACTTAACGCCATATACAGGGTGCGTGGGATGGGAGTCGCCGTCAGGGTCAGCACATCAACTTCGGTGCGCATCTTCTTTAGGGTTTCTTTATGAGTCACTCCGAAGCGTTGCTCTTCATCAATGATGACCAGGCCTAAATCTTTAAAAACCACATCGGTCGAGAGCAAACGATGGGTGCCAATCACGATATCGATCTGGCCTTTACTCAGTCGCTCCAGGATATCTCGCTGCTGATGCGGTGTGCGGAATCGGGAAAGCATTTCCACACTGACTGGGTATGCTGCCAACCGCTGTTGAAATGTGTTGTAGTGCTGCTGCGCCAGGACAGTCGTTGGCACTAAGATCGCCACCTGCCGGCTATCGTTGACTGCCTTAAAAGCCGCTCTCAGTGCAACTTCGGTCTTCCCATAGCCAACATCCCCACAGATCAGGCGATCCATTGGGCGATTATTCTGCATGTCGCGTTTGACTTCAGCCAGGACACGCATCTGATCTTCTGTCTCGATATACGGAAAACTGGCCTCCAGCTCTTGTTGCCAGGGGCTATCAGCACCAAAGGCGTATCCTTCGATCACGCTGCGTTGAGCATACAAAGCCAACAAATCTTCAGCGATTTCACGAACAGCTTCTTTAACGTGACTCTTTACACTGCGCCATTCCGTACTGCCCAGCCGGCTCGGAGTAGGTGATCGGTTATCGGAACCGACATAACGCGATAGACGATCTACCTGGTGGACTGGTACAAATAATTGGGCTTCGTCGGCGTATTCCAGGCACAGGTACTCACGCTCTATGCCCTCCACCGCACGCCGCACCAGACCGATAAAACGACCGATCCCATGATCCATATGGACGATCCAATCTCCCATTTGTAAATCGGCGTAACCGGCTTCGGGGGCTTCCGGAGCGATGCGGTATCGTTCGCTGCGCCGTTGACGGGGTTTCGGACGTTGCCAGCCGAAGATTTCGCCATCGGTTAGCAAGTTCAGAGGATGTCCGGTCGTTGGTGTAAAAATCCAGCCTTCGGTGAGGCTGCCTTCTATGAAAATGGGTTCGGACGCAGTGGGTACTGTCGGGACGGACTCTTCGCGCCAGAGTTCATTCAACCGGGCAGACTGGCGCGAGACGATTACGAGCGTTTCTCCAGACCGGTACCGCTCGATCAGATGGTCCATCACTGGTTTCAGGCGACCTGCAAAGCGTGGTCCAGCGCTAAATTGCTCAGCCAGATGGTGAGGAGTCGAGATATTCTGATCTTCGGATGGCGCTTCCGTATCGGCGATGCTGGAGCCTAATTCGATTAATGGGTAACGGGTGAGTGTATCCTGGATTTCCGGCCAGGTCAGGTAAGGGATTGGGAAATCGGCGGGCAGGGTGCCATCCTGAATGGCATCCTGGCGCATCTTGACAGCCTGCTCCTCGATCTCGCCTACTGTTTCCTCGAAGGTCAGGGCATCATCAATTATTACCCAGGCTGACCGGGGCAGGTAATCTAACAGGCCCGCTGGTGTTGGGTGAAGCCTTGGTATATCAAATTCTGTAAAATATTCAGTATCGCTAAGCTGGCTGCTAAGAAACTCTTTGGCTGGTGTAACCAGGACTCGTTGGGGTTCATTGCGGAACGTTTGTTCCGTAGTTTCCGTATCTACACCAGAGGTCAATTTGTAAGTACGTTGGGTGGTGGGGTCGAAATGACGAAGGGTTTCAATTTCATCGCCAAACAACTCCAAGCGCACCGGGATCGCTTCTGCAGGCGGCCAGAGATCTAAAATCCCGCCCCGCCGGGCGAATTGTCCCGGGGCAATTACGGTATTAACCGGCTCGTAACCTAAACTAACCCAGTTGTGCGCCAGGTCATCTAGCTGGATTGACTGTCCGAGCCGCAGGGTGCGCGTGGCATTCAGGAAGTCGCGGCGAGGTACGGTGCGCGTCATCAAAGCCCGGGTTGGAGCGATGATTAAGAATGGGGTTGGGGGTGGGGTGGCGCCAGGGATGTGGCAGGTAGCCAGAGTGGTCAACGTCAGCAGGCGGTCACGGCGGGTGGCGTCTCCCCAGGCGGCGTTTTCATAAAAGAGAGGGGTTGGCTCCGGATAAACCAGGCGGTTTAGTTTCGGAGCCCAAAGTTCTAATTCCTCAGCAAAAGTCAAGGCATGGTCAGCCCGGTCGGTGATGTACACAACCAGGCGTGGCAAATTCATGAGTAGAGCCGCAACAACCGGTACTCTGGCTGAACGGCGTAAGCCTAAAGAGGGTATAGGCTGCCTGGTTTCTATAGAACGGGTCAGCTCTTCAATGGATTCAGATATCTGAGTGATGAGTGAGTCGAGTCCCATGGCTTTGCGAACTTTTACTTCGTTCAGGATGACATGAAAAGGGGTAATCTCATTCTGCTACACGATTGTATTGGTTCATCGTCGCAGCCAGGCCATCGGTGATGAACAGTAATATTGCCTCAACGGCCTGATCCAGGATTTGGTATAACAGCTCATTATCTTGGGACGAGAAATTTTGGAGTACATAAGCGGCTGCCTCCATCCGCCCAGGCGGGCGACCAATCCCGATCCTGAGCCGAGGGAAGATTTGCGTTCCCAGTTGTTCAATGATTGATACCATGCCTTTCTGTCCTGCAGAACCGCCATCCGGTCGCAACCGTAGAACGCCGAAGGGTAAATCAACATCATCATAAACGATCATGAGTTGTTCTAAGGGAACCTTATAAAACCGGACCAGCGAACCAACTGCCTGCCCGGCAGCGTTCATATAAGTTTGTGGCTTGGCTAATACCAGAGAGTGATTATGGTAATCGGATTTTGTCACCAGAGCCTTGCTTTCCAGGCGCGTAAAAGTAACGCCCAAACGCTGTGCCAAACGGTCTATCGTCATGAAACCTACATTGTGCCGGTTCTGACGATACTGACGACCCGGGTTGCCGAGGCCGATGATTAGAAAGTAAGGGTTGCGGAACGGTAGTTCCGACTGGTTCTCCATTCCAGAAATACTCCCACCGCCGAGGAAATTTGATGCCTAAGGCGAACTTGTAGTTTAACACGGCGTAACGCACGGGTCAACATTTTGAGATAAAATTAGTTGCGGAGGCTCATATGACAACGAAGTACATCTTTTTTACCGGTGGAGTGGTCAGTTCGGTCGGAAAGGGAGTAACCGCTGCGGCAATTGGACGTTTGCTCAAGGAGCGCGGATTTGCTGTGGCAGTACAAAAACTAGATCCATACATTAATGTTGATCCTGGTACGATGAGCCCTTATCAACATGGTGAGGTTTACGTATTAGATGACGGCGCTGAGACCGATCTGGATTTGGGACACTATGAACGGTTTATCGATGTCAGCTTAAACCAGGTTTGTAATGTCACCACGGGCCAGGTATACGCCGAGATTATCGGCAAAGAACGGCATGGCGATTTCCTGGGTGGGACGATCCAGGTCATCCCCCATATTACGAACGAGATCAAACGCCGGATTGGCCTGGTGACGAAGACCACCGGGGCTGAGATTGTGTTAGTAGAAATCGGGGGCACGGTGGGTGATATTGAATCGTTGCCTTTCCTGGAAGCGATCCGTCAGATGCGGACAGATGTCGGGCGTGAAAACACCCTGTATATCCATGTTACCTGGTTGCCCTATATCGGCGCGACCGGTGAATTAAAAACCAAGCCAACGCAACACTCTGTAAGGGAGTTGCGTTCGATCGGTATTTTACCGGACGTTATTGTTGCGCGCTCCGATTATCCGGTAGAAGACAACCTGCGTGAAAAGATCGCTTTATTCTGCGATGTGGACCGGCAGGCCGTCATTCCTATGGTTACCGCCCAGGAGCTGTATGAAGTACCCTTAATGTTAGAAAAATGGCAGTTAGCGGAGTATATTTTGCACCGTTTTGGGTTAACGCCTCGCCGTTCTCCCGATTGGTCCGATTGGGTGCGACTGAGTGCGGAAGCGCGGCGCGTTAAGCCAACTGTAACTGTGGCGTTGGTCGGGAAGTATGTCGAACTACATGACGCCTACATAAGTGTGCGGGAAGCGCTACGCCATGCAGGCATCCGCCTGGGATTGGAAGTCCATATAAATTGGGTTCACTCCGCCGAGTTGGAAAAAGGTCGGGGTTGGGATCTGGTGCAAGCCGCGGATGGCATCGTGGTACCGGGGGGATTTGGTAGTCGGGGCATCGAGGGTAAAATCCAGGCTGCGCACTTTGCACGCGAGCATAAAGTACCTTACCTGGGATTGTGCCTGGGAATGCAGTTGATGGTGGTAGAGTTCGCTCGCTACTTGTTCCAGGATGAAGATGCCAACTCGACTGAGTTCGATCAATCCACGCGCTATCCTGTGATCGACCTGATGCCCGATCAGCGCGCCATTGACGATATGGGCGGCACCATGCGCCTGGGCCTTTATCCTTGCCAGCTCCAACCAGGTACGCAGGCCGCTGCCGCATATGGGCAGCCATTGGTTCAGGAACGGCACCGGCACCGGTTTGAATTGAATAATTCCTACCGGGATGTTCTTGCGAAGGGTGGGATGCGCTTCTCCGGGCTTTCACCTGATGGGCGGTTGGTCGAAATTGCTGAGCTGGTTGACCATCCCTTTATGGTAGGTACGCAATTTCATCCAGAGTTCCTGTCGCGTCCGAACCGGCCTCATCCCTTGTTCCTAGGCTTTTTAAGAGCGGCTGCTCAACGGGCGGGTTTACAGGCGCCGGTAGCTCAAGAAGTTGCTGTTCAATAAAACTCCCGACCCGGCGGAACACCCGTCACGAGAGCTTACATAGGTAGAAATGGGTTATACTTATTTGATATAACTTTCGATTAGAACGTGGAAACCTGACAGTGTTTCTGAGTTGATCCAAATTAATATTAAGGATGAAAGATGGATACATTTATTGAAGACATTACAGGACGTGAGATTCTAGACTCACGCGGCAATCCCACCGTTGAGGTGGAAGTGGTCCTGTTGGACGGCAGTATTGGTCGGGCAGCAGTTCCGTCAGGCGCTTCGACCGGCATCCACGAAGCGTTGGAATTGCGGGATGGCGATAAAACGCGTTTCCTGGGCAAAGGCGTGCTTAAGGCGGTCGACAACGTCAATAGCTTAATTGCTGAGGAACTGATCGGTATGGATGCGACAGACCAGATGGGTGTTGACACGTTCATGCTTGAACTTGACGGCACTCCCAATAAATCCCGGTTGGGAGCCAATGCTATGCTGGGTACCAGCCTGGCTGTCGCAAAAGCAGCCGCAAGTGCCTTAGGTTTGCCGCTCTATCGCTATATTGGCGGCGTCTATGCACACGTGTTGCCCGTGCCGATGATGAACATCCTTAACGGTGGTGCGCATACCGGCTGGCAGTCAACCGACGCACAAGAATTCATGGTTATGCCATTAGGGGCTCCGTCCTTCGCTGAAGGTTTGCGATGGGGAGCAGAAATTTACCATGCCCTGAAAGCAGTGCTCAAGGCGCGTGGCTACAAAACCCTGGTTGGCGATGAAGGCGGTTACGCTCCCGACCTGAAGGCCAATGTTGAAGCAGTGGAAGTGATCCTGGAAGCAATTGAGAAAGCCGGCTACAAAGCTGGTGATCAGATAGGCATTGCCCTGGACCCGGCTGCATCTGAGCTCTATGAAGCAGAATCCGGCAAGTACAACTTACGCAAGGAAGGTAAGAAGCTGAGCAGCGAACAAATGGTCGCTTTTTGGAAATCCTGGGTGGATCAATATCCGATCGTATCGATCGAAGATGGTCTGGCGCAAGATGACTGGGCGGGCTGGGTGATGCTCACTGCAGAGGTGGGTCATAAAATCCAGATCGTTGGCGATGACCTGTTGGTCACCAATCCCGAGCGCGTCCGGCGGGCGATCCAGGAGAAAGCCGCGAATGCCTTGCTGGTTAAACTGAATCAAATTGGCACACTGACTGAGACGATTGAGGCGGTGGATACATGTCAGCGAGCTGGTTGGCGGGCGGTTACTTCTCACCGCTCTGGTGAGACGGAAGACTCCACGATCGCTGACCTGGCGGTGGCGCTCAATATGGGGCAAATAAAGACGGGCGCGCCAGCTCGCTCCGACCGCGTGGCAAAATATAATCAACTGCTACGTATCGAGGAAGAGTTAGGCTATAATGCCACCTACGCAGGCTGGGCTGCGCTGAATCGTTAAACTTTATTCGCTAAAGAAAACGGGCGACGCAAACTCAAATGCGTCGCCCATTGTGTAGTATCCTGAAAATATGAAAGAGCAAATCGCTACTTATCGGATTACTGACCTGGAGGAAACGGAACGACCGCGCGAAAGATTGGCACGGATCGGTCCGCAGGTGCTGAGCAATGCGGAATTGATCGCCATATTATTGCGGGTGGGGTTGCCGGGTGAGAACGCGGTCCAGGTTGGGCATCGCTTGCTTAAGGAATTTGGTGGATTACCAGGCTTGCACCGGGCTGCATTCGCGGAATTGTGCAACCAAAAAGGGATTGGCATTGCGAAAGCAGCGCAAATTAAAGCCGCGATCGAACTTGGCTGCCGGTTGGCGACTGCCATACCCGAAGAACGTCCTGCCATTCATAGCCCGCAGGACGCCGCGGACCTGCTCCGTTATGAAATGAGTGCATTGGAGCAGGAGGAATTACGAGTGATCTTGCTCGATACCCGCAACCGGGTGCTCAGTATCGTTCCGGTATACCGCGGCTCCGTCAACAACTCACAGGTGCGGGTGGGTGAGCTGTTTAAAGAAGCCATCCGGGCCAATGCCACCGCGATCATCGTGGTCCATAATCACCCGAGCGGCGATCCGACGCCCAGCCCGGAGGATGTCGCGGTGACGCGCTCGATTGTCCAGGCTGGCAAGCTGCTGGACCTGAATGTCCTCGATCATATTGTGCTGGGTGGGGGGCGTTACGTTTCCCTGAAGGAACGTGGCTTAGGATTTGGATAATTTGCCTCTGGCTTCAAGCCGTAGAGCGCATGCGGAAGCCAGAATATTCGCCGGTTGCAGGGAACCATTCGGGAGTGACATCGGTAACGGTGCTGGCGCGCGGACCACGATATAGAGCAACCAACAAACGGTCCAGATTAGCTCGGGATCCCTCGGCCAGTACTTCCACGTTTCCGTCCCAACAGTTCCGTACCCAGCCGGTCAAACCCAGGGCGATTGCCCGTTCGACCACAAACACTCGAAAGCCCACTCCTTGGACATGTCCTTCGACGATTGCATGCAGGCGGACGATTTCGTTTTCACTCATCACGGCGGCGTCTGCGAAGTTGGACCAGTGCCAGGCTGATCGGAATGATCAAGACACCGACCGAAACAATCAGCCAGGGTAAAAGCGGTAAGAGTACATTTGATAAATTTTTTTCACCAAAGATTTCTCTCCGCCATTGGTTTTCGAGCTGGGTCAGGCTCTGGTTAAGCGCCAATTGCGCGCCACGATCACAGTCTACGCCATTGGCATAATTATCTACCAGGATTTGTAAACTTGTCGCGCCGTAGCTGCGATAGAGGTAGTTGGTGAAACTGGCAGATTGGGCATAAGCCAGCAGAGTGTTAGCAGCATCCCGTGGAAATGACTGGCACAATGAAAGCATTGGCAGTAAGCTGTGCTTTTCGTAAGCATTTTCTAACAGAATCTGGTAATCTGGATTCGGATACAATTCGGCAGCAGAAGCCAGTCCTTCATTAAGCCAGGTGGGCAGTTTACTATACCCAAAACCGGTTTTGTGGTAGAGCAGAATATGCATTAATTCGTGGGGAACGCGCTGCTCGGTAAGCAATCCTTGATCGGGACCAAAGGGCAGTGCTACAACGACCACGCTTAAATCCGGATCAGCATGCCCGGCTACCCAATTATTATCCGTAAAAGTCAACGTATCCTGCATGGCAGCCGGATCGGCGTAAATATATAGGTCTATCTGGCTGGGTGCTGGCAGGTTCAGCAAAGATTGTATCTTCAATAACCCATTTTGGGCGTCATCCAGCACCATCTGTGCAAAGGAAAGATCACCTTCATACCAATGAACAAGAAAAGGCGTTTCGGACAGGTTCTGCCAGTTGAACCGGTTATCCACATAGTAGAAAGTCCATTCTGGTCCATCAAGCGCCTGGCCTGAGGCGAACCTGGCAGAAAACCGATAGTTGATTTTAGAAAACGCACGCAACGGTTGGTTTTGAAGGGGATAAGAATAATCCAGGCGGTAAATATTAGCGTCCAACGGCGTAAAATTAGCCTGGACAGGCCGGGGCTGGTTTATGCCTTCAAGCTGGATATAAATCACAGCGTCGGAGAGGGTTTGGTCAGTTTCTAAGCTGGCATGAAAGTTAATTTGTTGACCGAATAGATAATCGGTTACAGGATCGCTGATTTCACCCCGGGCATACACTTTCTGTGGGTCTGCCAGGAGGACTACCAGCAGAGCTGCCGACAGGATTATGAAATGCGGGTGAAAACGCATATCAAAAACTCAGATAAGCCAGCAAGGGAGTCAGGGTGAAAGCGCTTAACAGTGTGGTAACTAAGACAATAGTCGTGACAAACTCTGGCTCGATGTTAAATTCGGTTGCCAGCACGGTCGTCAGGACGGCTGCTGGCATGGCGGCTTCCAGGATACCGGCCTGGCGCGCCGGACCGGTCAATCCTAATAAATGACTTAATCCTAAGGCAATGGCGGGACTGACGACTAACCGCATCACACTGGCCAAAGCCAGGGGTTTCTGTTTGCCAGCCCATTTCACTGTCCGTAATTGTAATCCTAACAACAGTAACATGGATGCAATGGCTGCGCCGCCAAGAATATCTAAGGGGCGCGCCAGGGGGGTGGGTAACTGCCAGCCAGTGCGTTGGACGACTAAACCGATGATCAGCGCGTACAATGCCGGGATTTTGAACAGGTTCGTCAACGCTTTTTTCAAGTTGGTGTTGCCTAAGGAGGCGATGACTACACCCGCGGTGTTGGTCAGGATCGCATTGGTGACGAAGAACAGGCTGGCATAAGCGACCGCTGTCTCACCGAACGCAAAGAGTACAACCGGCAGCCCATAGTTACCAGCATTCATAAACATGCTGGTCAGCATCACCGCGGCCAGCGTACGGCGCTCAATGTTTAACAGGCGTCCTGCCAACCAGGTCAGTAAACCGATCAGGCCAATCACCAAACCAGCAAAAGCCAGGATGCGTAGGATTTCCTGGTCTCCAAGCTGGCTTTTAATAATGAGATTGAAGATTAAACAGGGAGAGAGGATGTAAAAGACAATTTGCGAGAGTGAACGGGGTTGGATCTGTAAGCGCCCCCCGATCAGGTACCCCGCGCCAGCAATCAGGAAAATGGGCAGCAAGTTGTTGAGAAACAGGGTGGGTAACGAGGTCAATATTACTTTGCCTCATCCTGATAATCATCGAAGATATCTTCTTCGTCCTCGAGTTCTTCCTCCAATACCTCTTCCCAGTCCTGGTCATCGTCCAGGTCGGTTCCATCATAGAGCGGCATATGGGCCATACCATCGGTGAAGGCCAGGTTGTCGAGTGCATCTTCGATGAACTCAAGCTCATCCTCATCCTTCGTGGTGCTTTGTAGTTTTAACAGCGCCTGGCGCGCCTCGGTGCCGCCAATTTGAGAAAGCGACCAGATACTGGCCAGCCGGATGTTATCATCGGGATCAGCCAACAGGTCAATCAGGCGGGGAACCGCCTCCTGGATTTCTAGTTCGCCTGCCGCACGTGCCGCTTCACAACGCAGGATTGGCAAAACATTATCTAGCATCGCCAATACCTGGGGTTGCCAGCGCTCATCGGCTGACCGTCCCATCGCCACTAGCGCGCTGGCCATCCATTCTTTGTCTCCCGATGCAAAAACTGTTTCAATTATACCGGCGATGTCCTCCCGGCTTGAGAAGCCTAAGGACTCGAGCGCAGCCTGCTGGACAACTGGCGCAACATCACCATGCGTAGCCTGGATCAGGCTGTCTTCGATCCGGCGCAGGATTTTCGCTGGAAACTCACCGAGTTCTCCTGTAAAAACATACTGACCCAGGGCGCGGGCGGCGGCGGCGCGTACTTCAGGATTGACATCCTGCATGAGAAGATTGAGAAAAATCTCAATCAGATCGCGACTGTCATACTCCCACAGGGCTTCAACAGCATGCTGGCGCACCTGGGGGTCTTCATCTTCGAGCGCCAGGCGACTTACGGCCTCATAGGAAAGCAGCAGGTTATTGGAGCCGATTTCCAGGATATCTTCCATTAACGCCAGGCGCCGCCAGGCGGGTACTTTTTGCCAGACGGCGCGCAATTGGACCGCCTCGTTTGTGTCAAGGTCGGATAAGCGATAGAGATATTTCGGGTTGAGCGGCTTATCCGCGTCTTGCAAGGCCAGCAAGACTTTCGGAAATGGTATATCGGCGGGTGGGGAGGCTGACCTGGTACGTTTTTTCATTTCGGCAGGGTGATTGGATCGATCAGATCTTTAATATTAATATAGACCATCAGCACCAAAAGCAGCGCCAGCCCAATCAAATGCACTGCATTTTCAATCTTGGGGGATAATCGCCGGCGGAAAATGATCTCGGGTAGCGTAAGCAAAATCCGTCCGCCGTCCAGGGCTGGGATGGGCAGCAGGTTAATGATACCGAGTGAGACAGATATGAGCATGAAGAATCCCAGCGTGTCGGCGATTTGGAAGATGCGGAACATGCCAGGCAAGCCGACCACGCGTACTTCTTCTGGGCTGGCCTGACCTTGAAACATCCGCACCGGCAGGGTCAAAAAGCTGTATATATTTTGATAAACCAGGTCAAACCCGGAAATTGTTGCCCTCCCAAGATTGACTTTAACGATTGGATTTGCTATCACAATCCCCATGGCTCCTTGATCCGCGGGGTGATTCGAGCGCGGCGTCAGCGTAACTGTCGTCAATTGCCCATCGCGCTGATAGGTCAGGCTGATTGGTTTGTCGAGGTTAATTTCGGTCAGACTTCTTAACAGGTCCATGCCATCGATCGGCGTATCATTCACTTTGACAATCAAGTCGTTGGCCTGTAGACCGGCTCGCAGGGCTGGTGTATCTGCCACGACTGCGGTAATTAACACCTGGTCCGGTCGGGGTTCGCCCCGGGAAAAGACGAAAATCACTGCCAGGAGCACACCCACCAGCAAGTTCATCACAGGTCCAGCAAACATCACTGCCAGGCGCACCCATGGGCTGGCCGCGGCCAGACCTCCCGGGATATTTGGGTCATTTTGGCCTTTGGGACTGACAAAACCGCCTAACGGTAGCCAGTTCAGGGTGAAGGTGGTGCCCTTGAAGACAAACAGCTTCTTCGCCCGAGGCGGAAAACCAATCCCAAACTCTTCCACTTCAACCTTCAAGAGGCGTGCAACCAGGAAGTGTCCCAGTTCGTGGATGATAATTAAGACCGCCAAACCGATAATAAATTGAACCAACTGAATCAAAAATGTACTGATCATAGTTTATTTTTCAATCGAAAACGAGGATTGCCTTTCGAGGTGCGATTATATCCTGTCACTTACGATTCAGACAGTCTGGAAAGGAGTTGCAGCAACTTTCTAACAGTATTTTAACTCGGATAATGGTTTAAATCAGGCGCGCTGATCCACCCACTTGCGCCGTAAGCACTTGTTGGACGCCCGGAAGCTGGCTCAAACGGGTGGAAACTTCGCTTGAATGTTGAAGGAGACTGATAACATGGACATTTGGCCCGGCATCAACGGTGTAACAGACCGGCAGACCCTGCTTGCGCCAGGTCGCGACAGCCAACATAACTGTAATCGTCGCCGGTTCCCAATACAGCACTGCTGGTGCGCCGGTCATCATTACCGCGTGCATCCAATTGCTGTCCAATTCAACGATGGCGGCCAGGGCTGCGAAATCGCGCTCCAGGATGGCGCGGCGACAACAATCCAGCCGGCGGGGAGCATCGGCCACCCGGGCGACCTGCAATGGGCTGGTTTCAGCCAGGGCATGACCGGTAGTGGAGCCGATCGCTTTGGGGGATCGGTTGACGACGGTCACGCAGTCAACCAACGCCCAGTGCTCCGGCGGAGCGATGGAAAAGCCGAAGGAGGTTCCGTCATCCTCGCCCGCCTGCCACTCGGCGAAGCCGCCTGGCACCGAGCGGCAGGCCGAACCAGAGGCCGTGCGCGCCAGACGGGAGAGCTGGCGTTCGTCCAGCGCTGATCCGGCTGCCTGGCTGGCAGCCAGGCTGAGCGCGGCGAAGGCCGAGGCGGAGGAAGCGATGCCCGCGCCGGTGGGAAAGTTATTGCTACTGATGACCCGCGCGCGCAGGCTCATCCCGGCCATGTCCCGTACGCGATCGAGCAGCTCGCTGACCCGCCAGAGCGCCGCGCCAAACGTGATCTGGTCGTTGAGGGAGAATTCATCCTGCGCCAGGGTCGGGTCGAAGGTTACCCGGGTTTGGGTGAAGAGGCCGTCCAGGTTCATTGAGATCGAACCGTTGGAAGGCAGGCGCAGGCGGGTGTCGCGATTGCCCCAATACTTGATCAGGGCGATATTTGGATGGGCTAAAGCTGTTGCGCTCCCAAATGGCATTTTACGATACTACCTCAATTATTCGTTGCCAGTAACTCCACCGTGCAGATGATCTTCTTTCAAAAATGACACGCCTTGCGCCAGTCTTTGCGAGCGAACTTTGCGAAACTTCAGCAAATTATGGCCGGTTTCGCTAGCAAGTGTACCATACACCCTTGGCCTCTTAACTGTAAGGGGTTATCACGTTTACGATAAGACAACGCATGTGTTTTTTTCCTACAAGTTAGGGTATGATTAACCATCAGGTTTCATCGATGGTGGTTAGGATGAGTGCACGCTTTTATTGGGGTGTTAACGATGAATGTCTTTGAATTACGCGATGAATTGATCAGGGACTACCAAAAATATATTTCCAGCTTCATCCAGATCCGGGATAAGCGCATCCATGCGTATGTTGAACGCGAGCTCTCCGGTGGGTTGCTGTGGCCCGATCCCTTGATTCAACTTAATCCAGCCTTTGAACCTGGTTGCTGGATTGATGAGCTGGTGGATGAAGGATTGCTGCACAAGACATGTGGAGCTATTTTCCGGAGGAAAAACGAGATAAATCCGAGCGGTGATCGGTTGCACCTGCATCGCCATCAGGAAGACGCTATTCGCACGGCCCGCAAAGGGCACAACTATATCTTAACCACTGGCACCGGCTCGGGGAAATCTCTGGCGTTTATTATCCCGATTGTAGATCATATCCTGCGCAACGGCAGCGGGCACGGGACGCAGGCAATCATCGTCTACCCCATGAATGCCCTGGCCAACAGCCAGATGGGCGAGTTGGGCAAGTTCCTCAAGTTAGGCTTTTCAGACCGAGAGGGACCGGTTACGTTTGAGCGTTATACCGGTCAGGAAAGCGATGAAGAGAAACGGCGGATCATGTCCCGACCTCCGGATATCTTGCTGACAAATTATGTGATGCTGGAGCTGATCCTGACCCGTCTAGAAGAGCGTAGAACGCTGGTTAACGCCGCACAGGGGCTACGCTTTCTGGTGTTGGATGAGCTGCACACCTACCGCGGTCGCCAGGGCGCAGATGTGGCGATGTTGGTGCGGCGGGTGCGGAATGCGTTAAATGCGTTCCAATTACAGTGCATCGGCACCTCAGCCACCCTGGCTGGCTCAGGCAGCCTGGCAGAGCAGCGCCAGGAAGTTGCGGAAGTCACCTCGATTTTATTTGGCGATAAGGTTCTACCAGAAAATGTGATCGGAGAGACACTGTGCCGCGCCACTCCGGAATATTCCCTGGATGATAAAGACTTTGTCGCAGGATTAGCAGGACGCGTCACCGGTCAGGCAGCGCTGCCAGAAAATTATGCTGCGCTGGTCAACGATCCATTAGCGAGTTGGATTGATAGCAGCCTGGGAGTGACCGTTGATATAGTGAGTGGACGCCTGGTGAGATCTGCACCGCGCAGTATTCACGGCAAGGAAGGCCTGGCTCGCGAGCTGAGTAAGCTGACTGACCTGCCAGAGCAGATCTGCGCAGTCGCGATTATGGATATGTTGCTGCGGGGTTTTTCTATTGAGAATCCAGATACAGGCCTGCCCGCCCTTGCTTTCCGCATGCATCAGTTCATCAGCCGCGGCGATACGGTGTATGCATCGTTGGAATCAGAAAGCAAACGCTATATCACCGTCAACGGGCAACAATATGTCCCCGGTGATCGCGAGCGTCTTTTGCTGCCTCTGGCTTTCTGCCGGGAATGCGGTCAGGAATATTATGTCGTACGAAAAATGCGCGATCGTGAAACAGGGGGGATGCTCTTCCTGCCGCGCCAGCTCGATGACCGGGCAGCAGAGACCGTGGCCATCGGCTTTCTTTATTCCAGCACTGACGATCCCTGGCCATCCGACACCGACAGCATTTTAGAGAAGCTGCCGGAGGATTGGGTGGAAGAATATCCTGGCGGGCTGCGAGTCAGAGCCGGGCAGCGCCGTTTCATGCCAGAGACAGTCCTGGTTAATCCAGCCGGCCAGGCGGAAGACGCTGGGATGGTATTCCAATATATTCCCGCACCCTTCCGTTTCTGTTTGCACTGCGGGGTGACTTACGGTTCCAGGCAATCTTCAGATTTCGGGAAATTGACCGAGTTGAGTTCCGGAGGGCGCAGCACCGACACCACCTTGCTCAGCCTCTCCTTGATCCGTTCTTTACGACAGGATGCCAGGTTAAGACCAGCCGCGCGCAAGCTACTCAGCTTTACAGATAACCGCCAAGACGCCTCCTTGCAAGCTGGTCACTTCAACGATTTCGTCGAAATTGCATTATTGCGCTCAGCGCTCTATAAAGCGGTTGCCCGGGCCGGGCAGGCGGGCATAGCTCATGAAGTACTTCCCCAGCGGGTATTCGAGGCATTAGACCTGGATATTCACTTCTATGCAACAGATCCGGATGTTCGCTATAATCTAAGAGCAGAAACCGAACGGGCGTTGCGAGAAGTATTGGGTTACCGCCTGTATCGTGACTTGAAACGCGGTTGGCGGATTACCTCACCCAATCTGGAGCAGTGCGGTTTGCTGGAAATCCATTACACCTCTTTGGATGAGGTATGCGCCGCTGAAGATCTCTGGAAAGATAAGCATTCAGCATTAGCAAACGCCTCACCTGTGGTTCGCGAGAAAGTTTGCCGGGTTTTATTAGACTATATGCGCCGTGAGCTGGCGATTAAGGTAGATTACCTGAATCCAGCGTACCAGGAAAGCCTGAAACAGTTGAGCAACCAGCGGTTACAAGCACCCTGGGCATTTGATGAAAACGAAAGACTGGAGCATGCTGCCATCCTGTTCCCGCGTTCCAGGAGAACAGATGAAGAATACGAAGGCAATGCTTTTATGTCGCCGCGCGGTGGATTGGGTCAATATCTTCGCCGTCCCAGTACTTTCCCGGATTATCCTGAGCGGTTAAGGGTAGCAGATACATCCCAGATGATCCCGGGTCTACTGCAAGCGCTACGCAGTGGTGGGCTGGTGCAGATCATAGTGGAAGCCAGGCAACCAGGCGAAGTGCCAGGCTATCAGATCCCGGCTTCGGCCTTGCTCTGGAAAGTAGGCGATGGTCAGAAGGCCTTCCATGATCCGATTCGGGTGCCGCGCCAACCCATCGAAGGCGGCCGAACCAATTCGTTCTTTGTCGGTTTCTATCGGAGTGATGCAACAGAGTTAAAGGGTCTGGAAGCGCATGAACACACCGCGCAGGTACCTAATCAGGTGCGTCAGGACCGCGAAGCCAAGTTCCGCGATGCGGTTCTTCCGATTTTATTCTGCTCTCCAACCATGGAGTTGGGGGTGGACATCGCCGAGTTGAACGCGGTTAACCTGCGCAATGTCCCTCCCACACCCGCGAACTATGCCCAACGCAGCGGGCGCGCCGGACGCCAGGGACAACCCGCCTTAGTGTACACCTACTGCACCATGGGTAGCCCGCATGACCAGTATTATTTCAAGCGACCGGGTTTGATGGTCAAAGGGGCGGTTACCCCACCCCGCCTGGATTTAGCCAATGAAGATCTGGTGCGCGCTCACATCCATTCAGTCTGGCTGGCCGAGACCGGGCTGAGTCTGTGGGTTTCTTTGAAAGATCTCCTGGACTTGTCAGGAGATGAACCCAGCCTGAATGGATTGGATTTTGTCCAGGCTGCCTTAGATTCAGATAGCGCACGCAAGAGAGCTTTCCAACGTGCAAAAGCGATCCTGAGCACTATTGAAGATGAGCTCCAAGGAGCGGATTGGTACAACGATACCTGGCTGGAGGGAGTGTTCAACCAGATCCCGCTGCAGTTCAACCAGGCTTGCGAGCGCTGGCGCAGCCTGTACCGGGCTGCTAAAGGGCAGCAGAAAGCCCAACAAAAAGTCATCAACGATATGGCTCGTACAGCAGACGACCGTAACCAGGCGCGCCGCCTGCGCCAGGAAGCGGAAAGCCAGCTAGAGCTGCTCACCGATTCACAAAATGTGATGCAATCCGACTTTTACTCCTATCGCTATTTTGCCAGCGAAGGCTTCTTACCCGGTTACAGCTTCCCACGCCTACCACTATCCGCCTATATCCCTGGCCGGCGCATCCGAGGCAGGGACGATGAGTTTCTCTCCCGGCCGCGCTTCCTGGCGATCTCCGAATTCGGACCGCGCTCGATTATCTATCATGAAGGCTCGCGCTACATCATCAACAAGGTCAACCTGCCCGTTGTGGAAGGTGGCGAAGGCCTGGCAACCAGCCGGGCGAAGCAATGTCCCGCGTGTGGGTATTTTCACCCGATCCATTCAGGAGATGGGCCTGACCGGTGTGAACGATGCGACGCCTTACTCGATCCACCCTTGACCCCGCTCTTTCGGCTGCAGAACGTTTCCACGCGCCGGCGCGACCGGATCAACTCCGATGAAGAGGAGCGGATGCGCCAGGGCTATGAGCTGCGCAGCGCGGTCCGCTTTCGTACCGCCCAGAATGGCGCACCTGCCGCTCAACTGGCGCATATCATGCTGGCTGGACGCCTGTTCGCCAGGTTGACCTACGCCAGTGCCGCTTCCCTATGGCGGATCAACCTGGGATGGCGCCGGCGGGCCAATCCCACTCAGTACGGTTTTACCCTGGATATCGAGCGGGGCTATTGGTCGAAGCAGACTGAAAATGAGGGCGGGGGCGGCGACCAGGAGCCAGATGATCCGTTAACCCCCCGCCGGATGCGGGTCATCCCCTTTGTCGAAGACACAAAGAACTGCCTGCTCTTCGAACCACAGGAAGCCTTGGAGTTAGCCCAGATGGCTTCCCTGCAGGCGGCTCTGAAAGCCGCCATCCAGGTTCATTACCAGTTGGAAGATGATGAGCTTGCGGCTGAGCCGCTGCCCTCTGCTGACAATCGGCGATTGATCTTGTTCTACGAAGCCGCCGAGGGCGGAGCAGGTGTGCTGCGCCGCTTGCTGAACGATCCTCGAGCCTTTGCAGAAGTTGCCCGTGAAGCGCTGCGTTTGTGCCATTTCGACCCGCGTACGGGCGAGGACCTAAGGCACGCGCCGGGCGCACGCGAGGACTGTGAAGCAGCCTGCTATGACTGCCTGATGAGTTACTACAACCAGATGGATCACCGCCTGTTGGACCGCCAGGCGATCAAGAGCATCCTGATCGAACTGGCAGACTCGACGGCGCAAATCTCACCCCAGGGGATCTCGCGCGCGGAACATCTCCAACGCTTGCGAAATTTGTGCCAGTCCGACCTGGAAAAATCATGGTTGGACTACCTGGAGCTGCACAACTACAACCTGCCATCACATGCGCAAAAGCTTATCGAGGCATGCAATACCCGACCGGATTTCCTCTACGAGAAGGATTGCGTGGCCATCTACGTAGATGGTTACCATCACCTGTTCGAAGACCGCAAAGTGCGCGACCATTCGCAACAAGCGTGTATGGAAGATATGGGATATTCTGTCATTCGGTTTGATGTATTGGAAAGTTGGCAGCGCGTCTTTGAGCAACATCCGACAATTTTTGGATTGAAGGATTAATTCGGACTGTAGAACCAAGTGTTTAGCGATTTGAGGGGCACAATAGTTAGAAAGTAAGAATTTCTAACTCGGAGGTTGAAGATGGCAGGCAAAACATTTTTTAAGTCTCGTCTGCGCACTAAAGGGCAAATTACGGCCCCCGCTGAAATACGCTCCGTTTTAGGGGCGGATGAAGGCGATGACCTGGTCTTTTACACAGACGAAAATGGACGAGTGATCGTCAGCCGGGCGCAAATCATCCCGCCTGATCAGGACTGGTTTTGGAGCGAGTGCTGGCAGAACCTGGAACATGAAGCACAGGCCGATCTGGATTCAGGACGGGTGGTCGAATTTTCTGGTGTAAGCCAGGCTTTAGCTTCACTGGATGACATCAAAGCTGATAACAATGCCGATAATTAGGTTCACCCGGCGCTTTTTAAAAAGCTTCGCTCGCCTGCCCGCAAGCGTGCAAGAAAAGTTCAAGCAGCAGATCGCACTGCTGGCCGAAAACCCACGCCATCCCTCATCGCAAACCAAGCCTATCCAGGGCGCAGGTGGAATTTATGAAGCACGCGTGGATCTTGACTATCGCATGACGTACGAACGTGCCGAACAGGATACACGAATATTACGCGTTGTGGGCAAGCATGAGGAAATCTTAAGCAATCTATAAGGGCTGGTTCATGATATGAGTTATTCCGTCGGATCCCTTGTCAAAGCGCGTGGTCGAGAATGGGTGGTGCTGCCCGAGTCGGAAGCAGACCTGCTTGTATTGCGTCCTTTGGGCGGCACAGATGATGAAATCACCGGCATTTACCTGCCGCTGGAAAGGGTCGAACCGGCTGTTTTCGATTTACCCGACCCAACCCAGGTCGGCGATTATCGCTCCGCCCGGTTGCTGCGCGATGCTGTACGGCTGGGCTTCCGTTCCAGCGCCGGCCCATTCCGTTCCTTCGCCCGGCTGGCCTTCGAGCCGCGCCCTTACCAGCTCTTGCCACTGCTGATGGCACTCAAACTCAACCCCGTCCGTCTGTTGATTGCCGATGATGTGGGCATCGGCAAGACCATCGAAGCCGGCCTGGTGGCGCGTGAGCTGCTTGACCGCGGCGAGATCACCCGCCTGGCAGTGCTTTGCCCACCCCAACTCGCTGAGCAGTGGCAGGGCGAATTGCGGGATAAGTTCCACATTGAGGCTGAACTGGTGCTGCCCAGCACCGCTCCCCGGCTGGAACGAAATTTAATGGGATTAGACCAGACGATCTTTGACTTGTACCCCTATGTGGTGATCTCGACCGAGTTCATCAAATCAGAGAAACGGCGGGAAGACTTCAAACGCACCTGTCCGGAGCTGGTCATCGTGGACGAGGCGCACACCTGCGCCTTCGGGCAGGAAAAAGGCCGCCACCTGCGCTATGAGCTGATCACGAAACTGGCGGCAAACCCGCAACGCCACATCATTCTGGTCACTGCCACTCCCCACAGCGGTAAGGAAAATGCCTTCCGTTCGTTGCTGACTTTCCTGGATGTGGATTTTGCCAATCTGCCAGAAGATTTGACTGGCTCCGAAAATGAACGCCAGCGTAAACGCCTGGCCGGGCACTTCATCCAGCGCCGCCGCGCTGACATCCGCCATTACCTGGATGCCGATACACCCTTCCCTGAACGGGAGGAAAGCGAGGCCACGTACAAGCTCTCCCCAGAATACAAGCGCCTGTTTGAGCGGGTGTTGGACTATGCCCGCGAGACCGTACAGGATACCAGTGGAGGTCCTTTCCGCCAACGGGTGCGCTGGTGGTCAGCGCTGGCGTTGTTGCGCTCGCTGGCTTCCAGCCCAACGGCGGCCGCGGCCACGCTGCGCAACCGGGCAGTTGGAGCGGACATCGAAAAACCCGCAGAAGGCGACACAAGCGTCGTTGACGAGATCGGGCAGCGCACCATTTTGGACCTGGTGGAGGCTGAATCGGCTGAAGGGATGGATGTCTCTCCGGGCAGCGACCTGGGCGGCGAGGAAGACGAAGCGCAACGCAACCGTCGCAGGCTTCAGGAGATGGCGCGCAGCGCTGATACCCTGGCGGGTGACAAGGATGAGAAGCTTAAGAAGGCCGTCGAGATGGTCAAAAACCTGTTGAAGGACGGTTTCCGCCCCATTCTGTTTTGCCGTTTCATTCCCACGGCTGAATATGTGGCCTCTGAGCTGCGCCAGCGGTTGCCGAAGGGCGTGGAAGTCGCTGCAGTGACCGGTATGTTACCGCCGGCTGAGCGGGAAGTGCGTGTCCTGCAACTGGCGGAGTCTCCCAGGCGGGTGTTGGTTTGCACCGACTGCCTCAGCGAGGGCATCAACCTGCAAGAACACTTCGACGCCGTGCTGCATTACGACCTTTCCTGGAACCCCACCCGTCATGAGCAGCGCGAGGGACGGGTGGATCGCTACGGACAGCCGAAGAAGGTCGTGCGTGTGCTGACCTATTACGGCACCGACAACCAGATCGACGGCGTGGTGCTGGATGTGTTGCTGCGCAAGCACAAGACTATCCGCAGCTCGCTGGGCATCTCAGTCCCCGTGCCAGTCAATACCGAGCAGGTGATCGAAGCCATCTTTGAAGGATTATTGCTGCGCTCCAAACCGGGCGCCCTGGCTGGGTACCAGCCTGGGCAAGAGTACTTGCCAGGCTTCGAGGAGTTCATCCAGCCGCAGAAGGAAGAACTGTACGGTCAATGGGAGGCCGCCTCGGCGCGTGAGAAACGCTCGCGGACGCTGTTTGCTCAAGAGACGATCAAGGTCGAGGAGGTCGCCCGTGAGCTGCGCGCCGCCCAGTCCGCGGTTGGCTCGGGGGTGGACGTGACCATCTTTACCCAGGAAACTCTACACGCGTTGGGGGCTGCTGTCAGTGTGAATGGTGCAACCAGGGTGGATTTGCGGGAGACATCACAGGGTTTACGGGATATCCTCCACCGGGGTAGCCAACTAAAGGATATTTTCGAGGCGCGTTTCGAACCGCCGGTGGAAGAAGGTCAGCTCTTATTGACGCGCACACACCCTCTGGTCGAAGGATTGTCAACTTACCTGATGGAAACCGCACTGGATCCGTTATCAGGCGACCGGCAGATAAAGACTCCCGCGCGCCGCTGCGGAGCCATACGCACGGCTCAGGTGGCGCGCCGGACAACGCTGATCTTGGTGCGTTTCCGGTATCACATTGTCACCGTGCAAGGCGAACAAGAAAAACCCTTGCTGGCCGAGGACTGCCAGGTTTTAGCTTTTACTGGTTCACCGCAGGCCGCCGAATGGTTGGACAACGCAACGGCGGAACGCTTGCTCCGCGCCATGCCGGACGCCAACATCACCACCGAACAGGCCAGCGATTTCGTCCGCAAGGTGGTGGAGGGATTCGACGCCATCCGGCCTCACCTGGACAAAGTTGCTCTCCACCGTGGCGAGGAACTGCTGGCCGCCCACCAGCGTGTGCGCAAGGCAGCGAAAATCCGTAACGTACATTATCGGGTGGAACCACACTTACCCCCAGATGTGTTGGGGATTTACGTATACTTGCCCAAAGTGTAGGGTATGATAACCTGAAATTACTTTATGATAAAGGAATTTTGCAGTGTCAGGAGGCCGATATGGGTATTGATGAATTATTGAAAGCCAGGCGACTGGAAATCCTTGGTATTGCTAAGCGGTATGGAGCGCACAATGTACGCGTGTTTGGTTCAGTGGCGCGTGGCGAAGCCGGACCGGAAAGTGATATTGACTTCCTCGTCGATATGGAACCAGGCAGGAGTTTATTTGACTTAGGCGGAATGTTATTTGAACTGCACCAGTTATTAGGCGTCGAAGTAGATGTTGTCACTGAGAAAGGCTTGCGTTCCCGGATTCGCGAGCGTGTATTGGCGGAGGCGACCCTCTTATGAGAAGTGATCAGGAACGTTTGTTGGATATTCTCGAAGCCATTGACAAGATTGAACAGTTTGGGGATAAGGATCGAGCCAGTTTCGAGGCCGATGAAATGCTTCAGGTCTGGATGGTTCATCATCTACAGACGATTGGAGAAGCGGTCACCCGGCTTTCTCAGGAAATTCGTGATCGACATCCTGAAGTCGCCTGGGGAGAGATCATTGGTATGCGGCATGTGTTAGTGCATGGCTATTTCGATATTGACCTGGACATTGTCTGGCAAGCGATTGAACAAGACATTCAACCTCTCAAACTGCAAGTCGAGGTTATCCTTCGTGAATTAGGATCTGATGCTTAGCGTTTTTTTCTGAATAACAAACCATGCAAACCCACTCACGTAACACCTTCACCACCATCCACACCGAAGGCTCCCTCTTGCCGGTAGACCTCTTACAGCGTGTGCTGGCCGGTGATAAAGACCTGGGCGGACTTGCGCCTGCCGATTACCACCTCCCCGGAAACGAGAAGCTCAATGAGGCGGTCAACCGCTCGTGGAACCGGCTGCAAGGCGCCTGGGCAGCCTTCCAGACCAGCCGGGGACGATTGAAAGAAGGCGACCCGGGCACCACACTGACGCGCGAGCGCTGGCTGCTGCCGCTGTTTCAGGAGCTGGGCTACGGGCGGCTGCAAACGGCCAAAGCCATCGAGATCGAGGGCGACGATGTAAGCCATCGCAGTTATCCCATCTCACATGCCTGGAGCAGCGTCCCGATCCACCTGGTGGGCTGCGGGGTGGACATCGAGAAGCGCCAGGCTGGGGTCAGCGGGGCATCCAAAGCCAGCCCGCATTCGCTCGTGCAGGAGCTGCTCAACCGGGACGATGACCGCCAGTGGGGCATCGTCTCCAATGGGCTATGCATGCGCATCCTACGGGATAATGCCAGCCTGACCCGCCAGGCTTACCTGGAGTTCGACCTGGAAGCCATGTTCAGCGGTGAAGTATACGCCGATTTCGCTGTGCTGTGGCTGGTGTGCCACCAATCTCGATTTGAAAGCGGAGATATAAAACGCCAGGACGCTAAGAACGCAAAGCAGGATTCAGAAGAAAAGAACTTAGCTACCTTTGCGCCTTCGCGGTTCGATTCTGATTGCTGGCTTGAGAAGTGGTCCAAAGTCGCCCAGGATCAGGGCACGCGCGCCCTGGAGGGACTGCGCAGCGGCGTGGAAGAAGCCATCGTCGCCCTGGGCCAGGGCTTTCTGGCGCATCCTTCCAACGGGGCGCTGCGCCAGCAGTTGAAAAGCGGCAAGCTGGACCGCCAGCAGTATTTCCGCCAACTGCTGCGCCTGGTGTACCGGCTGATCTTCCTGTTCGTCGCCGAAGACCGCGAGCTGCTGCTCTTGACAGATGCTGACCCAACCGCGCGCCAGCGTTACCTGAAGCACTATTCTACCGCCCGTCTGCGCCGCCTGGCCGAGCGCCAGCGCGGCGGGCGACACTCTGATCTGTGGCTTGGATTACAGGTGGTGACCGACATTCTAGGCGGAAGGGAATTAAACCGCAAAGACGCCAGGAACGCTAAGGATCCTTTGCCACAAGAAAACTTAGCGCCCTTGCGGTTCGGTCTCGGCCTGCCTGTCTTAGGCGGCTTCTTGTTCTCGCACACTGCCCTGCCCGACCTTGAAGATGCCCAGGTGGACAATCAGGCGCTGCTCAACGCCGTGCGCTCGCTGGCTTTCACCCAGGAAAAGAGCTCCCGCCGGGCGGTGGATTACAAGAACCTGGGCTCCGAAGAGCTGGGCAGCGTATACGAAAGCCTGCTCGAGCTCCAACCCATCCTGAATGTCGAAGCTAGTGCATTCCAACTGTCCACGGTAGCGGGCAACGAGCGCAAGACCACCGGCAGTTACTATACCAACGCCGGGCTTATCAAGATCACCCTGGACTCGGCCCTCGATCCGGTGATCGCCCAGGCCATTCAGCGGGCGGGAAGCTC
>CAYGZL010000017.1:0-95400 GCA_964354345.1 uncultured Anaerolineaceae bacterium | reverse complement strand
CCGGGTGAAGTGCAGCGCGGGGCAGCCGAGTACAAGCCGCTTCCGCTGGCTAATCTAGTCTACGAGATCGCCCGGGCGCTTACCGATTTTTACAATGCCTGTCCGGTGTTGAAGGCTATGCCTGAAGTGCGCGCAGCCCGTCTGCGCCTGGTAGCCGCTACTCGCCAGGCTATAGCAAATTTACTTTGGCTGCTGGTAATCCAGGCTCCGGATGTGATGTAGAAATATCGGTTATAATTTTCCGGTCGGATAACGAACATTCAACAATCAACGAGCCAACCCTCAACCATTCCTTAGGAGCCTCATGACCCCCATCCGTACTCTCATTATGGGCGCCGCCGGGCGCGATTTTCATAACTTCAATGTCTATTTCCGAAATAATCCTGCTTACCAGGTGGTAGCATTTACCGCCACGCAAATCCCCGATATCGCCGGGCGTAGCTACCCGGCTGCCCTGGCTGGTCCACAGTACCCGCAGGGCATTCCGATTTACGCCGAAAGTGAGTTGACACGCTTGATCAGCGAGTTACAGGTCGAGCAGGTGATTTTTGCCTACTCGGATGTGCCACATGAATACGTGATGCATCGGGCCTCGTTAGTGCTGGCTGCAGGAGCAGACTTTCGGTTGATGGGATTACATTCCACCCAAATTAAATCCACCAAACCGGTGATCGCCGTATGTGCAGTACGGACTGGCTCCGGTAAGAGTCAGACGACCCGCCGCGTCTCTAAAATCTTACACAGCATGGGCTATAAGGTTGCCGCCATCCGGCATCCGATGCCCTACGGCGACCTGGTCAAGCAGGCGGTGCAGCGTTTCGCCAATTATGCCGACCTGGATGCGCACGAGTGCACGATCGAGGAGCGCGAGGAGTACGAGCCGCATCTGGACAACGGTTTGATTGTCTACGCCGGCGTTGATTACGAAGCGATCCTACGCCAGGCTGAGCAAGAAGTAGATATTATCCTTTGGGATGGCGGCAACAACGATTTCTCTTTCTACCAGACTGACCTGCTGATCGTAGTGGCGGATCCGCATCGCCCAGGCCACGAGCTAACCTATCATCCGGGCGAGACGAATGCTCGCGCCGCAGATGTATTCGTGATTAATAAGGTGGATACAGCCCGACCCGAAGACATTATGAGAGTGCGTGAGAACCTGCGCTCGGTGAATCCGAATGCCATTATGATCGAGGGCGCCTCTCCGCTATTCGTAGACGACCCGGCAGCCATTCGCGGCAAGCGCGTCCTGGTAGTGGAAGACGGTCCTACACTGACGCATGGCGAGATGGCCTATGGGGCCGCCTGGGTGGCGGCGAAGCGCTTCGGAGCGGCTGAGATTGTTGACCCACGACCCTATGCGGTCGGCTCGATCAAAGCCACCTATGCCAAATACCCGACTACGGGGGCTGTGCTGCCGGCGATGGGCTACGGCGAAGTGCAAACGCGCGAGCTGGAGCAGACGATCCGCAACATGGACGTGGACCTGGTGTTGATCGGCACGCCGATTGACCTGGGGCGGGTGATTAAGATTGATAAACCCAGCCAACGGGTGAGGTATGAGCTGCAGGAGATTGGGCAACCGACACTGGAAGAGGTGTTGCGGGAGAAGTACCCATCTCCACATCTGTTACCCAACCTACCCCACTAACCTCTCCAACCGATCCACATACTCCCCCATCAACGCAAAGGTCGCTTCGACCGCGGCTGGGGTAGTCAAATCCACGCCGGCTTTCTCGAGCGCCTCCAGGGGATAGCGTGACCCACCGGCTTTCAGGAAGCCCAGGTAATCCTGGACGGCCTGTGGGGCACCCGTCAGCACGCGCTGCGCCAGGGCATGCGCCCCGGAGATGCCGGTGGTGTACTGGTAGACGTAATAATCCATGTACATGTGTGGGTAAGTCGCCCAGCCTATGCCCAGGCGTGGTCTGTCAATGAAAAAAGCCGGACCGTATGCCTCAGCGAACAGGTCGGCCAGACGCTCAACCATCAGGTTGGCGGTGACGCTCTGACCCTTCTCAACCCGCTGGTGCATTTCCAGTTCCCAGCGCGCCAGGGTCGGCATGACCAGGAAGTAGCGGTGGAAATTGGACATGGCTTCTTCGATCACGCCGATCTGGAAGGCCGGATCGGTCTGCGTTTTGAGCAAGTAATCGCGCACCATGGCCTGGTTGAAGTTGGATGCGACCTCGGCTGCGAACAGCGTGTAACGGGCATAAACCAGCGGTTGGTTTTTCCAGGACAGCAAATTGTGCATCGAGTGACCCAGTTCATGAGCCAGGGTGCTCAAGCTGAACAGATTGTCGTTGTAACTCATCACGATGAAAGGATAGGTACCTGGTACACCAGACGAGAAAGCTCCCGAGCGCTTGCCCAGGTTGGGATACGAGTCGACCCAGCGTTCGTCCAGACAGCCGCGCCGTACTGCAGCAACATACTCCTCTCCGAGCGGCGCCAATCCCTGGCAAATCCATTCCACGGCCTGCGTGTAGGTCACGTTAACCGGTTCTCCGCCTAACGGCGCCCAGACATCGTATTGCTCCAGAGCTACCAGGCCAAGTGCTTTACGGCGCAACTCCCAGTAGCGGTGCCAGGTGGGCAGATTAGCCTTGAAGGTGTCAATCAGGTTATGAAATACAGCCACCGGAATATTGCTGCGGAACAGGGAGGCCTCCAGGCTGGAAGTGAAGCGCCGGGCGCGCATTTCGAATATATTCGCTTTGAGCGAGGCGCTCAGGTTGGCAGCCAGTGTATTCTGAAAGGCCAGGTGGGCGTCATGGTAGTTACGCCAGGCGGATTTGCGAGCAACACGATCCGACCAGGCCAGGATATCCATCAGGTTGCCCTGCGTCACAGGGATCTCCTGACTCAGGCTGTCCACCGCCGGGACGAACTTCAATTCACCATTGACCAGCACATTGGCTGTCGTGCGCGTGGCGCTCAGGGGCTCGCTGACCATGCCAAGCAGTTCCTCAACTTCGGCTGAGCGGACGTGCACCTGTTGGCGGAACAGGTTATCCAGGTAATGTGCATAAATCGCCAGTTTGGAATCGGCATTCAACCACTCATGAAGTTTAATTTGCCCAATCTCCAGCACTTCGGGTTCGATAAAAGCTATGGCAGCCTGCGCACGGGCGAATAAACCCTGGGCGCGCGAGGCCATCCCGGCGGCGACCTGGTCGTTCGTGTCGACTGCGGAATGCAGGTTGGCGTACAGGCCGACGCGCGAGACGCGTTTGAGCAGCTCACTGCGCGCCTCGAGGGCTTCAAAGAGTACGGCCGAACTTTCGGATAGCCTGCCTTGATAACGCTTCATCTCCGGCAGCTCAGCGAAGAGCTTTTCTAACTCGGCCTGCCACTCAGTATGGGAGGCGAAGACGCTAGGGGAATTCCAGGTGAATTTCTCAGGCACCTGATCGCGGGATAAAGGGGTTTGACTCATCAACAATTCCTTAGATAGTTGAGCAGAGGTAATTAAACGTGTGAAGACGCTACCTGATATTCTATCCGGGTTGGCGAGAGAACACGGCGAGAGGCATCTAACATCTCCAAAGACACAAGATTGCCCGATTCATCATAATCTAAAATTACACCCGGCTTATCTTCATCGCTTTCGACCACTGGTGAATCGCTGAAAATTATTGTCAACGTGTCTGTTTCGGGGTCATAAATAACTTTCATTTCATTTTCTCCAATATTTTTCGATCTTGCTGGTTAGATATACTGTTACGACTGCTGGAGGTTCACGATCAATGTCAATGAAGATGCGTAACAGGAATGTCTTTGGCGGTTCACCAATGTACAATCGAGATTGATACACTGCCCTTCCTGGTTGAATGTGTTCTGCTTGTTCAGGAGCGTGTAAAACTCGGGCAATATCATTTTCAGAAATCCGGCGACGAGCCATTTCAAAGATGGCGTGGTTTGTTAGTCGAAATTCTTCGATTGGAAATAAATTATGCATCAAGCTATTGTTTTCCTACAATTACACCGGTTTGATTCGTTTTAATGTGTAGTCATTATACAACAAATATATTCCCATCAAGTTCTACCTCAAGCTATCCAGGTGTGTAATCGTTCCATATAATCCGCTTATAGGATCGAGCAGGCTCAACTTTCGCCAATTATTTTACTAAAGGGAACGGTTTTCTCTCTTATAATGGCATGCTATTGACGACCAACTCCTCAACCATCCGGGCGCGAGTATAATCAAGTAATGCCCCTTCTGAATTGGACAACCAAGAAAATTTCTCCACCCATTGCTGCGCACCTGACCCTGGATAGCCTGGTTTACCCGCACGGCGCAGGTTATCTGGATTCCTTTACCTTTCCCGAGCAGTTGCCGGAGAACCGTCTGATCCAGGGCGATAACCTGTCAGTCATGTCAGCGCTGCTGCCGGAATTCGAAGGCAAACTCTCCTTGATCTACGCTGACCCACCTTTCTTCACCAATCGGGCGTATCCGGCGCGCGTTGGGCGGGGCGAGGATTCGCGCAAACCGCATGAGTGGCAACTTGCCGAAGGCTATCCCGACCATTGGGAAGATCTGGACGCCTACCTGGATATGCTCTACCCACGCCTGGCGTTGATGCACCGCCTGCTTGCCCCAACGGGCACGCTCTACCTGCACCTGGATTGGCACGCTAACGCTTACGCCCGTTTGCTGTTAGATGAAATTTTCGGTCCAGAACGCCTGCTGAACGAGATCATCTGGGTTTACCATGGTCCCTCACCGATCCGGCGGGCTTTCAATCGCAAGCACGACACGATCCTGGTCTATACGAAATCCGCTGGTTTCACCTTCAATGCGGATGCAGTACGCCAACCTTATGACCCGAATACAGTGAAGACTTTCGCAGCTTCGCCAAAAGCGGGTTTCGGCAAAGTGCCCAACCTGGCACGCGGCAAGGTGCCGGAAGATTGGTGGTATTTTCCGGTGGTGGCCCGGTTGCACAGCGAACGCACCGGGTATCCGACCCAAAAACCATCCGCACTGCTGGAACGCATCCTGAAAGCCTCATCGAATCCCGGCGACTGGGTGGCCGATTTCTTCTGCGGTTCGGGTACCCTGCCTGTGGGCGCCTCCCGACTTGACCGGCGCTGGATCGCCAGCGATGCCACCTCCCGGGCAGTTCATACTACCTCTACCCGGCTTGTTGAGGGTGATGGCGGACCTTTTAGTATTTATGGAGTCGGGCAGGGAGAAAACAGGAATTATGAAGGAACGGCTGACCAGGAGAGCAGGAATGAAGGTGCAAACTGGCACGCTTCACAGGCATTCACCCATGCTGATGGAACGGTAATTTACCATCCCAAACAGCAACTGGATCTGGATTATTGGGAAGTAGACCCATTCTGGGATGGGAAGGTTTTCCGCAGTGCTGCCCAGGCCGTACGACCGCGCCGTGGGCAGCCAATCCCGGACCGCCTGGTTTTGATCATTGAAGCCAACGAACGACCGATCTATGTCCGCTGGGTGTCGGTGGAGGGTAAACGGGGTGAGGGGATTTTGGAAAGATCCTGAATCCAGCCTGTTAAATCCCTTCATGCTATAATTTCCCTATGAAACTCTTCGTTCCAGGTCGGATTTGCTTGTTCGGTGAACATTCGGATTGGGCGGGCGGTTATCGCCGGATCAATGCCGATATTGAAAAAGGCTACACGCTGATCTCCGGTACGGATCAAGGGGTGTATGCCGACGTGCAGCCCCACCCCACATCCCTGGTGCTGACATCAACCGCGCCCGATGGGCAAACCATCGGGCCGGATGAAATCCCCATGCAAGCCAAAGCGCTGCTCGAGGAAGCCCAAAAAGGAGGCTTTTGGAGCTACATCGCCGGCGTCGCTTACCAGGCTCTGGTCAACTACCAGGTGCGCGGCCTGGTCATTGATAATTACCAGACCGACCTGCCGATGAAGAAAGGTCTTTCCTCCAGTGCCGCAATCTGTGTGCTGACCGCGCGTGCTTTCAACCGCATCTACGATCTGAAGCTGACGATCCGGGGTGAGATGGAGCTGGCTTATCAGGGTGAAATTACGACCCCTTCACGTTGCGGACGCATGGATCAGGGCTGCGCTTTCGGCAATCGCCCAGTGTTGATGACCTATGACGGCGACCGGATGGACACCGATGAGCTCCAAACCTCCAGTGAGCTGTATTTCGTGATTGTTGATCTGGACTCCAAGAAGGACACTCTGGAAATCCTCAACCGTCTGAATCGCTGTTATCCATTCGCGGAGACGGATGTCGAACGTGGCGTGCAGCAGCTCCTGGGTCCAATCAACAAGCGTGTTGTCAGCCAGGCAGTCGAAGCACTTAAACGCGGCGACGCGCAACGCCTGGGCGCTTTGATGGTCGAAGCACAAGCCTTCTTCGATCACTACGCCTCGCCTGCCTGCCCGGAGGAGCTGACCGCGCCCATCCTGCACCAGGTGCTGAACTACGAGCTGCTCAAACCACACACCTGGGGGGGAAAAGGCGTCGGTTCACAGGGTGATGGCACGGCGCAATTCCTGGCGCGCTCGGAAGCCGATCAGCAAGCGGTGATAGAAATCTTGCAGCGCGACCTGGGCCTGACTGGCATGAAACTCACCCTGCGACCCGGACAAAAGGTCCGTAAAGCAGTCATCCCCGCCGCTGGCTTCGGTACGCGGCTCTTCCCCGCGACCAAGGCGACCAAAAAAGAGCTCTTCCCGATTATAGATCGGGATGGCATTGCCAAACCGGCCATCCTGTTAATCGTCGAGGAAGCCCTGGAGGCCGGCATCGAGGAGGTCATTATTATCGTCCAACCAGACGATCTGGAGGACTTCCGGCGCTTTTTCAATACCCAGGTTTCGATCGAGAACTACAACAAGCTGCCGCGTCCCTTCCAGGAATACGCCCGGCGCATCCTGGATATGGGGCGACGAGTGCGCTTCGTCGTGCAAACCACTCAGGAGGGATTCGGTCACGCAGTGTATAACGTTCGCGAAGCCGTCGGCAATGAGCCCTTCTTACTGATGCTCGGCGACCATTTGTACCGTTCGGATAGCGGAATGTCCTGCTCACAGCAAATCCTGGACGCTTACCAACTGCATGGCAGCAATGTGCTTGGCTTGCGGAGAACGCCTGAAGAACAGATCGGCAACTTCGGCACAATAGCAGGGGTGTGGATTGAGCCAGAACACCTGCTTAGTGTGACTGAATTTTCTGAGAAGCCAACTTTAGATTACGCTCGAACCAATTTACGCGTCCCCGGTCTACCTGAAGGCGAATACCTGACAGTCTTCGGACAATATGTAATCAAGCCCAAGCTCTTTGAATTCCTGGAAGAGAACATCCGCAACAACGTGCGTGAGCGAGGCGAGTTCCAACTCACCTCCGCCCTCGATCGCCTGCGGCAGGAAGATGGCTTCCTGGGTCTGGTAATGGATGGTCGGCGTTATGATATCGGCTTACCGCAATATTATTTAGAAACTTTAAGGACTTTTCCAGAATCGTAAGCTGTGGAGGTTTAGATGGAATATCGTAGCTTAGGACGCACAGGCGTCATGGTTTCAAGCTTGTGCCTGGGAGCGATGAACTTCGGTGGACCGACGCCCGAAGCTGAATCGATCCAGATCATCCAGCGCGCCCTGGAGGCAGGCATCAACTTCATCGACACTGCCAACGCCTATAACCAGGGCGGAAGTGAGATAATTATTGGCAAGGCGCTTAAGGAGAGCAATCTCCGTGATAATGTTGTGCTGGCAACCAAAGTGTACAACCCCACCAGCAGCTCACCGCTCGACTCCGGTTGCTCGCGCCTGCATATTTTAAAAGCATGCGAGGACTCGTTGGGCCGCCTGCAGACCGACCACATCGATCTTTACCAGCTTCACCGCCCCTGCCTGTCCATTCCTCAGGATGAAACCTTACGTGCCTTAGATGACCTGGTGCGCAGCGGCAAGGTGCGCTATATTGGTACATCCACCTTTCCCGCCTGGTTCATCATGGAGGGGTTGGCGCTCAGCGAGAAATTCTCTCTGCTGCGTTACGTCAGCGAACAGCCACCCTACAACCTGCTCGACCGGCGCATCGAAAATGAGCTGATCCCGCTGTGCCTGAAGTACGGCGTGGGTCTGTTGCCCTGGTCACCCCTGGCCGGCGGCATCCTGGCCGGGCGGTACGCCAAAGCAGGCGATTACCCGGAAGGTTCACGCGCCACCCGCACAGGCAGCTTCTTCACCGACCGGGTCTCCCCACGCGCCGTGGACGTGGCGTTGAAAGTTGGTGAGATGGCGCTCGAGCGGGATCTGACCACCGCCCAACTCTCCTTGTTATGGGTCAAAGACCAGCCGGGGATCACCTCACCGATCTTCGGACCGCGCACCCGGGCTCATCTGGAAGACGTCCTGGTCGTCGCTGACCGTAAGCTGGCTGAGACAGATCGCCCACTTTTTGACGCCCTGGTGCATCCGGGCAACGCTGTGGCGGATTTCTTTAACTCCAATGATTGGATGAAGGCTAGAGTTTAACACTGTGAACCAGCGTATGTTTCATGGAACACTGACTTCTGCTGCGTTGGCTGACCAACTGACGGCGCGCTTCAACGATCGCCAGCACCGCACTGCCATCGAGCGCGGACCTGGCACGGCATTGGTGCAGATCGGCAGCAAGCACGGTACACCGCTGACCGTGCATGTTGCCGATACACAGGAAGGCGTTCTGATCACCATGAGTCGTGACCGCCAGTGGCTCGATCGGGTTGCGGATGCTGGTGAATTGATCGAACACGCCGCATCCGGCAGTCCACTCGCCTTGTTGGCGATGATTCCAGACGCTGTGGCAGAACTCAAACAAGAAAATCTCGCCCCCCAGGTGTGGGATGCGATCAACGATATTTGCGCCCTAAGCCGATCACTGGCTGGCGAGGAGAACGCCCCAGGAAATCCCAAAATCTGCCTGTACTGCACCACCGCCAATGCTCCCGAAAATGATCAATGCCTGGCGTGCGGTGCAGCACTCCCGGTTGACCTGCCCCGTATTTGTCCCAAGTGCAATCGCGCCCATACCTCCGAAGCTTTGTTTTGCCAGGCTTGTGGTACCCGGTTAGTCGAAGGATAATCAATGAATGGCCGTGAGCGCGTCAAAGCTGCCTTAACTTTCTCCTACCCGGATCGGGTGCCGCGCGATTTATGGACACTGCCCTATATTCCCTACGCTCGTAAAAACGACCTGGACGCAATCCTGACCGAGTTTCCGATGGATTTTAGCAGCGCTGGCGCTATCTACCCGGAGGATCTCCCCAGGATGCCAACGACGCCTTTGCCAGGCTATTACCGGGATGAGTGGGGCAGCGGCTGGCTCGTTGCCGAAGCCGGAGTGGTTGGCGAGGTCAAAGAACCCGCGCTCCCTGACTGGTCACGGTTGACGCGGTTCAAGCCGCCCTATGCAGTGCTACGCCAACGCGATTTATCCCAGGTAGACCTGACCTGCGCGAACAGCGAGCGCTTCATCCTATCTGAATGTACGGCGCGTTTGTTCGAGCGCATGCAATTCTTACGCGGCTCGCAATCTTTGTTCTTCGACCTGGCTTACGGACCGGCTGAACTGCTGCGCCTGTTGGAGTTGGTGCACGAGTATTACCTGGAAGACATCCGCGGCTGGTGCGCCACCGCGGTGGATGCGATCACTTTCATGGACGATTGGGGCACCAACCATCATCTGTTGATCAATCCGCGCACCTGGCGCGAGCTCTTCAAGCCGCGTTACAAAGAATATGTTGACCTGGCCCACCAGGCTGGCAAGTTTATCTTCTTCCACAGTGACGGCTGCATTGAGGCACTTTATGGCGACCTGGTGGAGATTGGCATCGACGCGGTTAATTCACAGCTATTTACCATGAATATCGAAGAGCTGGGACGGTTATATCGAGGCAAAATCACCTTCTGGGGTGAAATTGACCGCCAGCATACCTTACCCTTCGGAGCACCGGACGAGGTACGTCGGGCAGTTCAGCGTGTTCGTGCAGCGCTGGATACCGGGCGCGGTGGAGTAATCGCCCAATGCGAGTTCGGCAAACTGGACCCACGCGATAATATCGCCTCGGTTTACCGGACCTGGCTGGAGTGATACTTTGATAGATAATCACCCGATAGATCTAGATGATAAGGGGAATGAAGCGCTGACTGATCACGTCCACCATCCCAAGATCTGTCAGCCTCACCTGAGGGATCACCGGCAGCGCCATCGCCAGCAGACTGACTGGCAAGAGAGGCGGAAGTCCCAGCACCGTGAGTGATTGCTCAAAGTGGGTCAACTGCTGACCGACTTCAGCGGTTGGAAGGGTGCTCAATAAGCCTGCGACCGGCAGGGGTACTGTCGCCAGCACCTGTCCATCTTTAACTGCTGTCAGTCCCCCGCCGCACTCAGCCAGAGTCTGCACTGCCAGTAAGATATCGTCTGGATTTTTGCCAATCACAGCCAGGTTGTGACTATCATGGCTGACTGTGCTGGCCAGGGCGCCATACTGGATAGGGTAGCCAGTCAAGATTGCCAGGGAAGGCACACAGTTCTGACCATGCCGTCCGATGATCGCGGCCAGCGAAACACCCTCCGGCAACGGAAGTCTGACCACACCCTCCTGGCATGGGATTTCGATCTGCTCAAGCCGCGTATCCAGCACATTGGCCAGGTTGATTGCATTAACCTTAAAATGGTTTTGCCCATTCGATCGTATGATAAAACTGTCGCGGTTCAATCCGTCGGGCAGATGAACCGAGTTCTCAACTAAGGGGGGAACCGGTTCAGGAATCGACTCAAGCAGCCGGCCATCTTTTACACGTAGCCTGCCCCCAGTGATAACATGCCTGACACTGACCCGCGCCAGATCATCCAACAGGACGATATCCGCCAGCCAGCCGGGGGCGATGGCGCCAAGCCCCCATAGTCCGTAGTGTTGTGCATTGTTGATGGTTGCCATCTGGATGACTTTAACTGGATCCACACCCATCCCAATTACTTTACGCATCCCATAATCCAGATGCCCATTATTCAGAATGTGGTTGGGCATATCATCATCGGTGCAGAAGCCAAACATGCGCGTATCGTTTACGCTGTGCAGGCTGTGTACCAGTTCGGCAGTGAAATCTGCGAAGGAAGAGATGCGAGCATAGACAATCATACCGTCGCGCGCTTTTTCGAGCATGTTGGCGCTGGACAATGACTCATGATCCGAAGAGCGCGGTCCTGCCGCAGCCAGGTAAGCCTGTAAGAAACGACCCGTAACCCCTGGAGCATGACCTTCGATTGGGACGCCGGCGCGTTGTCCCGCTTCGACCACGGGCGTGATGTTACCAAATTGGTGCACCAGGCCGACGAAATCCATTGCTTCAGCGACACCAACGACACGCTCCCAACCCAGCATCTCGGAGACTTCCCGATCAGTAAAAGTGGCGCCAGCGGTTTCGAGGTGGGGGACAGCCGGGACGCAACTCGGGATCGTAATATAGTATCGAACCGGTAAACCCTGGCTGGCCTCGAGCATATACTGCACCCCGCGGACGCCCAAGACATTAGCAATCTCATGCGGGTCGGTGCATACGGTAGTCGTACCATGCGGGATGATGACTTCACACCAATGCGCAGGAGTGCACATGCTCGATTCATTATGGACATGGCCATCAATAAAACCTGGTGCGGCCCACAGGCCGGTCCCATCGATGACCAGCTTGCCCTCCACTTGCGCCTCCCCGGCCGGACTCACGCTGGCGATCCGTTCTCCGGTAACGCCGATATCTACCGGGTAAATTTCCGCCGTCAGGACATTCACCAATTGAATATTGCGAATCACCAGGTCGCAAGGTCCATCGCCTCGGGCACTGGCTATCAGTTGTTTACGAATTTCCATAATTATCCTCTTAATATGAAAAAATCCCCAGGAGGATTGACTTCCCCTGGGGATTTGTATCAGACGGAAGAAAAACCCAGATCGAGGCGGTAACCCACCCCACGCACAGTTTTCAAGTAGACTGGTCGGCGTGGATTGGCTTCCAACGCCTGGCGTAGCCAACTGATATGGACATCCAGCGTCCGGGTATCACCGGTATATTCGGTATGCCAGACTTCACGAAAGAGTTGCCCACGTTCAATCACTTCGCCAGGGTGCTCCATTAACATCTTCAGTAGCGATAACAAACGTGGTGTAAGACGCGCTTCGCGTTTTTCACAAAAAAGCCGCCTGGTTTGTTCATCAAACCGGATTGGACCCACCACGATTGTCGAGTGGGGATTGACTGGCAATAATAAAACAATCCGGTTGAGTAATTTACGAGTGGTAAAAGGCAAAGTTAAGACCGCATTCACACTCGCATCATCAAATGACTGGCCGGCATTGAGCAAGACGATAATGGGTAGAACCGGCCATTCTTTGTGGATCGCCCGGCAGATTCCCTTGCCGGTTGTGCGCAAGGAGGGTGCATTTACCACAACTAAATCAAACGGATCCCGCTTAAGCAATTTCAAGGCTTTGGCGCCGTTGGTGGCAATTTCTACCTGGTAACCTTTTTTCCTGAGACCGGGGATAAAGGTTGGGCCTTCAGTTGGTCTATTTTCAATCCAAACAATTTTCCTATCCATTGTAGATAATTCCATCAATTCAATTGTCTGCCCTGAATACCAATGTAAAGAGATTATACCGGTATTCTTAAATATTTGCAAATTAAGGATCAACAGAGATTGTGTTGCCAGCCAGCCTTGCCCATGTTAGAATACAATCCCTTGTTATAACTATCCTGGAGGCTGGTTTATGTCCGACATGGTTGAAGTCGTTATTGATAGCATCCGCGTCAGCTTGATGTCTCAACAACGGATTGTCATTTTGCGCGATCGTCAGGCTGAGCGTTATTTACCGATTTGGATTGGCGTCTACGAAGCTGAAGCGATCACCATTGCCCTCCAAGAAGTAGAAGTAGCCCGACCGCTAACCCATGATCTGATAAAGAGCATTTTCCATAAATTGAATGTCCGCGTTCTGCAAGTGGAAGTGGTTTCCTTACGGGACGATACATTTTTCGGCAATATAGTGGTAGAAGTCGATGATCGCATACTCCAGATAGACTCAAGGCCATCTGATGCGCTTGCCGTGGCCGTCCGTACGCATGTTCCGATCCTGGTCGCGCGCTCGGTCATGGACACCGCCAGCATTATCCCTGAAGAAGATCTACAAGAGAAAGGCGACGCACTCGCTAAACCCGCGCCTGAACAACCGGGAACTGGACAACCGACAGCCGAACCCGAAAGCGCGCCTGGCGAAGCGAGTGGCGAGGACCGCCTGACGGTGTTTTCCGATTTTCTAGAGCAACTCGACCTGGGCAGCCTGGATAAAGGTCCGGATGAAGAAGAGGATGATGATGCCGATAAAAGCCCAGGGTAAATTGTTCCAATGAACGATTTTCCACCCCCCGAAAGCACCTCGGCTGCTCAGCAGATCGTCCCCAACAGCCGCGAAGCCGAAGAGGCCGTGCTGGGCGCGGTGATGATCAATCCGGAAATATATTATGATGTCGCTCAATTCTTGCAGGCGGACGATTTTTACATCCACCGCAACCGCTGGATTTGGGAGACCTACAACCGCCTGCATGAACGGCGCATTCCCATTGATTTCCTGACAGTCACTGAAGACCTGGAACAGATGAACCGCCTGGCTGAGATTGGCGGCCCGGCTTATCTGACTACCCTGGTGAGTAATGTCCCCAGCTCATTACACGCGGTAGCTTACGGGCGGATCGTCGAAGACACTGCCATCCGCCGGCGCATGTTAACCGCTGCCGGCGATATTGCCCGTCTGGCTTTTGAACAAGAATCCAGCGTTGATACAGTCATGGATGAGGCGGAAAAAGCTATATTCAATGTTAGCGAACGCCGTCTGACGCGCGAACTGCAACCCATACGTAGGGTATTAAGCGATTACTACGATCGTCTGGATATCCTGGCTCGCCGGGCTGGCGAGACGATGGGTGTACCGACCGGCTTTATTGACCTGGATCGGATGCTGGGCGGATTACAATCTTCGGATTTACTGATTATCGCCGGACGACCAGGAATGGGCAAAACCGCTTTCATCCTCTCGGCGGCAAAGAATGCCGCTCAACTTCATAAAAAACATGTGGCTATATTCTCTCTCGAAATGTCGAGTGAACAACTCGTGCAACGTCTGCTCGCACAGGAAACCGGTATCGATTCTCAACGCCTGCGGACAGGTGAAATTAAAGAAGAAGAATGGCCAATCCTGACCCACGCCATCGAGGTGTTGAGTGATACAGTGATCTTTCTAGATGATACCCCGGCATTAACGCCTTTACAGATTCGCACCAAAGCTCGCCGGCTACACCTGGAATTCCATCTGGATCTGATCACGGTGGACTACCTGCAGTTGATGAGCTCCGGAACTCGCTCAGAAAACCGTGTCCAGGAAGTCTCGTATATCTCGCGCAATCTGAAGGTGCTGGCACGTGAGTTAAACGTTCCTGTGCTGGCAGCCGCACAGCTCTCTCGGGCGGTGGAACAACGGGCGGATAAAGAACCCCAGTTGTCCGATCTGCGTGAGTCGGGTTCACTCGAACAGGATGCCGACATCGTAATGTTCATCCACCGTCCTGAGATGTACGAGAAAGATACAATGAAGCATAACCTGGCGCAGATCAAAATCTCCAAGCACCGCAACGGGCCAACGGGGACGATCGAGCTGGTTTTCCGCAGCAACCTGGCAAAGTTCGAGAATGCCGCCACCCGCATGGTTGATCTGACGCAGGTGCGCTAAGCCATGCCTGATTTCAATGGTTTCAACGAGGGTAAACAACGCCTGATACCCTTACCAGCCCAGTTTTTCACCGAATTGCTGCCCGTCATAGATGACTTGAACGAATTAAGGCTGGTGGTCTATTTCTTCTGGCGGCTCGATCAGATGGAAGGCGCGTTTCGCTGCCTGCGTCGCAGCGACCTGACCGCCGATGAGCGCTTGTTGAACAGCCTGGGGCAAACACCCGCACTGGCGCTAAAAGCCCTGGATGAAGCGCTGGGTAAAGCAGTCCAGCGCGGGGCATTGCTCAGCGCCAGTCTTACTTTAGCTGAGGGTGAAGAAACCTTATATTTCTTAAACTCACCCAGAGGCCGCGCCGCCTTACAAGCGATCCAAAAAGGATCCTGGCGCCCGAGCGGTGAAGCCACTTCCCCAATTGAAATCTTACCCGAACCACCTAATATCTTTCGTCTTTACGAGGATCACATTGGCGCCCTCACCCCTCTGATTGCGGATGCCTTAAAGGATGCCGAACAAACTTACCCGGCCGACTGGATTGAGGAAGCTTTTCGTATCGCTGCCGAAAATAATAAACGCAACTGGCGCTATGTCGCCACAATCCTGGAACGTTGGAAACAGGAGGGACACCATGCCCGAGGACCAGCCCAAAAAGATCGCCGCGACACTGAAAAAGATGGGCGGCGCTACGTCAAGGGTAAATACTCCGAAGACATCGAACATTGAGGCTGCGCCAGCTCAAGGCAGTACATCCGATTCTGACTCAGTCGCGCCAGTTCCTTCTCTGGAGGCAACGCTTCGCCCGGCTGCGCCAAGTCCCGGCGCTGCCATCGGACGACCTGATTGTCCGATTTGTGGGGGGATGGGCTTCTTACGCCGTGACTTACCGGTAGGCCATCCCGATTTCGGCAAAGTCGAAATTTGTACCTGCCGCCAGGCGGAAGTCAACCAGGCAGTCCACCATCGCTTATTTGAACTCAGTCACCTGGAAGAGCTGGCGCACCTGACCTTCGAGAATTTCCAGACCCGCGGGCGGGTTGGCTTGTGGCCACAGCAAGCCGCCTCATTAGAACAGGCCTTCAATCAGGCAAGTCTTTACGCCCAAAAACTGCGCGGCTGGCTGTTACTGCACGGTGGATACGGCTGTGGGAAAACTCATCTCGCGGCAGCCATCGCTAACTACGTCGTCAGCCTGGGTGTTCCCACATTGTTTATCACCGTACCGGATTTGCTCGATACGCTGCGTTTCGCTTATCAGGATCCCGAGGCAACCTTTGAAGAACGATTTGAGCAAATCAGGCAGGCGCCGTTACTGATCATGGATGATTTTGGCACTCAGAATGCTACCTCATGGGCTCAGGAGAAGCTGTTCCAGATCCTCAATTACCGCTATATTAATCATCTACCGCTGGTGGTCACGACCAACCTGGATCTGGACCAGATCGAAGGTCGCATTCGTTCACGCCTGGAAGATCCCGAACTGGTCACGTTAGTGCATATACTGGCGCCGGATTACCGTCGACCGGCGGGTGATATCGGTCACCCCGCGCTTTCCTCCCTTGACTTACTGCACAACCGCACCTTCGTTAACGTCGATCTACGCCAGGACGAGAACCTGTCTGACGAAGCACTGCAAAGCTTATCAAAAGCCTTTAATGCGGCTCACCGGTTTGCTGCCAATCCCCAGGGCTGGTTAGTCTTCATCGGCGATTACGGCAGCGGTAAAACCCACCTGGCGGCAGCCATCGGGAATTATCGCCAGGAGCTGGGCTTTCAAACGATCTTTGTATCGGTGCCCGATCTGCTTGATCATTTAAGAGCAGCTTTCAGTCCGACCAGTCCAACCAGCCTGGACCGCAGGTTCGAGGAAGTACGGAGCGCGCCCTTGTTAATCCTGGATGACTTAGGCACCGAGTCAGCTACCCCCTGGGTGCGTGAAAAGCTCTACCAGCTTTTCAATTACCGGTATAACCGTGAGCTACCCACTGTCATTACTACCGCTGACACGCTGGACGAAATGGATCCACGCCTGCGCAGCCGTCTCCTGGATAAACGCCTGTGTACAATATACGCCATTACTGTCCCGGCCTATCGGGGCGCGCCGCCGCCCGACAGGCCGTCCCGAAAAAGTCGTCCCCGTAAGTAAAGAATAGATCAGCGATTATCCACCCCACTTTATGAATAACATTAATTACTATTCGGGCTATTTTAATCCTGTTATAATTTATTACCACGGGTGAACCAGCCCTGGTTATTGAATCTGTCCTTTCACTTATAACCTTTATCATTATTAGACAAGGGAAAACAAGCTATGGATACTAAGAAATTACTCATCAAATATATTATTAATACCTGCCTGATGTTCATAGTCGTGGCTGCCCTGCTTGTACAGCCTCTAAGTAAGACTCGGATTGCCTCTGCACAACCGGTAGAAATCGTCAGCGAATACCTGATCCTGGTGGACAACTCAGGTTCGATGGCCGAGGGTAGTCCCCAAAAATATAAGCAGGTGAATGAAATCTTCAAAAATTTTGTAGACTCGCTTGAGCCAGGTGTTCACCTGAAAATTTATTCATTCAACAACAACATAGTCCCGGTTGGTGATTGGCCAAATATTACCGATGGTGATAAGTCAGGCATAAAATCCCAAATCGACGCTATCCCGCTGCCTGCTGGTAGTACCCGCTTGTGGGATGCAGTTTGCATGGGTCTAGATGAGTTGAAAACCTGGGGCGGAGATGGTCGAACGCATCTCCAAACCCTAATGTCTTATACCGATGGCGAAGACACCGCCAGTACAAAAAAGGTCAACGATTGCGTTGACATATATGAAGATTTGCATAAAAACGGTTACACCTACTGGATCTACAATGCCATCGGTGGGGCAACAATCCCATCAGATCTCGGTCCAGATGTAATACCTGCACAATCAGAAGTGCCCCAGCCGATCCGGATTGTGCATATAAGACCTCTGGCATTAGACCTGGGCAACCTGTATATAACCAGTGGAAAAGCCGATCCGAACACGTCTTGCCTGCTTACCTGGGCATCGGACCCAAGTTCTTTGGGTTTGAAAGTCCAATTATATAAACCCGAATCTGGCTCACGTCCTCTACCGACCAATCAAGAGATGCAGGTGTGCCGGTCCGGGTCCGATTGCGAGCGGGAGATTGAAGTTTCTACGAAGAAGAACTGCCTGGATTTGAGTTTGATAAATTTTAATCAGGCCAAATTATCCACTGGGGATGAGGGAACCTACGAACTATTGCTTCAGGTAAAAATTATATCTCCCAACCCAAACGAGCAAACTTTTATTTTTCCCGAAAAGATTCTGCTCCGGTTCTCAATTAATCTGCCACCACCTACCCCCACCGATACACCTACCCTTCCTCCGACCGATACACCCACCATTACACCAACAGGAGTTCCAACCAATACTCCTACACCGACAGTGACGCTAACACCACCTACACCGCCCACCGCAACGTACACTCCCAAGCCCACCCCCACGCCGACCCAGCGACCGGGTGAAATTGTTTTTGACCTGCAAGGGGATAAGATAATCGACCTGGGTTTGTTGCCCAAACCCATTGGAGATCAACCTTCAACCGCGCGCCAAGCCGTCACGATCCAATGGAAAACCACCGAGATTCAACCTGCCTTAAAGGTTGAACTGACCTGGGACGATCAAGACAATACTCAGGCTGAGCTGGCTGAATACATTAACCTTGAGCTGGATCAGCCGGGGAAGAGTATTCTACTAACCCCGGCGAATAAAGAATTCCAGGTAGCAGTCGCGCTGCCACTGGAAGGTTACAACTCATTGGGATCGGGGACGACCACCTTCAAGGGTGAACTCCGCTTCACTCCGCAAAACGCGACGATCTCAGGTGGCGGTGAGCAAACAGAACGGGAATGGGTGGTCCCAGTACAATACTCCGTATACAAGCCTGGTCCGATCTGGCCGTATTTCCTGATCCTGGGTGTGTTGATCGTTGTTTTCCTCTTCATCACCCGTCCGCGCTTCCCCCGCGATGCACAGGTGAAAGTAGACGGCCTGGAATCATACCTGTCATCCACCCCCTCCGCCAACTGGTGGTCGGGAGCGATCAACCTGGGAAGCGATTCGGCTTCGATCCCCCTGACTGACGAAGATATCGATTGCCTGCGCCTTGTTCCGAGCTGGCATGGTTCGATCTTGGGGAATCTGTTGGGTCAGCGCAGCGCAGCAAACTGCACTTTAAAAGTCTTGAATGGCACTGCCCAACTGGAAAATGGCGAAGAGATCCTGACGAACAGTACGCGGGCAATTTCCTACCCTACACACCTCACCATGTCTGGCACAAAGACCGCACATGACCTGACGATTTCACGGATCACCTTCGACCAACCCTTTGATGAGTCCTTACCCATGGAAGGCTAACTTAACAGTGAGTCACAAGCGGGAATTGACCAGCTTCGAACGGTTCAAACGTACATATGAACATCGCGAAGCTGATCGCGTTCCCATCATAGATGATCCATGGGATGCCACGATCGAACGCTGGCATAGTGAAGGCATGCCCCAGAATATAAGCTACGTGGATTACTTCGGGTTGGATCACGTGGCGCGTATCCGCACAAATAATTCACCGCGCTACCCTCGGCAGGTTCTGGCAGAGGATGAAACCTCGATCACCTACACCAGTGAGTGGGGCGTCACCCTGCGCCAATGGAAACATGCCGCCTCAACGCCCGAGTTCCTGCACCACACGATCGTAGATCCAGATAGCTGGCGGATGGCCAGGCAGCGGATATTTCCGTCAAAAGACCGTATTGATTGGGCTTATTTAACAACCAATTACCATGCCTGGCGAGAAAAAGGTTATTGGATTGAGCCAGAACTATGGTTCGGTTTCGATGTCACGCACGCCTGGATTGCAGGCACCGAGCGAGTGCTGTTTGCGCTGGTTGAGAATCCTGAATGGTTGATGGAGATCTTCGACACGATGCTGGAAACCAACCTGGCTTTACTCGACCTAGTGTGGGATGCTGGCTACACCTTTGACAGCATCTTTTGGTGCGATGACATGGGCTACAAGGGTCACCAGTTCTTCTCCATGCAAACTTACCGGGAGGTTCTGAAACCCTACCACCAGCGGGCAATTGATTGGGCGCATGCCAAAGGCATCAAAACACACCTGCATTCATGCGGCGACGTGCGTCCCTTCGTACCCGAACTCGTCGCGATGGGCCTGGATGCGCTCAACCCGTTAGAGGTAAAGGCAGGTATGGATCCGGTCGCTTTGAAACGCCAGTTCGGCGACCGGCTGGTTCTGCATGGCGGGATTAACGCCGTTTTATGGGATCAACCTGAAGCGATCCGTGCTGAGATGGAGCGAGTCGTGCCTGTACTGAAGGCGAATGGTGGATACATCTTCTCTTCCGACCATTCAGTGCCTTCCAGTGTTAGTTTGGATGAGTTCCGCTCGATTGTCAACCTGGCCAGACAACTTGGCTCTTACGACTAAACCTCAGCGAAAGGGTGTAACCAGGGATGGCATTATCATCCCTGGTTTTACATTATTTTATTACTTCAAACCGTTCAGCCGGTGTGCCGCAGACCGGGCACTTGCCTTCAATGGGTCCGGCGTGGGTAAAGCCACAAACAGAGCAGACGTAGTAGTCAGCATCCGGGAGATCACCTTCCCCTTGCACAGCCGTCAAGGCCTGGGTATAGAGCGTCTCATGAACTTTTTCTACAGCCATCGCCCAGCGGAATGAGGTCAATGCGCGCTTGGCGCTTTCGGCTTCGGCATCGTGAACGAATTCAGGATACATTGAGACATATTCGTAATTTTCACCAGCGATGGCGGCCTTCAGGTTCTCGACAGTTGAATTGACCCCACCCATGGCTCGAAGATGATTCAAGGCGTGGATAGTCTCAGCATGCGCGGCCGCCCGGAATAGTTTTGCCACTTTTGGTAAGCCTTCTTCGTCAGCTTTCTTTGCAAAGGCCAGGTATCTACGATTAGCTTGCGACTCACCAGCAAAGCCAGCTTTTAAATCTTCATCCGTCTTTGACATTTTTCCTCCATAGAAGATCTCTAAAATTTTATCCAAATAAACACAAATATTTACCAGATCTCAACACTTTTGGTCAAGATTATCTTACCAGAATCCAATATCGCGTCATCCGGGTTCTGTCATTATTCTCAGGTGACAATCATCATAAAAATTCTAAGCCAAACGGTCATTGGCTAGTCTCCCGATCGTATCCTGCATTTGATTGAAATGAACCTCCATCTCATGCAGGAACTGAATTTGATTACGGGCGCGATCCAGGTTATGCTGCGGACGATGTATTTTATAGTAGACATCGCCATTAAGATAATCGCCCAGGAAACGAAGCGCCTGTTCATAGGTGATCAGCCGGGCAGAGAACGCCAGATAATCCAATTCAAGCGGGGTTAAGAAATCCACTGTAGCATCCAGGTAACCGGATGCGATTTGGTAAAAGGCTACCGGATCGAAATGCACCCGGGTGAGTTCGGGGTCATCCTCAACTGCAGTTGAAGCGCCGGTGCGCACCATATCGCCAAAATCGAACAGGACTGAGCCAGGCATCACCGTATCTAAATCAATGATGCAAATCCCTTCACCCGTCTGATCATCAAACAGAACATTGTTGAGTTTGGTATCATTATGGACTACCCGGTTCGGGATTAATCCTTGCGCCAGCAATTCTACGATAACACCCGCCAGGGATTGGCGTCCCAGCAAGTAATTTATCTCGAGTTGCACGGACGAGGAACGTTGACTAAGATCATGCTGGATTGCCTGTTCAAACGCTTGATAACGACGCAAAGTGTGGTGAAAATCAGGGATCGTCTCGTAAAGTTGTTCACCAGGGATCGTGCTTAATAATCGCTGGAATTTCCCAAAAGCGCAGGCGGCCACAGATAGCTGGCGTGAGTCTACCGGTTTATCGTAAGTGTGTGCGCCTTCGATGAAATGGTAAGTACGCCAATAGTCCCCGCCTGGAGTCCGGTAATAATTTCCCCCTTCCCTGGTAAGGACCAGGTTTAATGTCTCGCGTTGGGGGTCACCGCCGGCAGCCAGGATTTGCCGGCGCGCAACCCGGCTAACCCGGGCAATGTTCTCCATCATCTGCTCTGGTTGGCGAAAGACATGCGTGTTAATCCGCTGGTGGATATAGCGCTTACTGCCATTGGGAGTTTGGAAAACACTGGCATAGGTGTCGTTGATATGCCCGGTCGGAATGACTTCTGCGGTTAGAAATTCACCCTCAACCTGGAAATTATTAATTACCGTTTGAAGGTCCTGGTGCATGGAATTCTCCCGGGAAAGTCTATTGTGTATTATACAGGCTGAATCGGATTCCTTCCTATATATCAACCCGCATTATAATTCAGCCCATCCACCTGCCAGGCAGGTGAATTCAAACAACGAGAGGCATACAACATGAATAAGTTATCGATTGGATTAAAGGTGCGTTACGGTGTGGCGGATCTGGGCATCGCATTATTAAGTTCTGTCGTGCAATTTTTCATTTTATTCTATTACACCGATGTGGCCGGCATCAATCCGGCAATCGCGGGCAGCGCTCTGCTGGTGGGCAAGCTGACCTGGGATGCCTTCAATGACCCAATTATTGGTTATTTATCAGACCGGACGCGCTCCCGTTTTGGCCGGCGACGAATCTATATGTTTTGCGGGGCGATCCCACTCGGTCTGGCAGTGTGGCTGGCGCTGTCCCTCCCCAAGGGATTGACCGGGGTTACCGCTTTCCTGGCTGTGCTGGGTACATTCCTGCTCTGGGACACATTTCACACCCTGTCCAGCGTACCGTACTACGCGATGAGCGCTGAGTTAACGCAGGATTATGGCGAACGCACCAGCCTGACCGCCATCCGCATGATTTTTAGTGTTCTGGGATATATCCTCGGCGCTGCCAGCACCACTGTCATCGCCGGGCAAATCGGAAAATTATTGGGTTGGAATCTGCAGGCCTCCTGGAGCGGGACAGGCGCCTTCTTTGGCATAGTCGCAGCAGCCGCCATCCTAACCACTGCCTTTACTGTGCGCGAACCAACCAGGGTCGCCACCCAAGTCTCACACCTCCCTCCGTTAAAAGCCATCTTGACCACCTTTCGCAACCGACCTTTCGTTATCATGTTGGTGGCTTTTACGATCACCAGTTTCAGCTTTACGTTACTCACCTCACTCGTCCCATATTACATTATTTATCAACTGAATATGAAGGACGCGGTACCAGTTGTGCTTTTATTAATGCTGGTAGCGATCGGTGTTTTCCTGATCCCAAGCCAGAAGTTATCCGAGCGTGTAAACAAAGGTCCCGCCTATGCGTTGGGTTTATTTATCGCTGCCGCTGCAGTGACAACGACTTTCTTCTTCCCACACCAACCGACTGCTGCAGTGTTCATTGTAGCCATCGTGGCGGGGATTGGTTTCTCCGGGCAGTGGGTGTTCCCCTGGAGTATGCTGCCGGATGTAGTCGAATATGACCAGAAAATGACCGGTGAACGACGGGAGGGGATCTACTTTGGTATTTGGGCGCTCTCACAAAAATTCACGAACGCTCTCGGTGTGGCGGTCAGTGGCTGGTCACTCGCCTGGTTTGGTTATGTTGCCAATGCTGAGCAAACCCCGCAAGCCTTATTGGGCATCCGGCTGTTCTTTGCCCTGGTACCCGCAGTAGCCATCCTGATCAGCCTGCCATTGTTAATAAAATTCCCGATCACCCGGCAGAGTCACGCCCGCCTGGTGGCTGAACTGGCCAGTCAGAGGCAAGATTAATTTATTCTTCTGAATTATAATTCCCTCACCTGGATAAACGGGCATTGGATACCTTACCAGATCCCAATCCTGGAATAAATAGAGTTCATAAAGAAGGATGTAATATGAATAAGTTTCATTTTCTGGCAATTTTGATCGTGATTGTCCTGATGTTCACAGCCTGCAGTGGGGATGGTACACCGCTCCCAATCACTGCGATCACAGTTGATCCGAAAGATCCGGCTTCGGTTGTGCGTGCTTTCTTTATCAACCGAAGCGCCCTGGATATTGATGGCGCGATGCAAACTGTCAGCGCCAATGTTGTCTTCGAAAATCCACAGGCGACTTTGAACGGAGCCAGTGAGGTACGGGCATACATAGAAGAACGCGCCAATGACGGCTTTCAATTTGAGGCGGTTGAAGTGACAGCCAACGGCAATCAAGTAACCTTCAACTTTAAAGTCTATAAAAATGGAACTGCAGCCTCGGAGGCTGCCCAGGGCGAGGCTACTGTCCAAAACGGTAAAATTACCAAGATGACCCTGCGCTGACATGAAAGCCATTGTTATTGGTTCGGGCATGTCTGGCCTGACTGCTGCAGCGTATCTGGTGCAGGCAGGACATGCGGTCACCATCTATGAGCAGTTTCCTACGCCAGGCGGTGTCACAACCACACTGAAACAGGACGGCTATAACTGGGATTTAGGTCCGTTGCTCCTGGAAGGATTCGGACCGGGTGACCGGGCCAGGCGCATCCTGGAGGAGTTGGGTGTATCCGACCAGGTGCCCGTTATACCTGCGGACCGGGGATTGGTACTCAATGACCTTGCGCTTTGGAAACCAGTTGAGTACCAGGGACCCTATTGGCGGCGAGAGCGCCTGAAGAAGGAGTTTCCCGAAGACGCACCAGCACTCGATCGTTATTACCATTTTTATGACCAGATACTCGACCTGGTTTCGTTAGCGAGGCAGTCACAGACCGCCACTGGCCTGACGCGCCTACTCCGTAAGGTTCAACTGGCGCTGGTGTTTCAAAAAGTCAGGGCGAAACGAAATTGGACTGCCAGTCAGTTGATGGACCATTATTTCCACCGGGAGGAGATTAAAACTATCTTGACCGGGATCGTCGCCGATTTCGTCACCAAGCCGAGTGAGTTTCCCGCCCTGGGTGTGCCCCTTATCCACCTGGAGACTGCTTTTGATCAGCGCATACCGGTCGAACCAGGCGCCACCAGCGCCCGAAGCGGTTGGAATTTTATCCGGGGCGGCTGTGATAGATTGGTACAGGCTGTTTTGGGCGCCGTCACTGGTTCAGGCGGACAGGTTATTACCAGTACCATTGTCGAACGAATTGTCATCAAGGATGGTCAGGCGCAAGGAGTGGAAGTTAATGGGCGCTTTGAGCCGGCTGATTTAGTGATCGCCAGTGGAGGAGCCACCGATACTTTCTTCGGTTTGGTAGGTCATCAGCATCTACCAGCGGAGATGATTAAGGATCTGGAAGCATGTCGCTACATGGAATCGGTATTGATGGTTCACCTGGGGATTGACTTTAACCCGATCCCTTACCAACCTGCTGCATTATGCTATTACTACCTTACGACCGATCTGGCAGGCGGTATTGACCGACTGCGTGCAGGAATATTCCACGCAGGTCGGGAAGGCTTCCTGATCTACGTGCCGTCGTTGCATTCACCCGAGATGGCGCCCGTGGGTCACCACGCCGTCACAATCTATACCATTGCCCCAGATCGGTTAGCAGAAGGCGATTGGACTGAGCAACGCGAGGAATTGGCTGATCAGTTGGTCGCAGAAGCAGAACGATATATGCCGGGACTGCGCGCGCATACCCTGACGCGCCTGATCCTGACTCCCAATGATTTCCGCCAGCGCACCCACCTGGGACATCACTCCTTCGGTGGGGCACCGCCCATCCTGGGCAACAAACCCCCGAAGCATCGTACCCCTATCCAACGATTGTGGTTTGTTGGGGCACAAAGCATCAGCGGCGGCGGAGTGCAAAATGTAATGTTGGGCGCAGCCCAGACCGTCAAAGCCATTCTCAAAGAAGATATCTAAATACTCAAAATGATTCTGATTTACTCAGCGATACAATGCCTAAGGGTTTAACTTTCAATTTTCAATATCAGCAAGCAGAAGTCGTTTCTGCCCAGCGTCTGCGCTTCCGTAGCAGCAATCGCCTGCGCCTGGTATTCTTTATCGGCCTGGCCGCGCTGGTTTTGCTCGCGGTGCAGCAGTTTATACCCGGCTTAGGATTCTGGACCAGCCTGGGATGGGGATTGCCATTACTGGCAACGCTGTTCTTTTGCGCTGTTCCACTTCTTTTCTACCTGGTGACGCCCTACCTGGACTTTCGTTTCAATAAGGAATGGAAACCACGCTACCAGCTCGAAGTAGCCGGAGAACAAATGTATTTAACCCGCGAAGATGTCGCCAGTAGAGACAGTCCTTCCCGCCGGAGCGCCAGCGCAATCGAAATCCCGCTAAAACGTCTGCGAAAACTCCTGGAAGATCGCCGGGTATTCGTTTTACTTTTTACCACCGAACAGGATTTCTTTATCCTTCCAAAATCCGCCATGAGGGGGGATATTCAGGTCGAACGGATGCGACGCCTGTTACAACAATCCCTGCCCGCCAAACGAGCGGGAAAATAAAACCACCATCCAGGTATGGAGGCCGCATGGCTGGATATCCTGAAGTTATCTCCATTGGAAACCTGTTAGTCGAGGTGATGCGGACCGATTTAGACCAACCACTCGATCGTCCTGGCACCTTCGCTGGACCTTTTCCCAGCGGCGACACCCCCATCTACATCGATGCAGTCGCCCGGATGGGTCACCCGGCCGGTTTCATTGGCGCGATCGGTGGAACGATGGAAGGAGAACCGGATGATTTTGGGTGTTGTTTGCTTAACCGTTTTGAACGGGATGGCGTGGATGCATCCCAGGTAGTCATCCTCCCTGGACAAAGCACCGGAGTAGCCTTCGTGGCTTACTTCAGTGGTGGCCACCGGAAGTTCCTTTATCACTGGCGTTATGCTGCCGCAGGACAACTCGGTCCCCAACATGTTAACGCGGCGTATTTCCAAAACTGTCGCTGGCTACATCTGACTGGATGTAACCTGTCGGTCTCGCTGTCTTCTCGACTGGCCTGCCTGCGCGCTATGGAGGTGTTACCCACCGGAGCAAAGGTGAGTTTCGATGCCAACCTGCGTCCCGAACTGCTATCGGTAGAACAAATCCGTGAGTTGTGCCAACCGGCAATTGCCCGGGCCGATGTGCTTCTACCCAGCCTCGGTGAAGCCGCGATGCTTACCGGCGCAGCCAGCGATGCAGAAGGCTGCCGGCTCTGGGTGGCCCAGGGTAAGCTGGTAGTATTAAAGATGGGTCGCCATGGCAGCCGGATATACACCGCCGATCAAACCCTCGAAATACCAGGTTTTCCCGTGACAGAAGTTGATCCCACCGGAGCGGGAGATGCCTTTTGCGGCGGCCTGACGGTTGCCTTGCTGGAAAACCAATCGTTGGAGCACGCCGGGCAGTTTGCTAACGCAGCCGGCGCTCTGGCAGTCACCCAATTCGGACCGATGGAAGGGAATCCGGACCGGACTGCAGTTAATCAGCTCCTTGGATCTGCGATGTCGGGGAGGCCAGGATGACCGAAACAATCCAATGGATGGGCTTAACCGAGGAAGAAGCTGAGCGACGCCGAGCTGAAGGTCAGGGGCATTATCTTCATCCCCCGACCAACCTTACTTATGGCAAAATCCTACGACGAAACCTGTTTTCATTCTTCAATGTTGTTCTTTTCAGCATTGGTCTGGCGATAGCCATCCTGGGCAGTCCAAAGGAAGCCTTCGTCACCGTTGGTACAGCGGTATTGAATGTCATTATCTCCACCATTCAGGAAGTGCGCGCAAAACGCAAACTTGATCAGATTGCTCTATTGACCCGCCCCACGGCGCACGTCTTGCGCGAGGGTCATGAGCGTGATATCGCGCCTGATGAAATCGTCCTGGATGACCTCATGATCGTCAGACCGGGCGACCAGATCCTGGTGGATGGGGAGGTGGTCGGATCAGGGAGCATTGATGTTGACGAATCGTTGCAGACGGGCGAAAGTGATCCAGTTACCAGAGCAACCGGTAGTCCCCTGCTCTCAGGAAGCTTTGTCGTGAATGGTCAGACGGTTTACCGGGCCACAAAAGTCGGAGCTGATAGCTGGGCCAGTCAATTAACCACCCGCGCGCGCACATTCAAAGAACACACCACCCCATTACAACAGAATGTCAATCTGGTCATCCGGGTATTGTTGATCGTCGTTTTATTCTTTGGCGCCATTATCATTGTTCGTAACCTGGTCAGTGCGGATTTAACTTTGCTCGAATCGATGCGCCGGGCGTCGGTGGTTTTTGGGTTAGCCCCCGGCAGCCTGTTCCTGATGATCGTTCTGGCGTATGCCCTGGGTGCAGTCCGTATCGCCAATCAAGGCGCTCTGGTTCAACAAGTCAATGCAGTCGAGTCGCTTTGTCATGTAACCGTGCTATGCATCGATAAAACCGGCACGCTAACCACTAACCAGCTTCGCCTGGAGCAAGTAATCTCCCTGGCAAACGAACTCTTCCCCGAAGAAAAACTCCGCCGGATCTTAGGCACTTATACGCACAGTATTACAGCAACCAATCCTACCAGCCAGGCAATCGCTCAAACCTGTGCGGGTTCTCCCCAGGTAGTTTTAGAAGAGATCCCATTCTCCTCCTCAAGAAAATATAGCGCCCTGTCCTTTGAGCCGGCTGATCGGACGGATGGACTGCGAGGCGTTTATGTTCTCGGTGCACCGGAGCTCCTCCTACCTCACTTATATTCCCCGCAACGGTTACTCGAGCAAGCGTTCCAGTGGACTGACCAGGGATTGCGGGTTCTGTTCCTGGCATATCTCCCCGAGATTCAACCCCTTCATACCTCCGAGGGTGAAGTCACCTTACCTGACGGTCTGATTCCGCTGGCCTGGGTGGTTTTAAGTGACATCCTCCGCCCAGAAGCGGTCCAGACCCTGGCAAATTTCCGGCAGGCCGGCATCACATTAAAGATAATTTCCGGAGATAGTCCCGAAACCGTGGCGGCCCTGGCGCGCCAGGCAGGCCTCGGGGAGGAAGGACGACCATTGAAGATTGTGTCAGGCGCGGAAATAGACCAGATGGATGACGCCACCTTAGCGGGGGTTGTTCAGGAAACTACCATCTTTGGCCGGATCACCCCGGAACAAAAAGATCGCCTGGTGGGTATCTTGCGTGGTTTGGGTCATTACGTAGCCATGACGGGGGACGGCGTGAATGATGTCCTTGCCTTGAAACAAGCCCATGTCGGCATCGCCATGCAAAGCGGCAGTCAGGCGGCGCGGTCGGTGGCGAATATCATCTTACTGAATGACTCCTTCGCAGCACTACCAAAAGCCTTCCTGGAAGGACAACGGATCTTGAACGGTCAGCGGGATGTATTAAAGCTCTATCTGACCAGTATTTTATCACTGGCGGTTTTTATCATCGCGATCGGTCTGGTGGGAGAGGGTTTTCCCTACACGCCTGGCCAAAATGCGATCATCTCTGCACTAACCCTCGCCATCCCCGCATTTTTCCTGGCCTGGTGGGCGCGACCAGGCCCTGGTGCACGGGCAGACCTGACACGGCGAATGATTCACTTTGTCGCCCCAGCCATGATTTTGAATATTATTTTCGGAGTGGGGGTTTACCTTTACTTCATGTTGACAACTCATGATTACGTCATCGCCCAATTAGGTTTAACCTACCTGACCGCCTTGACCGGTTTTATCCTTTTAATTTTCGTAGAACCGCCGAAGCAGTTCTGGGTTGGCGGGGATGAGCTGGCGGATGATCCCCGACCCTCCATCCTGGCTGTGGTCCTCCTGATCTTTTTCCTGATCGGCGTCAATATTCCCGTCCTGCGCAGCTTCTTCGGGCTCGATTTGTTACCAAACTTGAGAGATTACTTTGTGATTTTTGGAGCCGTCATTGCCTGGATCTTCTCACTACGGTATGCCTGGCGTAAACGCTTGTTGGATCACTATCTGGATGTGGATTTAGAAGGACCGGCGTTGCCTGCGACTGCTAAACCTCGCCAGACTTAAGCAGAGTGGATGCATGGTTATTGAACTACCTATCCCCGCCTTTTATGATCCATTCCGCGTGGATGAAATCTGGCGCGTACCTTACCCGGAACGGGCAGAACAAGCCCGCCAGCAGGCGCACCAATACCATATATCGCCGGCTGCTGACGACCCTGCGCAGCTCAAACAGCATGGGAAATACGATTTGACCATCTGGCCTTATCATGTGATGTTAGGCAGCATAGGACATGCCCTGGTTGCTGCCGTTGTTGTAGATTATACGGCACAGGCGGAGGCAGCCTATACGTAATTTGCCGCAGCGGGGATGCATCTGGTGCAATCCACGACTCCATAAGCCGAATGACCTGGGATGCAGTAAGCCTTGAAAATAAGTCCCCAATATTGCCCAGAATTGTTAGCATTGACATTTCACCCAATTCGGGTATACTATCCGCCACGTACCCTGCAATCCTATGCAGGATCTACGTCTCTCTTCTCGCCATCCCACAAGAGAGGAGGTGTTGCCACGATGGATAATAGTAGTAACCAACCCAGCGCTGCGGCAACCCTCCTCGATCTTATTCGATAGGGAGCCGCAGCGCGCAAGGAGTCGTCCACTTTGGACGGCTTCTTGTTTAACCAAACGATCAATTCCACTGATTGTGCTCTAAAAGTTGCACAATGATGATATAATTGGTATAGATTTGAAATTAAACTCCTTGAGCAAATTATATACCAGGTTAGCTCAGATAAACAAACGAACGATCGGATCGAAATTTTGACATTCCTTCAGGATAAATGACAGCGTTTATTTCACCGGTCGCTAATATTCTATCTTGAACCAAGGAGATCCTCATCATGAAAGCTCAAAAACTGCTATTCATAATTTTGACATTGATTTTAACCTTCGTCCTGGCGAGCTGTAGCGGTAAGGCAGCCCCGACTGTGGCTCCGACGGCTGCCCCAACGCCGACTACTGCTCCTAAGCCAACCGATACCTTAGCACCCGTAGCAACAGCAACCACCGCAGCTTCAGCAACTCCTGAGGCATCTGCAGTGCCTGCAAAGCTGGTTACTTCATACAAGAATATCCAGAAAGCCACGATCCAAATCGAATCGCAAGGTACATTTATTGATCCCCAGGTAGGCCTGGTTGTGAACGGCGCCGGCCGTGGCTCAGGCTTCATTATCGATCCCTCTGGTATCGCGGTCACGGCGAACCACGTGGTTACCGGTGCGGCGATTTTAAAAGTTTGGGTAGGTGGTGACACCAGTAAAACTTACAATGCCAAAGTACTGGGTGTTTCTGAGTGTTCTGATCTGGCTGTAATCCAGTTGGATGGCCAGGATTTCAATTATGTCGATTGGTATACCAACTCGATTGATGCGGGAATGGATATCTATATTGCCGGCTTCCCGTTAGGAGATCCGCAATTCACACTGAACAAAGGCATCGTTTCGAAGGTGAAAACCCAGCCATTGATGAGCCAGACGGATGTCGAGTCGGTGATTGAAGTAGACGCCACCTCCAACCCGGGCAATTCCGGCGGTCCGATCATCGATGCAAATGGAAAAGTGGTAGCGGTATTATACGCGGGTTCGAAGAACACTGGCCAGTCATTCGGCATCTCCTCGAGCCTGGCGAAAGGTATCGTTGATCAACTCAGCACCAAAAAGAACCTGGAAACCCTGGGAATCAACGGTCAGGCAGTGCGCTCCGACGATGGTACTATCTCCGGCATTTGGATCTCCTCAGTGCAGTCTGGCTCAAGCGCTGATAAGGCGGGGTTGAAGGCGGGTGATATTATCACCCAACTGGAAGGGCTGGTTCTGGCTAGCGATGGAACGATGAAAGAATATTGCCAGATCCTGCGCAGCCGTGATGCTGGCGCGACGCTGAGTATGACCGTATTTCGTTGGTTAGACCAGCAAATTCTAGAAGGTCAAATAAACGGCCGGAAGTTGGAAGTGAAAGCCACGACTGGAGGCAGCGATCAAACGGGGGGGCAGTCCGGCGACCAAACGGCTGGCAACCAACCTAATCCGAATGCCTCCAAATCTGGAGATGTCTACTATCAGGCTGATTTCACCCAGCCATTATCTTCATGGATTTATTATCGCGTGGATGCACAGTCGAATGCCATTGTGAATGACAATGAAGGTGTCACGGCTGACCTGAAAAATGGAAAACTACTGGTAGATTTCATTAACCAGAACACTTACCTGTACCTGGTTTATGATCAATTTGCTACTTCGAATGTACGGATCGACGCCAAGGTGGTCAATCTGGGGCGTAATAAGAACAATGTCGGCATGGTTTGTCGTGTTTCTGATCGCGGTTGGTACGAGTTCAATATTGCTAACGATGGCACGTACTATATCTATCGCTACGATGTGAATAAGCAGGAGTATGTGCTAATCTATAACGGTGGCTCAACCGCAATCAAGACTGGTCAAAGCACGAATGTCTATACCGCGGTCTGCCAGGATAATAAGCTTGGTTTGTGGATTAATAATAAGCAAACCTATGTTGGAACTGATAATGTTTTGACCGAGGGGAAAGCGGGTATATCGTTTGCCTCATTCGACATATTACCGATCACGCTGGAGTTAACAGACTTCATACTGAGTGTTCCGTAATTGATGCCCGACAGGCTGGTTGCTCAGGCGCCCACCTGGGCAACCAGCCATATAATATAGACCAGATAACCTGGTCGTGCCTGGGGATACGAGCGCGTGTTAGTAAACCTTCTGTTGCTGTTAGTCGAACTCTTAATTCTGGAAAGTATCGTCCTGGGTCTGCACACCTTACGTAAACGTTATGGGCTAACACCGTTATTATTATTCTTGGGGGGATTAACCGGATTGCTTCAATTTACTTCTCCGCTGGGAATTTTTGTCCGACCGTTTCCATGGCTGAGCCTGCCCGTGGGATCGGTTGTGTTGGTACCGGTAATTTTAATGGGGGTGCTCATTTTATATATCGCCGACGGTACCGCGGCCGCGCGCCAGGCGATTTTCGGTGTATTAGGCGTCAGCGCCATTGTTTTACTTTTACTTTTTACCGGGAACCTGCACCTAAGCCTGCCTGGGGGAGGGAATTTTGCTGGCCTGGAAAGCAATAACCAGGTTGTCCAGCCCAACTTGAGAGAAATAATTTCTTCTATAACTGCTTTTCTCGCTGACCTGTTTGCCATCGCGATTATCTTTCAGGCTGCAACAAACCGTCGCATCCCGGTCAGTATATCTACCGGTTTGGGTTTGTTGGGTAGTCTGATCGTAGACGCTTTAGTCTTTCCATTCCTTTATCTGGTTGGTTCTTCTGGTCTGGTAGCTGATTTACCAAGTCATCTGGTAGGTAAACCGGTCGCTGCCCTGGTTCTCTGGCCATTAGCGGCGATTTATATAACCCGGGTCGCGATCCGACAACCCGGTTATGCTGGCGAGCAACCCCGCAAGACATTCGAGGTGCTCTTCGGGCGTTTGGGACAAATGGAAAGTGATTTGCGCAGAACAGAGGCGCACCTGGCCGCAATCATCAACTCGGCGCGGGACGCGATTATTATTACCGATTCCAATCTGCGAATCATCCTCTTCAACCGGGCAGCTGAAGGATTGTTTGGCATAACTATCGATCAGGCCCTCGGTCAACCGCTAGCACGCTTTCTACCAGAAGGTTTTCGTGATACGCGCCAGCCAATCGTGGATCAGGGTATTTCGTTAAATCCTGCAGGTGTAAATCCGCGCTTGCTAAACCAGACGATCGGCATACGGACGAATGGTGAGCAATTCCCAGTTGAGGCTTCGATCTCGCTCATTACGATCGATGGTGAGATATTCTATACTGCAATCTTACGGGATATCACCGAACGCCAGCAGGCGGAACGGGCTTTGCAAGAAAATCAGTCCAACCTGGCGCTGTTGAATGAGATCACTCTGGATGCGTTACTAATGCCCGATTTACATCGCGTTTTACAGGCGCTGGTCGAACAGCTCTGCCGGGCAATGCAAGCCGATATTGGATATATTACTTTATGGAACGACACCCGGCGGGTTACCACTTTGGGAGCGATTTATGGCGAAGGTGCAATAGGAGAAATTGGGCAATCCACGCCACCCGGTGAAGTGACGGTTACTTGGTTGGTCTTGCAGGAAGGTCGTCCGATCGCCAGCGAAGATTCACGGAAAGTTAAAGGCTATAATACCGCCTATATCGAACAAATCGGTTCCAGGTCTTCGATCGCTTTGCCGTTGATCGCTAATGAGCGCAAGCTGGGGGCTGTCTTCCTGCATTATCGCCAAACCCATCGCTTTACGGAGCAGGAAATTAATCGTTTAGGACAGATTACCAGCCAGGTATCTCTGGCAATTGATAAAGTTCTGTTGCTGGACGAAACGAAACAAAGCTTACAACGTGAACAAAGTCTAAATGAACTGGCCAGTCTGCTCAACGCCGCCCAGGATTTCACCACCGTTCTGCCAGATATTGTCCAACGCGCCTGTGATCTTACTCGAGCTGATGCCGGTGTACTGGCGCTCATTTCCGCTGACAACCAAACCCTTTCTACGGCTTATACTTATCACTTACCGCCTGGCTTCCAACCCAAACCCAGGTCGCGCGGCGAGGGCATTGCCTGGGAAGTGATTGATAGTCGCCGACCAGTCTTAGTGTCATATTATCCAGATCATCCCCGTGCGATATCTGAGTGGATTGAGTTCGGGGTTAAAACCGCCATTGAGGTGCCGGTTGTCAGTGGTGAGGTATGCCTGGGAGTTCTGATCCTCTTTAACCTGTCTTCCAAGAATCTATTCACGGAACGCGATCTGGCATTGGCCGAGTCCATTGGGCGACACGCCGGTGTGGCGATCGAGAAAATCCGCTTACTGACTACCCTTGAACAACGTGTCGCCGAACGAACAGCGGAGTTGGCGACAGTTAATCAACAACTCGCGGATGCCAATGAACAGCTTAAAGAGGTAGATAAGCTGAAAGACCAATTCGTGTCCAATGTGAGTCATGAACTGCGCGCGCCAATCACCAATATCATGCTTTATTTAGAACTGCTGGAGCGCCATAAAATCCAGGGCATGGAAACTCACCTGGCGATATTGAAAAATGAGGCCCAAAGGCTTTCAAATCTCATTGAAGATTTGCTTACCTTGACACGCCTGGACCAAAACCAATCCTCTTTCCATCTCGAACGATATTCACTCGATCAAATTCTGGAAAAGGTTCATCAGACCTACCTGGCGCGGGTAGAAAATAAGAACTTGAAATGGACCCACCTGCCAAATTCCCAAGCCCCGCTTGTTCCGCTGGGTTATCCAGAAATGATGCAGGTGTTCAATAATATGATTGGCAATGCGGTATCCTACACGCCTGATGGAGGAGCAATCACAGTCCGGGTCGAGTTGATCCCTGGTCATGTGCGGATCTCAATTACTAATGATGGCCCACCGATCCCCAAAGAAGAGATACACCATATCTTTGAGCGTTTCTACCGCGGTCGCACTGGCTACGACTCCGGAGAACCGGGCACAGGTTTAGGATTGGCGATTTGTAAAGAGATCGTTGAGCGGCACGGGGGTCGGATTGGAGTCGACAGTTCCCCCGGTCATGCCACCACATTCCATGTCGATCTTCCCGTAAAGACTATAATCGGGGAGGAAGACCGGACTCCATAATTATGTGACCAGCTCGGGCGGTAGGAAATCCACCCGGTTGAGATAAACCAGAATAATTTCCTGGTCGGTGAAGTCAAAGCGCGTAATAGACGCGTTATTCAATGCAAATTCGAACCGGCGAATTGGTCCTGGGATGCGGGCATCGGTTAATGAGTCAGGTTCTGATAAATCATAGAGTGCGCTTAAGAACTGATAAAAAAAGCCACCATGACTCACCCAGGCCACACGATGATCAGTTCGCCCGTGCCGGTCAAGCAGATCAGCAATCACTCGCCGGGCGCGCTCCCGGCGTAGCTCGTGGGTTTCAAACGGGCGATGCCACCATCCGGTTGGATTGACCGACTCGGGTAAGATTAACTCAGGATAACAAGTCTGGAAATAAGAACGATCATGCCCAGGTTGACCTATCGGCATATCTGCCGCATCCCTCAAATATATGCCACCTTCCTCATGGATATCTTCCAATGCATGAAGCGGCAGGCATAACTCTCCAGCAACCTCCCTACCCGTAGCAATCGCACGCACCATTAAACTACAATACAGGTGAGTGATCCCAAAACCAGCCCGATTTTGACCATCCCAACGCAGGTTAGTATAATCAGAATTGCTTCTTTTTAAAAATTGCGCCAGATAGTGCGATTGCTGGTAGCCGACCTCGGTTAATTCGGGATCACTGGAGCGACCATCACTTCCACCAGTAGCTTCCCAGATGGCATTATTTACGGATTGTGCATGGCGGATATAATAAAGCTGCATGGGCTGAAGTCTACCTGAAAGGTGGAAAACTGTCAAAAACTTCACCCATTTGGGCTATAATAAAGTAATCTCACATAGAAGGTATCCGAATGATCGAAATCGCCGAAGTTCTCCCCCCTCAACCAACACCCCTTTGGAAACTGGTGAGGCAATGTGGCATTCACCATGTGGTCGGGGTGATGGATTTTAGCCGCGGGTTGGACGTGCCACCAGATGAGCTACCCTGGAGTTTCCTGTCCCTGCTGCGACTAAAAACCGCTTATGAAGATGCGGGATTTATCTTTGCTGCCTTGGAAAGCCGGCCGCCGATGAATAAAATCAAATTGGGCCTTCCTGGACGAGATGAAGAAATTGAGCATGTCATTGATCTCATTCGTAACCTCGGCGCTTTGGGTGTCCCGGTATGGTGTTATGAATGGATGCCAGTTTTTAACTGGATGCGCACTTCAACAACAATACCGGCGCGAGGTGGGGCACTGGCCACCGGCTACGACCATTCGTTAATGCAAAAGGCGCCATTGACAGAATATGGAATCGTCACCGAGCACCAGCTTTGGCAGAACCTGGAATTCTTCTTGAAGATCATCGTTCCAGTTGCTGAGGAGGCCAATGTACAGTTAGCCATGCATCCAGATGATCCGCCCATTTCACCCATTCGCGGTTTGGGACGCATCATGCGCAGCATTGATAATTTCCAACGCCTTCTCGAGCTGGTGCCCAGCCCAATGAACGGCATCGCCCTGTGCCAGGGTAACTTCACATTGATGACCGATGATCTACCTGGCGCGATCCGCCAGTTTGGTTTCCAAAAGAAAATATTCTTCGTCCATTTCCGAGATGTCATTGGTACACCCGAGAAATTTGTCGAGACATTCCATGATGAGGGCAAGACAGATATGGTCGCCTGCATGAAGGCTTATCGTGAAGTAGGATTTGAAGGAATCCTGCGTCCGGACCACGTTCCAACAATGGAAAGTGATAGTAATGAGAATCCGGCCTATTCCTCCATCGGTCGTTTATATGCCATTGGTTATATCGCGGGCCTGCGACAGGCCGTATATGCAGATTAAATAAATTATCTGTCATGGGGGATGCGCTTCAATCTCACCGTGATCCAGACCAACAAACCAGGCTTCCTGGTGGAGTAATCCGATCATGACAACTCTGACGCTTGAAGAAATCCAGGCTCTACTTCAGAAACCCCGACCCTATACCTTTCATCGGCTTGACTTGAGCGAGGTAGACTTGAAGGGTATTGATTTGAGTGGAGCTGACTTGAGCCGTGCGGATTTGCATGGTGCGGTATTGAGTAATGCTGATTTGCGTGGCGCAGATCTCCACGGGGCAAACCTTAATCAGGCGGACCTGAGTCGAGCCCTGCTGGTAAAAACCGACCTGACTCGAGTTGATCTCAGCAAAGCCAACCTGGAACAAGCGAACCTGGAAGGCGCTGATTTACACGGGACGAACTTGACTGACGCTGATCTGGCACTGGCCTGGCTAAAAAATACCATCATAGATGGGACAACTATCCTGGCCGACAAGTGGCGGTTGGCCTGGCGTTTATTAGGTCAGACCGCACCTCTCGGTGAGCTCCGCCGGGTAGACCTTAGCCGGGTTAATTTGCATAATGCGATTTTAGAAGGGGCAGACTTACGCGAAGCCAACCTGGCTGGCGCCATCCTGGACGGTTGCATCCTGCGTGAAGCCAATCTAGAAAGTGCTGACTTAAGTGGAACCCTGTTGACCGGCGCAGTACTTGACTATGTCCGGTTATCCGGAGCCAAGATTAATCCCGAAACGATGCTGGATGAACGCTGGCGACTGGTGTGGGAGTTGGTCACACAAGGGGGAGCCCGGCGTGACTTGCGCAACGAGGATCTGTCGTCAGCCAATCTGACTGGCGTGGATTTTTGGGAAGCCAACCTGGCTGGCGCTAGCTTCCGAAAAGCTCGATTAACCCAGGCAAACCTGATCAATGCAAACCTGGAAGGTGCTGATTTATGCGGCGCCTGCTTGGTCGATGCCAACCTGGAGGGTGCACGCTTAAAAAACACCCGGCTTGACCCCACCACGGAGCTGGACGATAAGTGGCGGCGTGTCTGGGTAATTGTAAATTTTGGCGCTGTCAGTCGAAAATTATATAATTTCGACTTAAGTCATACCAGCTTGCAGGGTATCCAATTGGATGGCTCAGACTTAAGCAATGTCAATTTCACCGGCGCCGACCTGACCAACGCGGACTTGAGCCGTACCAATCTAACCAATGCTAACCTGCAGGGCGCCAACCTGCACAACGCCAACCTGGCTGGCGCGTGGATGGGAAACACCAACCTCGACCAAGCGCTAGAGGTAGATGACAAATACCTGTTAGTTTGGGAAATTGTCAACCTGGGGGCTGCGGGTCGCAACCTGCGTGGTCTGGATTTAAGCAACACAAACCTTCGCCATGTAAATCTGGAAAAAGCCGATTTACGAGACTGCGATTTACGCCACAGCGAGTTAGCTCAGGCAAACCTCCGTCAGGCAAACCTGGAGAATGCAAAGGTAAGCGGAGCAAACCTGCGCGCGACAATCCTGGATGGAGCCTGGTTGGTTGGGACTGATCTCGACCAGGCAGCCGCAGTGGACGAGAAGTGGCGACTGGTGTGGGAGATTCTGCACCAGGGAATGGCTGGTCGAGACCTGCGTGGAATTAATTTAAGCCAGGCCAACTTGCACCAGGCTGATCTGGCAGGTACCGACTTACGCGCCGCGATTTTGGTTGGTTGTGATCTGAGCGGGGCGAACTTACTCGAGGCGAACCTGGAAGGGGCTGATTTGCGCGGCGCAAACCTACGCGGCGCGTTGTTGGAAGGGGCATGGTTGGGTAAGACAACCATTGACGAGACAACATTATTAGATGACAAATGGCGTATTGTGTGGGAAATCCTCCATCAAGCCTCACCCAGACGAGATTTACACAGCATCGACTTGAGCGGCGCCAACCTGCACGGTGCTTTTCTTGAGCAAGCCAATCTAAGGGGAGCCAATCTGGAAGGAGCGGACCTGAGCGGTGCCAATTTGAAGAAGAGCGACCTCGAGAATGCCAATTTAGATCGGGCTAACCTGCGCGACGCCAGCCTGGAGGGCGCTCGGCTAAACAACTCCAATTTGAACCAGGCTACGATTGTAGATGAGAAATGGCGCCGGGTATGGGAAATCCTAAACCAGGGAGCCACAGGTCGCGATTTGCGTAACCTGGAGTTAAGCCAGGCCTGCCTGGCCGGTGCAAACTTCGAAATCGCTGACCTACGGGGAACTCGTTTAGAAAACAGCGACCTTTCTCAGGCGAATCTACGCGGCGCAAACCTGGAGGGAGCTCATCTGCAGGGAGCCAACCTGATCGGCGCCATTATTGAGGATGCCTGGTTGTCAGGGGTCAAAATCAATGAAAATACACTCATAGAACCCAAATGGCGCTGCATCTGGGAAATTCTCAACCAGGGTGCCAATGGTAAGGATTTACACAATCTGGACTTAAGCCATGCCAACCTGATTGGCGCTCGGTTAGAAAAAGCGGATCTACATAACTGTGATTTGTCTGAAACCCATCTGGAGAGCGCCCATTTGAATGGCGCTAACCTGGAAGGGACTCGTTTAAAAGGTACCTATCTCGACCAAACGACCGAAATAGATACGAAATGGCGAACCGTGTGGGTGATCGTAAATATTGGTGTGTCCGGACGCGAGTTGCGCGGCGCAGATTTAAGTGGAGCGAATCTGACCGGGGCGCAGGTCGAAAGTGCAGATTTGCGTAACGCCAACCTGCAACGAGCAAACCTGGCGGATGCTAACTTGATTAAAGCTAACCTGGAAGGCGCTGACTTTAGTGGTGCATGTCTGCGTGGAGCCCACCTGGATTGGGCCTGGTTGGGACGTTCCCGCCTGGATTCTACCAGCGAAATGGATGAGAAGTGGCGATTGACCTGGGAAATTGTCAACCAAGGGGCAACCGAACGTGATTTGAGCGGTCGGGATTTGAGCCAGACCAACCTGACTTTTGCTGATTTACGCGGTGCAAACCTGTCGAATGCCATATTGACCAAGGCGATCCTGTTGAATGCAAATCTACAAGGCGCTAACTTGAGTGGGGCTGATCTAAGCCAGGCGAATATGCGCGGGACACGTCTTGAACGGACCTGGTTAAAAAGCACACGCCTGGAAACCGCGCTCGAGCTCGATGAAAAATGGCAGCGGATCAGTAAGATCGTTAACCAGGGCGCATCTGGGCGTGATATGCGTGGCTACGATCTGACACAGGCCGACCTGCGAGGAGCTGATCTTGGAGCGTGTGACCTGCGTGGTATCAGCCTGGAAGCGACAGATTTACGGCAGACTGACTTACGGGCCGCGAATCTGGATGGCGCGAATCTTAAGAACGCCGATTTACGCGGCGCTCAGTTAGATCATGCCTGGCTGGGCGGCACCAATCTCGATCAGGCTCAGGCGGTAGATGAGAAATGGCGCCTGGTGTGGGAAATCGTTCAACTCGGCGCGGTGGGTCGGAATCTACACAATGCGGACCTGAGCAACACTAACCTGCGAGGCGCCAATTTAGAGAACGCTGACCTGACGGGTGCTAACTTAACCGGCGCAAACCTTACCGGGACGAATCTTCATACAGCGAATCTAGAAGGTGCCCTGTTGGGACACGCTGAACTTGATGAGGCAATATTGGATAACGCCTGGCTAAAAAATGTCACACTCAACCAGGCTACTGTTCTCGAGCCACGCTGGCGGAGAGTGATCGAAATCACCAGTCAAGGCGCCGCGGGGCGCGACCTGCGCGGAGTTAATCTTAGCCAGGCTAATCTACGAGGTGTAGATTTTAATGGCAGTGATTTACGCGGTGCCAACCTGGAAGGAGCCGATTTACGACAAACCCGGTTAAGCAAAGCGCTGTTAGAAGGCGCCTGGTTATTCCATACGCAACTTGACTCGGGAACAGATATAGATGAAAAATGGCGATTGGTATGGAAAATCGTCAACCAGGGCGCAACCGGTCAGGATTTACATGGCGTTGATTTGAGCTCAGCCAATTTACTGGGTTCCCAACTGTCTGAGACCGACCTGCATGGCGCCAACCTGGCTAACGCTAACCTTGAACGGGCGAATTTACGCGCCGCGAACCTGGAAGGCGCCCGGTTAAATGGAGCCATACTGCGCGGCGCACATCTAGAACAAGCCTGGTTGAAAAATGCACGCATCGATTCCTCCACCGAGTTAGATGAGAAATGGCACCATGTATGGGAGATCGTTAATCACGGAGCAGCTGGGCAGGACTTAACGGGTGTTGATCTAAGCCAGGCGAACCTGACTGGCGCGAATTTCCGTGGAGCATGCCTGGAAGGGGCTAATCTAAGCCACGCTAACCTGGCCTGTGCGAATTTACGCAAAGCCATCCTGGAAGGCGCCAATCTTGAAGGCGCAAATATGACCGGCGCGCAACTTCACCCGCACTGGCTGTTCGATAGTCCATTATTATTAATCCTGGTCGGTTTACCGGTGCTGGCGTTAGGTGTTGGGTCAGCCTGGCTGCTGTTTACTTCACTCCCCCTGTGGGTGCAACCCCCGCCTGCTCAGTTTATTCTGGGAGTATCTGGCGCGCTCGTTACCTTGCTGCTGATGTTCTTAATAATCAGTAATTTCCTCAGTCAGCGCCGGTCTAAACTGGAAAACCAGGCGGGTCACCACCGGTAATCAATTCAAAGAGGAGAACATATCGTATGCATGGCGGTGGTTGGTGGAACATCATGGGCGCGACAGACGAAAAGCCCAAAGTCACCCGCAATTTATTGGTACGGGTGTTAAGTTATGGGAAACCGTATGGGCGCAACATCATAGTGATGTTAGTCATGATCCTGATGACGGCTGGTTTTAGTTTGTTGACGCCGTTAGTTCTGCGCGAATTGATTGACCAGACAATACCGAGTGGAAACACAAATCGCCTGGTGCTGATGGCTGTGGCGCTGCTGCTGATCCCGGTGGTAAATGGGGGGATTAATGTCGTCCAACGGCGGATCAACTCGCAGGTAGGGGAGGGTGTAATTTACGATTTACGGGTAGCACTTTATGCCCACTTGCAACGGATGTCGTTACGATTTTTTACCAATACCAAAGTCGGTGAGTTAATGAGCCGGTTGAACAACGATGTCGTTGGGGCACAGAACGCCATCAGCAATACGATCGTTGGTATTTTGACCAACATTGTCCAGGCCGGCGCTTTGTTGGGAGTGATGCTCCGCCTGGAATGGCGTTTGACTTTGCTCAGCATCCTGATCCTGCCGTTATTCATTCTGACTGCACGCCGGATGGGCAGGCGGTTACGCGATGTGGCGCGCCAGGGAATGGACCTCAATGCTGAGATGAATGCAATGATGAACGAGACGCTTAATATCGGCGGGGCTTTATTGGTGAAATTATTCGGGCGTAATAAAACCGAAGTAACTCGCTTTCAATCCAGGGCGGCGCGGGTACGAGATATTGGCATCCGCCGGTCGGTATTAGGGACCTCGTTCTTTGTCATCATCGGTTTGCTCAGCGCGATCGGAAGCGCTCTGGTGTATGGCCTGGGTGGATACCTGGTGATCCAAAAGGCATTCACCATTGGCACCATCGTTGCCTTTGGTTCTTACCTTGGCAGTCTGTATAGTGCTCTTTCCGGACTGGCGAATGCACCGGTCGAGTTTGCCACATCTGTCGTCAGTTTCGAGCGCGTCTTTGAAGTGCTGGATCTCCCCCTGGATATTAAGGAGAAACCCACTGCGATTGAACTGACCCGGGCACGCGGAGAATTGACTTTCGAAAATGTCACCTTTCAATACGATGCACCGGACACGCGAATACTCAGCGAAGTTAAGCGACATGGGCAGATGGATCGTGTGCAGACCGTATTATCGGGCGAAGGGGTTCCGGCTCCCAAAGCGAAAACTGTCCCGGGTAGTGAGGCAAGGGACGAAGGTCATGCCGGTGGGAATGGTCATGGTGAACCTCAGGTAGATGTAGCCGGAAAAGCCAGCGAATTGACTGCCTACCGGAGTGCACCAGAAGAAACATCTTACAGCCAGGCCCGACCGGTGGCTTTAGTAAATTTAACTTTTCAGGTTAAACCAGGCCAGTTGGCGGCGCTAGTCGGCCCGAGCGGTGCAGGGAAAACAACCCTGACTTATTTGATCCCACGCCTGTATGACCCCACCAGTGGCCGGATCCTGATTGACGGTCACGATTTACGTGAGTTGACCCTGGCTTCACTCAGCGCCCAAATCGGCATGGTTACGCAGGAGACACATCTCTTCCATGACACGATCCGCACCAACCTGCTGTATGCCCGTTTGGATGCTTCCCACGACGATCTGGAGCAGGCTTGTAAAGCCGCGAACCTCCACGATTTTATCCGGGGTTTACCGCAAGGTTACGATACGGTGGTTGGAGAGCGGGGCTATCGCTTAAGCGGCGGCGAAAAGCAGCGCCTGGCGCTGGCGCGGGTGATCCTGAAGGATCCCCGCATCCTGGTACTGGATGAGGCGACCAGTCATCTCGACAGCGAATCAGAAATGTTAATCCAGGATGCGTTGAAACGGGTAATGGCCGGTCGGACCAGCATTGTTATCGCACACCGTTTAAGCACAATCCTGGCAGCCGATCTAATCCTGGTTATGGATCGCGGCCAGATCGTCGAACACGGCACCCATCACGAGTTAATCGAAGCGAATGGGCTATATGCCCAGCTTTACCACACCCAATTCCGTGAACAGGAACCGCAGGCATGAGGGGTAGTTAGAAATTTCTCATCTGACCGGCGGAAATATCATGTTATACTGAAATTTACCTTGTTTTTAGAGGAAGTCAGAACCCATAAAAGCTGGGCGTGTTTTACCAATCAGACCCAATGAGATTGATGCACAAAACCGCTCGCACCGACTAAATAAGGAGATGGATTAAGATGATGAAGTTTTTCTCTCGCACCCGCCGAGCCTGGTTTATTACACTTAACCTGGCTTTGGTGCTGGCCTTCGTCGTTGCCGCGCTGCCTCAGCCTGTTATGGCTGCTACAACCGCGGATACTTCCTGCAACGTGAAGCATACCGTCCAGAGCGGCGAGACCCTGACCTCGATTGCTGATAAATACACTGTGAACTGGCGGGATGTCGCCACTGCAAATAGTCTATTGGAGCCTTATACAATCTATGTCAGCCAGGTGTTATGCATTCCTGGACAAGCGGCTTCCTCTACCTCAGGCAGCACAACTACTAGCAAAACCCCCGATGTGAAGGTTACCAAATGGACTAAAACCCAACTCACCGTCGCGATCACTGGTTTTACCCCCAAACTGTCCTATATCTTTCGCTCCTCTGCGAATATCTGGGGCGATCGGACTTATTACCGCCTTGGTCGGATTCGGACAGATAAGAACGGGGCTGCCACGGTTACTTTGCTTCTACCCAAGGAACTCCGCAATCAATCCGAGTTGATCGTGTGCGCCAAAAACGCGATTAATGACGTTGCGGTCTGTAAGAAGTTCCGACCTACCGAATAAGAGCTATCGCGATAAAAAGCAACATTTGACAAGAGGTGTTTCTGCAGCCCTGGGGCTGTGGAAACACCTCTTTCATTTCTGTACCTGGACTGGCCAGAAGATGAATGTACTCGATCCGAGTAATACCAGTAAACCACAGACCACCAGGATCGGAACGATGCCAAACTGATTTGCCAGTGCTACTCCGATTAACGGCGCTACAAAAGCCCCCGCGTTAAGGATAATGGTGTAAAAAGAATAAAACTGCGTCCGACGATCTTCAGGAAAGCACTTCAGTAAGGTATTCAAGTGGCTAAGACTGGTTCCCGCAGCGAAAAAGCTGTTCAAAGCTGTTGCCCCGAGAATTAAAACCAACGAAGGCGAAAGACCTACCAATAAAGGATAGAGCCCCACGCCCATGATGGAGATCTTCAAAGTACGCGGCTCGCTAATTCGCAGGATCAACCACCGCCAAAAGGCAAAGCTGGCAATGGTAGTCACGCTGGACACCATCCCATTAATTCCCAACCAGCCTTCGTCAGCCCCCAGCTGGCGTACAAAATAAATGATATATAAGGGTGCTATCACCCACAAGCCGAAGGCATGTAAAAAAGTATTGCGGGTGATACGGTAGAATTCCGATTTCTCGATAATACTCTGGTGTAAAGCCTGGAAATATACTTTCAATCCACTTTTCTGGCTCTCAGTTTGGGGCTGGACTACACCATCTGGTATATCCAAACGGTAAAGGTAATATTGGCTTAGCATGCCAGCTATATATCCGACAAAAAACATCAACTGGTAGTTCAGTGGAAAAATGATGCGTTTGAGCCAGACACCAACCAACAGGGTCAGGACACTAACAGACGCATTATTGATCATATTCCGAGCGGAAAAAACACCCGCCCGCCTTCTTTCTGGGATAACATCGGCCAACATTGGGATAAAACCAATGTTAAAGAACGTTGCCCAGATCGAGATCGTCACTAACCACAAGACCAACAACAACCCCTGTGAAATGCCGGGAATCTGGATGTACGGGATAAAGGGCAAAAACAGGTAAGCGGTGCGATGAATTAATAAACTCGCCAGGTACCAGGGCGCCCGACGTTCACGCGATTGCAGAAACCGACCGGCTGGGACAGATACGAAAATCGCCAATAAGGCTGGGATCGAGCTGAGCAAACCAATTTCAGCATTAGTCGCCCCTAATCGCAAGGCATACGCTGAGCTAAAAGCAGCTGCAGTGCCGAGAATCGAAGCCCAGAAGATCTCCACGCACAGGTACCAGGCGTTTCGGTCTTCGGTGACCCGTAAATCTAGATGGAATAATCGGTATAACATAGCCAATCAAAATTGCAATTATACGCCAAACCATTCAAAATAGTTGGAGTATAATTCATGCTCCGTGTCAACTCACTCCGATGCTCCAGAGATTTTCCGCAGCAACAATTTCTCACGAGTGGTGTTACAATAGTTTAATCAGATTATTAACCAACGATTTACGAATAGCAAGGACAGAGTGATGAGTGATATAAAATCCCACGAGCGAGTAAACGATATCTTGTTGGGGCCACTCGAAAGACCGGCACTACGATGGTTAGCCGCTCACCTGCCCGGTTGGATAACACCCGATATTTTAACCGGCATCGGTGTGGTGGGTACACTGGTGACTTTTGCGGGCTATTGGCTGACGCGTTTCGACCATAATTACCTGTGGCTGGCCAGTTTGGGGTTTATCATCAACTGGTTCGGCGACAGCCTGGATGGCACCGTGGCTCGTTATCGCAATATTCAACGCCCCCGCTACGGTTTCTTCATTGACCATATCGTAGATGCGTTCAGCGAGATGATGGTTTTCCTGGGTCTGGGCCTATCTACCTACCTGCACCTGGAGTTGGCCCTGATTGCTTTAGTCGGCTATCTGATGGTCTCAGAGATGGTGTTCATCCAAATGTTGGTGACAGGTGTATTCCAGATCTCTTATGGAAAGCTCGGACCAACCGAGGCGCGCGTGATCGGCATCCTGGCCAACACGGCAGTGTATATCCTCGGCAATCCGACCTTTGCGCTGAGCATAGGCGTTTTATCCCTGTATGATTTCATCGCCATCGGTGTGATTGGGCTCGAGTCAGGCATCTTCCTGACGAACACTATCAAGCAAGCTCGCTTGTTGAGTGCTCAGGATAACGCCGAACGGCTTCAGATAAAAGCAGCCGCCAAAGAAGTAAAAGCCAGGAAACGTAGCGCTACCCGTCGAAAACCGAAAACAATCACTGCCAGGAGCCCATTGAAAACAGGTTTCCCACCCCAATCACCCGAGCAAAGCGGGTAGATCGGGAATTATCATCTTTTCACTTACCCCCATTAGCTGAGTAGGGCGATGTTGACGCACCTGCGTGCCCAGTCAGGCTATTCATTCCTGCGTGGCCTGGCTTCGCCTTTCCAACTGGTACAGACGGCTGTCACGTACGGTATGCCAGCCCTGGCATTAACTGATCATCATAGCCTGACAGGGGCGGTTGAATTTTTTCATGCTTGCCGGGCGTCGGGAATACATCCCCTGTTGGGTCTGGAAGTAAACACCGGCTTCCCGACTGATATACCAGGTGCCATGACGGGCGTGTTAGCGCTCTACGCCATGGATCTGACCGGTTGGCGTAGCTTGAGCCGGATCAGCAGCCTTCTCGAAAATGACCAGGCGACATTGCCCTTCGGAATTTTGGCACAGGAAGCGACAAAACTGATCTGCTTGACTGGCGGGAGGCGCAGCGCATTGACTGGCCTGCTAAGGGCAAACCAACGCTCTTCAGCAGAAGCCTGGTTGGCAGCGCTTTATAATCTCTTCGGAGACAGTCTGTATGTAGAACTCCAACATCACACCCCAGAGGATGATGAGTTAATCAGCAAGCAAGCAATCCTGGCCCATCGCCAACACCTACCGATCGTGGCCAGCCATGACATCCATTATCTCATCCCCCAACAGGCACATCTTCAACGGGTGTTGAGCGCGATTCGCCTGATCCGCTCTATCAATGAAGTTCCGGAGGATGCCTGTGCCCCGCCTGATGCTTATTACCTGGACCAGATTGAGATGGTCACCCGTTTCGCCAACTATCCAACCGCTCTGGATAATACTCAGCAAATCGCGCTACGTTGCCAGCTCGATCTGCCGTTAAACCGACCGCACTTTCCTGAAGTTGATCTACCTGCGGGGGTCACAGCAATCATCCTGTTGCGTCAAAAGGCAGAAACCGGCGCACACCAGATCTACGGAGAGCTCTCGTGTGAAATTCAACAGCGCCTCGATCACGAGCTGGAGGTCATCCACCAATGTGGTTACACGGCGCTATTCCTGATCGTCGAGGAAATTTTAAACTATGCCCGGCAGCAAGGCATCCCGTTTTCTTCGCGTGGCTCCGCAGCTTCGTCCCTGGTGGCGCATTGTATCGGGATTACCTCTCCGGACCCACTGCGCCTGAATCTTTACTTTGAACGTTTCCTGAATCCGGCGCGTGCCACGCCACCCGACATTGACACCGACATCTGTTCTCGCCGTCGCGATGATTTAATCCACTTCGTCTACGAACGTTTCGGAGAAGATCGAGTGGCTACTGTCTCCACGATCAACCGCTTCCGCAGCCGCTCGGCGCTGCGCGAGGTCGCCAAAGCGCATGGATTGCCAGCCGAGGAAGTCAATCGCTTGGCCGACAGCCTGCCCCACCACTGGTATGGACCACCCGATCGTCCGAATCCTACCTCAGATCCGTATGCCGAACTAAAAGAACAATACCGGGACGGTAAATATCAGGCGATTTTACAGGACGCGACCGCGCTGATCGGCCTCCCGCACCACTTATCCGTTCACCCCGGCGGTGTGGTCATTTCGCCTGGTCCGATGACAGATTTGGTGCCAACTCAGATGGCTGCCAAGGGCGTTAAGATTACTCAGTTCGATCTTAACTCCATAGAACACCTGGGATTGGTCAAAATTGACTTGTTGGGTATCCGCGGATTGACTGTTTTGGGCGATGTGGGTGAAGCCATGTTATCCATTAACCAGTCGACACCATCGGATCGGTTAGAAAAGGCAGTGTTCGATTACCCGCAAATCGCTGTTAAAGGCACTGTGAATGCTCTCAGTGCATTGGAGGCGATTCCTACCACGGATCCCGCCACGAGCGATACGCTGCTGCAAGGACGCACGATCGGCTGCTTTCAAATCGAAAGCCCCGGGATGCGCGCCACGCTCAAAGAAATTCACGCCCGGAGTATTGACGACCTGATGGTGGCCCTGGCGCTCTACCGGCCTGGTCCGCTTTCTGGTGGATTGAAAGATGATTTTGTACGCCGCCATGTGAGTCAACAAAGCAGCACATTGGTTGGTTCACATGCGATTGAACAGGTACAACCCTACGAAATCCATCCTTCCCTGACGCCCCTGCTCGCCGATACCCACGGTGTGATCCTTTACCAGGAGCAGGTGCTGCGTATCGCTCACGAGCTGGCAGGGTTGAGCCTGGCGGATGCTGACTTATTGCGGAGGGCGATGTCGCATTTCGATCCCGGACAGCAGATGCAAACACTTAAAGAAAAGTTCATCGCTGGGGCAGCCACCCACCATGCTGTACCACTCCCAGCCTCAGAACGGATTTGGGAGCTGATGGTAGCTTTTGCTGGCTATGGCTTTCCCAAAGCCCACGCCGCATCGTATGCCCTGATTGCGTGGCGCTCAGCCTGGTGTAAAACCCATTACCCCGCGCTGTTCATGGCCGCGGTGTTGGCCAACTGGGGTGGATATTATAACCAACGGATTTACCTGAATGAAGCACGCCGGTTAGGTCTGGCAATCCGACCACCCCAGGTCAATCACGCCCGGCAGCAGTTCAGCGTAAGCTACCTGGATGGTCAACCGGTATTATTCATGGGTTTGGATCAGGTGCGGGAACTCACCCGACGCACCCAGGGAAATATCCTGCATGAACGACCATTCAATTCCTTTTTGGATTTCCTGGTGCGTGTGGATCCTCGACCCGTAGAAGCGGAGAATTTGGTTAAGGTCGGTGCATTGGAAGGTTTTGGGCTCATCCCGGTCTTGTTGGATCAATTGAAACAGGGTGGTTGGCGAGGAGGTCAAATGACGCTCTTCTCATGGGAGAGCTCCGGCCAGGAAGATTGGTCGTTGGCTGAGAAAGTCGCCGCTCAGGAAGAAATTCTGGGCGCCGGAATCATCGCCCATCCGTTGGAGCTGGCCTCCGAGCGCATCCGTTCTGCTGGCGCCCTGACCACGGTGGAAGCTGCCGCTCGCCTGGGACAACGTGTCCGGCTGGCGGGGATGCGCCAGACCTGGCGGCGCAGCAACACCAGCCGGGGCGAGTATATCTACTTTATGACCCTGGAAGACTTAGAAGGTATGCTGGATGTGGTCATCTTTGCTGATGTATACCAGCGGAATCGGAGCACGTTCAGTAAAGGACGAACATATCTATTGGAAGGAATCGTCGAGCTTGATCGGGATAAAGGCGAACCCTTCATCCGAGCTGAACGAATCTGGAATCTAGACTAGCCTATCGGAGTAAAAAGTGTCGAAACCGATGATCAGGGAACCCAGCGGATATACACCGGGCTGGCTGTAATCCACAGGGGCGAGTAAGGGGCGAGGGAATTCCCAGCAACATCTAGCACTGCGTAGGGTGTGCCTGGCAGGTAATACGGGTGAGTCCCCCCATCGGACGACCATAACACCCACACTCGCCGTCCAGGAACCTGGAACTCATATCCTTGAACACCTGGTTGGCTGACCTCCCCAAGATATTGCGCACCGGCTAATTCCATATTACTGCGGGCATAAGCCGTGTATGCTGGTGTAGTTAGATTAGCAGTGGTGATCAGTCCTGTGCTTCTCCAGACGTAATACAGGTTATACCAGATGTTAGCTTTAAAACCCAAAACAATCGCATCAGGATAGACCCGGGCCAGCCACTCACTTTTCGTCTGCTCAAAGCGGTCATCACAGGTGTTCATACATAACAATGCTGTCTCACTGTTAATGTAGAACTTGCCCACCAGGTTATGACGGTCTGCAACAGACTTCAGGTACTGATACTTGGCGCGGGGGATTGAAATGCTGGTATTCCCGGTGTTCCATTTAGGATTGCCGTAAACGCCGTTATTGAAGTAATAATCATACGCATGGAAATTGATCCAATCCAGGTATGCCCCACCACCTCCGAGCAAGATCCCTTCGAAGAACTTACCGGCCAGGCAGCCGCTGTCAGGGGGATTATCTGGATTACAATCCAGGAGGAGTCCGCCCATTAATATTTTAGCCTGTGGATCAGCTGATTTTACCGCAGGATATACCTGCTTAAGCATTTCGGCGTAGTAACCACCCCCGAAATAAGGATCGCTGAGGTCGCCCCAACACCCAAAAAATTGTAAACCTGGCACTGTATTGGTCTCGACATCGGGCTCATTCCCAATTTCCCAATACTTAACGTTATAGGGAGGTTGGCTGTAGCGAGTAACCAGATCATGCATGAAGCTGGCGAATGCACCGATCGTCTCGGGCTTCATCGGCCCACACAGCGAACCAGGCATCTTTTGCGCCCAGGTCGGGGTCTGCTTAACGATTAATATTACTTTCCAGCCATGCAGGCTATATTGAGTAATTTCATAATCCAGGATAGATAAGACGCCCCAATTGCGCTGTCCCTGCTCAGGTTCAACCTCTGGCCATGCGATACCATTTCGCCGGATGTAATAAGCGCCAGCTTCATGTAATTTAAGAATGCCGAAAGAATCAGGCAGAAAAGGCGTTTCAATTCCGTATGGAGAAGGGGTCAGGCCGCGCGTAAAGAGCACCGGATGGTATATTGTGAGGGGTAACGGCTCTTGATTGGATGGAGGGATCAGATCCTGTACCGGATTGGATTTGTCATTGGATTTAGCCACCAGGCCGGGCCAAAACACACTGATTAATAGTCCCAATAAAAGAAAAATGATCCACCGTTTCACAGGTTGTTTCCTTTAGCAAGATCGAGGAGCATATCAGCCGGCACCTGGACAGCCACCACCTCCCCACGTGCGCAGAGTTGATCGTGCGCCAGCAAGCGGGCTGCCATGACTACTTTCCGCCCTTTGATCTCTTTCACCTGCGCTCGGATTTCGAGCGCCAATCCTAATGGCGTCGGTCTTAAGTAATCAACATGCAGCGAGGCGGTTAAAAAGCGTAAGGCGGGCTCGGCGTCTGGTGGGCGTCCCAAGAGGCGGTAAGTGGCGGCTGCAGCAGTGCCGGTGCAATGGCAATCAATCAAGGAGGCGATCAACCCGCCATAGACATAACCCGGCACAGCAATGTGATACGGGCGTGGAGTGAAATGGCAGAAGGATTCATCCGGCGTGTCCCAGTAGCTCTTGATCTGTAAGCCGTGTTCGTTCAATCGCCCGCAGCCATAACAATAACTAAAATGGTCTGGGTAATAATCCTGAAAAGCCTTCTGTTCCATCATGCTCCTTGCGATTTCACCGATAAACTATTATACTGCCTTCCGTTCTCAGGCAGGTTAATTTATATTTTTATAGCTGAGCAGGAGGCTGGCAAGAGGATGATTTGGGAAGTATTGGATCAACAATTAAGCGAAGAAGAACAACAGATCCTGAATTGCTTGAATTCACCGCTGGATATCCAGTCTTTTCTGGATACCGTACAATATCCCGCGGGGGACCTGAACCGCAGTCCAGTGCGGGTGATGCACGACCGGCAGGCGCACTGCCTGGATGGTGGTTTATTTGCAGCCCTGGCGCTGTGGCGGCTGGGCTATCCGCCGCGTATTGTGGATATCCTGCCCGAGCCAGGCACAGATGACGATCATGTCCTGGCCATTTACCAGGTCGATGGCTGTTATGGCGCGGTAGCTAAATCAAATTATGTCGGCTTGCGTTTTCGCGAGCCGGTTTACCGCAGTCTACGTGAGCTGATCATGTCATATTTCGAAGCCTATTATTCATTCGATGGCTTTCGTACCCTGCGCTATTACACCTTGCCCTTGAACCTGACAGCATACGCAAAGCTGAACTGGATGTGGGATGATGCGGGGGTGGATGCGATAGAGAGACGTTTGGGGAAAATGAAGCACTTCCCGCTGCTCAGCTCCAGGCAGATAGCTCAACTTACGCCAGTCGATCGTCGCTCCTATGAAGCGGGTATGCTGGGCGTCAATCCTGACGGTTTATTCAAACCAATGAAAAAGCCTGGAACGGATATATAAATCTGACATTGTTTCAAATCGAATACGTTTCGAGCTGGACTTGAGCATAAACCTGGTAGACATCTGCCAGGTTTATTTCTGCGACACCTGTATGCATCACTGAAGCGGTACCGAGTGCGGCCCCAGAGCGCGCCATCTCTGCCAGGTCACCGCCGCGTTCCAGCGCCCAGAGTAATCCCGCCATGGTTGCATCACCCGCGCCGGTGACTGCCTTCACCGGCACTTCCGGCAGTCTGGCCAGAACAGCCTGCTCATCGCCAGCTACCAATAAACCCTGCCCACCTAAGGAGATCACCACCCGAGGAATCCCCAACCTCAAGATTGTTCGCGCCGCGGTAACTGCCTGGAGCGGATCATTCACCGGCTGCCCGGTCAACTCTGCCGCCTCGCTCGCGTTAGGTTTGATTAAAAATGGCTGCGCTTCACACCCCAGGCGCAATGCCTCACCGCTGGTATCCAGGCACACCCGCGCCCCGCGCCTGTTCAGCCGATCTATCATCTGGCGATAATAATCGTCTGAAACGCCTGCGGGAAGACTACCTGCCAGCACCCAGAGGGAATCCAGTTGAGCCAAGCTTTCGGCTTTTAGCAATAAAGCCTGTACTTCCTCTGGCTGGACGGTAGGCCCAATCTCATTCACTTTGATATAACGGGAACTGGCAGTTTCCAGAAATACAGTATTGGTACGCGTTTCCTCCGCGATGGTCACAAAATCAGTCTGGATACCCAGGTCATGCAACCCTTCTACCATCCGTTGGCCAGTTGCGCCGCCAATAAATCCCAAAACCATGCTTGGAATTCCCAGTGTTTTCAAAACACGGGCGACATTGAAACCTTTTCCCCCCCAATCCAGGCGTAGGGATTGCGCCCGTAGCACTTCGTCGAACACTATCTGGTCTACAGTCAGCGTCCGATCCAGGCCGGGATTAGGCGTAACCGTGTAGATAGCCGGAATGGTCATCCTGGTCGTGATTATAGCAGGAACCTACCCAAATCCACTCGATGGTTTTACAATCCACAGATAATATAACCGAAAAGCAAATTAACCGACCTGGGTGGCTGGTGATCCAGGAATGCGAGGGTGTTTGTGAAAATTCATATAGATTGGAAGCAAGTTCGGGCGATTTTATTACTACCCGGTACAGTAACGATCCTAATCCCGGCAGTATTGTTGATAGCAACCGAGTCCTTAAACCCGGGCTGGGGGCTGGTGAGACCGATCAACCTGCTGCTGGATTTTGCCGGGCTGGGGTTGATTGGATTTGGCTTATTATTTCTGGTGAAAAGTGCACGGACATTAACCAGGCTTGGCCAGGGTACGATCGCGCCCTGGGATCCAACGCAACGCCTGGTTGTCCAAGGGCTATATCGCCAATTGCGCAACCCGATGATCAGCAGTGTATTTTGTATCCTGATCGGTGAAACCCTTCTTTTGGGTTCGGTTGCTTTGTTGGGATGGCTCGGAGTATTTTTTATATTGAACCTGATTTACATCCCCCTGGCCGAGGAACCCATGTTGGAAAAACGTTTTGGTGAACAGTACCAGGACTATAAACGGAATGTGCCACGTTGGATCCCCCGGCATGCGCCTTTCGACAGTAAGGTGGAAGGGATGGAAGGGGAGGTAATAGCACCCAACCAGCGTATCCACCCCTCAAACTCAGGTAATGATTCATGAAAAAACACAACCTTTTTATTGGATGCCTTCTACTCTGCCTGATTATTCTGGCAGCTTGCCAGAGTACAATTCCCGAACAAAAGCCAACCGCGGTTAATTTCACTCCCATCTTACCCACCAGGCTGACGCCACAATCCGTAGAATTAACCAGCGCTTATCCCGCGCCGACCGAAGTCACACCTGATAATCCATATCCAGGCGCGCCAATCCCCAGCCCCGCCTCCCCCTATCCGGCTCCTACTGAGTCAAAGCTGACCTCACCGGATGAGTCACAGCTTACACCAGCACCCACCCTGGTACAAACGATCCCAACCTTTCCAGGTGAGTTGGTTGGTTTGCGTCTGATCTTCAAGCGACAGGACAACCTATGGACCTGGCAGGGAGGAACTGAGCAAAAATTGACCTCTCTAACCCCGGACACAAACCAGGCCAGGTTATCTGGCGATGGTAAGTTGGTGGCATTCAACCGCCAGGGGAGTGTGTGGATTGTCCAAAGCGATGGTCGAGGTGAAAAGGCCTTAATCAGCCTGGAAGACTTCGCCCAGTTGCCACCCAAAGAACCTGGCGTCGTTTTCTATTCATTAGGTTGGTTGCCCAACAGTCACAAGTTGCTCTTCAACACACTGATTAACGATCCCCAAGGTATGCGTCCGACCAATGACCTGTTTATAGCTGATGCAGATAATGGAAAGTACGAAGCGCTATTGCCGGCAGGAGAAGGCGGCCAGTTTTATGCCTCACCGGATGGTAAATGGATCGCCGTCGTTAGCCCAACCCAACTACGTATAATTAATCCGCAAGGTGGTCAGGCGCGCGTTTTGTTAGAACTGTCTCAGACAAACCAAAAGAACTCGTTTGAAGGCGCCCTGGTGATGCGCTGGGGTCAGGATGGAGATCACCTGGTGGCGGTTGTGCGACCTGGTGATCTACATAAAGATCCAGCCCAAATCTGGTCGATCGCGCTGGACGGTAGTGCACCCATATTAATCAACACATACCCCCTGGCACCTGGTCGTTACTTCGATCTCTCACCCGATTTACTACGCCTGGCTTACTATCACCAAACGGATCCCACCCAACCGGAAGCGCTGGCGTTACATATCTCTAACCTGGATGGTAGCCAGGATTTCTTGTTGATTGCCAGGACGGGGGTTGGGCTGGATTGCTGGACGCCAGAATCCCAGAATATCGTTATCTGGAGTAAGACTGACGGTTATCAATTGTACAGCCTGGATGGTAAACTACGCCCGCTGACGGACCAATACCTGTCCAACTCTGGGATCCTGTGGTTGGACTCGGCTCATTTCCTGATGGAAAACCAGGTTTGGAAAGAGGGCAAACCCACCAGCCTGGTAGAAATCCGCCTGGGATTTACCGGGCAAACCAGCCTGCCGCTGGTGAAGCCTGAGGCGGGATTGCGGTACTTCGATTACTCATTGACCGGAATTAAATAGAGGTACCGGGATGATCTTTGAACACAAAACCGAACCGCTCTTATCCGGGGCGCAGTTTTTTCGCCGGATGTTACTCTACTCCGCTTTCGCCATCGCTTTGATCACTGGTTCATTGGCGATTGGCGTACTGGGCTACCACCAGTTGGAAAAGATGAGCTTGATCGATGCGTTGCTTAATTCAGCCATGTTATTGGGTGGAATGGGCCCGATCAATCCATTGAACACCGACGCGGGTAAGTTGTTTGCATCCTTATATGCCCTTTTTTCGGGGATGGTCTTCCTGGGTGTGGCAGGCTTATTCTTTGCACCCATTTACCATCGCTTCCTGCACCATTTTCACTTAGAACTTGATTAAATGTAAATAATTTGTGATATACTCTGACCATATATTTAATCTTTTTCTCATATTATGGTAAGGAGTACCCAGATGTGCCCTCCACATATGATGAATTCCCAATTTCCTCGCTTAATCTCGCTAGCTGAAGACGAACCCCCACGACTGGATCTTACGATCGTTGGTTCCGTGCTCTTGTTATTGGGCATCATCCTGCTGGTCTGGTACCTGATCATTCGCCAGCGGAGTAAGGAGGCGATACACACCGGACATGAGGCAGAACATCCCGTGGAAGGACCAGCGCCTGCTCCACAAGAAGGATTACCCGAAAAAGGACCGGTTGTAGTTGAAACGGAATCCGTTGCGGCAGTCAGCGCAGCCACGCCAACCCCTGAGGAACTCACTCCCAGCGTAGAAACCATTCCAACGGAGCCACCCGAAGTCGAACCGGCAGCCGAAGCTGCAATAACCGCGGCTGAAATCGCTCAACCCATCGTCAGTGAACTTGCGCCAGTCGAGACAGTCGTCGAAACACCCGTTGTGGAACCAGTAGTTGTCCCCGAAAAAGTAGCTGAAGTAATCCCACCACAGGTAGATGATTTGGAGATCATCGAGGGCATCGGTCCCAAGATCGCGGGATTACTAAATGAAGCAGGGATCACTACCTTTGCACAACTCGCCAAGACGGAGGTCAGCCGCCTGGTAGAAATATTAACGACCGCCAGGCTGCGCATCGCTGATCCAAGCACCTGGCCTGAACAGGCGCGCCTGGCAGCCGCCGGGAAATTGGATGAGTTGCAGGCATTTCAGGCGACCCTGAAAGGCGGCCGGCAGGTTGGTTCATAATTTACCAGTAGGAATTAACCCACAGGCAACCGTCGATGCGAACGCTGAGGTCATCAGGTATAGTCTGATCTATTACCGTCCCTGGGATGAAGCAAGATTCGTCGCCATCTGGGCCTCGTTAGAACAGAACACCGCCAGCAAGGTGGTAGGGCGCAAAATTGTATTTCGAAGCCCTGGTCTCCTTCAATATATATATCTACCGGTGACTGAGATTGCCACGCAAAGTGCGCTCCCAAAGACTGGTGATAGGTTTGTCATTTCGGAAATAAGGGGCTGCCTGCGTTGTGGAGATACCGGCAATAATAAATAACGGAGGTAGTATGCATATCTTTGTCACTGGCGGCGCCGGATACATCGGCAGCCATACCGTCTTAGAACTGCTCAAGGCTGGCCACGCAGTAACCATAGTCGATAATTTGTCCAACAGCAAGGAAACTGCGCTTGAACGTGTGCAGGTGATCACCGGAAAACATTTGACTTTCCACAAGGTCGATCTGCTCGATATCAATAACCTGGATCGGGTCTTCAGTCACGATCGTTTTGACGCAGTCATCCATTTCGCTGGTCTGAAAGGCGTGGGTGAATCAACCCAGATTCCTATGCGCTATTACCAAAACAATTTGACCGGCACACTCAATCTGCTGGAAGTGATGGGCCGCCATAACGTGCGTAACCTGGTTTTCAGCTCCTCGGCAACGGTTTACGGCGACGTAGAGCGCGTGCCGATCACGGAGGACTTCCCTACCAACCCGACCAATCCCTACGGGCGCACGAAATGGATGATCGAGTTCATCCTGCAGGATGTCTATGCTGCTGACCCGCGCTGGAATTTCATTCTACTCCGTTATTTCAATCCGGTCGGTGCCCATTCCAGCGGACAGATCGGCGAAGACCCGAACGGTATTCCGAATAACCTGCTTCCGTATGTTACCCAGGTAGCAGTTAACCGGTTGGCTGAAGTGCAGGTGTTCGGCGACGATTATCCCACGCCAGATGGCACCGGCGTGCGCGATTACATTCATGTCGTGGACCTGGCGTTGGGACACCTGAAAGCATTAGACAGGCTGACGGGGAATCCAGGCGTCGCGATCTATAACCTGGGTGTTGGGCATGGCTACAGCGTCCTGGAGGTCTTACGGGCGTTTGAGTACGCCAGTGGACGTCATATTCCTTATTGCATCGTCGCCCGTAGACCAGGCGATGTGGCAATTTCGTACGCCGATCCCTCCAAAGCCAACCGCGAGCTGGGCTGGTCCGCCAAACACAGTCTGGATGACATTTGCTCGGATGCCTGGCGGTGGCAATCGCAAAACCCGCATGGATATGAATGATCTATCGTTGGCGAAGGGATAAATCGAATTATAATCATATTTAACGGTATAATTTCATACTTGACAAACTCGCCTGGAGAAATACAATTGACCCATCACACGATCAGATTTCAACATTTCTTCTACTATGCTATACGCACCTTCTGGATAAAGTAACACGTCCATCCCCATCCCCTAAACTCTATCTCTGGCAGGATGGGGGAGAAGAAGGTGTTAAGTAATGAAGGAGGCATTCGGTAAAACTAATATAAATACCATCCGTGATTTCCCAATTGAGCGTTCCTATTCGGTCCCTAGCAAGTTTATTTTATTCAATCGATGAAGGAGTTTCAACACATGAAACACAAACTGATTATTCTCTTGACCCTGATCGCGGTTCTGGCGATGGTTATCCCCGCATCAGCCAAGATGATTGACACCAACGATGCTTTAGTCGCTGCCTCGCCCGATAAGGTTGCGTCGAATGGCAATTACATCGTTCTGATGTCCGACGCCCCGGTGATTGATTATACCGGTGGTGTAGTTGGCTTTCGAGCGACGGCTACCAATGGTGCAAAAATTAACCCAACCAACCCGGACGTGGTTAAATATGCCAATTATCTCAAAGGCAAGCATGATGTTGCGCTAAAAACCATTGGGGTAGAGGGTAAATTCTATGATTACGTCTACACGTTGAATGGTTTTGCGGCCAAACTAACTCCCGCTCAAGCCGCCCAGTTAATGCAGGTGACCGGAGTCGTTTCGGTGACTGCAGATGAGCTGCGTTATGCGGACACGATTACCACCCCCACCTTCCTCGGCCTGGCTGGCGCGGGCGGCCTGTGGCAGACGCTGGGCGGCACCAACATTGCCGGTCGAAATATCATCGTCGGCGTGATCGACTCAGGTATCTGGCCGGAAAATCCCAGCTTCGCCTGGAACAACAACCTGGGCATCCGCCCGATGGCGCGTTGGAATGGCATCTGCCAGGATGGCGAAGATTGGACCGCTGATTTATGTAACGGCAAGCTCCTTGGTGCTCGTTATTTTAACGGATCCTGGGGCGGTGATGATGGCATTAATGCCCAGCGCCCCTGGGAGTTCAACAGCCCGCGCGATTACAACGGGCACGGCTCTCACACTTCCAGCACTGCGGCTGGCAACAACGGCGTGGATGTGGTCATTCAGGGCACCAACCTCGGCAAAGCCAGTGGTATGGCGCCCAATGCTCGCGTCGCCATGTACAAGGCGCTGTGGTCAACCCAGGATGCCGCGACAGCCAGCGGTTATACCGCAGATCTGGTTGCGGCCATTGACCAGGCTGTCGCGGATGGCGTGGATGTGATCAACTACTCGATCAGTGGTTCTACGACCAGCATCACCGGTCTCGACGAGCAGGCTTTCATGCGCGCGGCACGCGCAGGCGTTTTTGTAGCCACCTCGGCTGGCAACAGCGGCCCGACTGCCAGTACCGTCGCCCACAATAGCCCGTGGGTCACCACGGTAGCGGCGGGCACGCACGATCGCGTCTTCCAGGCGACTGTAACCCTGGGCAATGCTGCGGTCTATACCGGCGTCTCTATCGGAGCCGGCACACCCGTTCTGCCGGTAGTCCTCTCGACCGCAGTGGGTTTGCCCGGCGCAAATACCGATGCCGTGCGCTATTGTTATTCGGCTGTTTACTGGGGTACTGCCGTTCTAGATCCGACCAAAGTAGCTGGCAAAATTGTCGTCTGCGATCGTGGGATCAGTGCGCGTGTCGACAAGAGTCTTGCGGTATTCAACGCTGGCGGTCTGGGCATGATCCTGGCCAATGTCTCTCCCAGCACATTGAATGCCGATACACACTCGGTACCTACCGTTCACGTGGATGAAGTCGCTGGCGCAGCGATCAAAGCCTACGTTAGCGCCGATCCAGCCAGTGCGACGGCTCAGCTCAGCCCGTTCTTCACAGGTACAACTGTCGCACCGGACATCGCCAGCTTCTCCTCACGTGGTCCAGCTCGGGCGGTCAGTGGAAATATTCTGAAACCCGACATCATGGCTCCTGGTGTGGATGTCCTGGCTGCTGTCTCCCCGGTTTCCGCCGGAGGGCAGAACTTTGCCTCCTACCAGGGCACCTCCATGGCCAGCCCGCACATCGCTGGTATTGCCGCCCTGTTCAAGCAGGCTCACCCGGATTGGTCACCAATGATGATCAAGTCGGCTCTTATGACCACCGCCAGCCAAACCCGCAACAATGGCACGCCTATCGCGGGTGGTGTGTTCGCTTATGGCGCTGGTGAAGTGACACCGAAATCAGCGTACGATCCTGGTTTGGTGTACGACACTGGCATCCGGGATTGGGTGGGTTACCTGTGTGGTCTAAACCTGCTCGTCGATCCACGATGCCCAATTTTGGCGATCGATGTCAACAACTTAAACACCCCCTCGGTTGCCATCAGCGCCCTGGCTGGCGCGAAGACAGTCACCCGCACGGTGACCAGCGTTGGTAAGGGCGTGGAAACCTATACGCCTTCCGTCGTTGGATTGGCAGGCATCAATGTCGTCACCGACCCCGCTTCCTTCACCATTAAGCCTGGCAAGACTCAAACCTTCAAGGTGACCTTCACCCGCGTGGATGCTGCTCTGAATACGTATGCCCAGGGCTTCCTGGTTTGGACTGGCAATCTGGGTCACGTGGTGCAGATCCCCGTGGCGATCCGCCCGGTAGCTCTGGCTGCGCCAGCGGAAGTCTCCGGCACTGGCGCTGACATCACCTACCCGATCCAATTCGGTTACGATGGCAGCTTCACTGCCACCCCGCGTGGTCTGATCCCAGCCGTCACTTTCGATGGCTCTGTTGCCACGAACGAATCGGTTTCATTCGATGTAGTTGTGCTTGCCGGTACGACTTTCGCCCGCTTCGCCCTGTTCAATGCTTATACCACCGCTCCTGATCTGGACCTGCGCGTTTATCGCGGCTCGACTCTGGTAGGTTCCAGCGGTGGCAGTTCTTCGGATGAAGTGGTCAGTCTGCTCAATCCGACTGCAGCAACCTACAAAGTTTATGTCGATGGATACGGCACTGGCGGCGTATCTGCTCCCTTCACCCTGTTCACCTGGGTGCTGGGCACCGCAGACGCGGGTAACATGGTCATCACCGCTCCCAGCACGGCTGTCATCGGAGCAAGTGGTACCATCACGCTCAGTTTCACCGGCCTGACTCCTGCAAAGTGGTTGGGCAGCGTGGTCTACGGTGGGGCGAGTGGTATGCCCAATCCGACGATCGTCAGCGTGGATACAAACTTAAGTCTACTAAGCCCGGGTGGTACCGGTATAGCACCTTCTGCCTTACCTCTTTGGTGGATCTACCTACCCTCGGTAACTCGCTAACCATATAGTTCAAAATATCGGTGTTGGCCTTTCGACCAACACCGATATTATTTTTAATGAGGTCGGTATTACGGGGGATAGACACCCAGGGATCTCCAGCTATGCTCGCGGTGTGACACGTTCTACAACGATTGTCATTAAATAATCGGATAACTTATAAGTCCGTCCGGCTTCCTCAGGATACGGATCCAGCGCCGCTAAGGTTATCTGATAAGATTGAAATTGAACTGGAACCTGCCCGGGGAGGCTGTTTACTTCCAGGATACTCTCTGCCTCCTGACCTTTCTGCAAGACCACCTGCAGGCGCGCCCGACCACTCCAGACACAAGTCACGTTCCGGGGACAGCGCGAATCTTCCAGCACTGCAGCAAAACGGACCGTCAGGTTTTCATCTACCAGGGCGACTGCCTGACCACCGCGCAACTGGAATGGCTGCCCGAGAATGGCCGTCTGTAAGACAGGAGTATCAGCAGGAAGAATTTTCGGGGTTGCTCCAGGTGTCAATTGTGTCGAGGGGGATTGAGATGGCTGCCCCGATTTGTTGGGTAGAACAGAGCTACCCAGGCAAGCTACCAGGGGGTAAATGATAACAATTAGGACGAATAAGAATAATTTCCAGCGCATGATACTGTTCCTCATTCAGAAAGCGACAGTGGGAATGATATCATGAAGTCAATCTGGTACAATAGCAGCATCCCATCCACATTCAATAATATCGAGTGTACAAATGGAGGAATAATGAGTACTGATCCGCTCAAAGACCGCCTGGCGCAACGCATCAAATTGCTCCCACCGCGCTTGCAGGGGGATTTCCTGCGCCGGCTGAATAAAGAAGGCTACACACAGGCTCTGGCTGCGGAGGTCGAGAAAGCCTTAGAAAAAGACGAAACTATCTACCGCAAGCAACGTCTCGAACAGGAAAAAGCCGAACAGGAGAAGGCTGCGCAACAGGCTACCCTGGCTGCAAAGAAAGCAGTTCCCGCAGCACCGACTGCTCCACAAACACCTGCGCCAACACCACCGGCTGTCTCTACTCCACCCGAATCTCCATCCGAACTTGGACCAGAAGACTACGGGAAAATTCATAAGCCGGATTAATTAAATTACTCCCCTGGCGATCCTGCTGATCGGCATTTCGGCAGTCACCCACGCAGGTTGGAACACATTGGGGAAACGCCAGAATCCTTCGGTGGGATTCTTCTTGATTGCTTCGTTAGCTGCAGTTATCCTGCTGGCGCCTATTTTGTTTATTTACCGGGCAGCGCTGCCAAGGATTCCAGCGCTTGTCTGGCTGCTTGTCAGCCTGGCGGGGATTTGCCAGGCTGTGTATTATATCGGGCTGGCCGGGGCCTACCGGCACGGCGACCTGTCTATCGCTTATCCCTTAGCCCGAGCGTTGCCGGTGTTGTGGGTGGCAAGCATCCGGTTGGCTTGGGGCAGCCAGGGCATCCATCCACTGGGTTTGCTGGGCATGGCTGGCGTGGCTGCCGGTTGTCTGGTACTCCCGTTGCGCTCCTTTCGTTCGCTGCGGACGGAACTGTTCATCAATTGGTGCTGCGCCTTCGCTGTGCTGACCGCCCTGGGCACAACGGGTTACACGCTGACTGACGACCAGGCACTGCGTACGCTGCGCGCTGATACCGAACTGGGATTGAGCGGACAGGCAAATACACTCCTTTATGTAGAGCTGGAATCCATGACCACCGCGCTGGCGTTGCTGGTTTACATCCTGGCTCACCCGCCAGAGCGCCGGCTTCTTGGGCAACTCCTGAATCCCAACCTGCGTAACCAGCCGATAATAAAACAGGCTTCCCCTCTGATGGTAGCCGCACTGACAGGGATAATTATTACCGCCACTTATGGGCTGGTGCTGGCTGCGATGGCTTATGTCACCGATGTGAGCTACGTCGCGGCCTTCCGCCAGCTCAGTATCCCCCTGGGCGCTTTGGCTGGGATATTCTTGCAGAAAGAGCCGGCTGACCCACCCCGCTTGCTCGGTCTGGCGTTAATCTCAACTGGACTGGTCATCGTAGCTATAAAATGAATACCAACACCCATATCGCCTTGATCCTGATCGATGGGATGCGCCCGGATGGCCTGCAACAGGCAGTCATACCGGAAATGGATGACCTGATGACCGGTGGCAGCTTTACTTTAGCTGCCACAACCGTGATGCCATCCATCTCGTTGCCCTGTATTGCATCATTGTTTTGGAGTGTAACACCCGAGCGGCATGGCATCACCGATAATATCTACCACCCCTCCAATCCGCCAGTTCCCAGCCTGTTTGAGGTGATCCACCAGGCTGGATTATCCACCGCCTCCTTCTACAATTGGGAAGAATTACGTGACCTGGCGCGTCCGGGTGCGTTGGATCGCGCATTTTTCCTGAAGAACCTGGAACAATCCGATGGCATGGGCGACCTGGAGCTGACAGAACTGGTCGTCAGCTGGATGGCCCAGAAACCCGTGAATTTCGCCTTTATTTACCTGGGTCTGACAGACATCGCCGGTCATTCCTCTGGTTGGATGTCACCGGCTTACCTGGAAATCATTGCTCGGGCTGACCGGTGCGTTGGTTTGATCCGACGGGCGCTTCCTCCCAACAGCCTGCTGATTGTCACGGCTGATCACGGCGGGCATGATCATTCACATGGCACTGACCTTCCAGAAGACATGACTGTTCCGGTGATTCTGCATGGTCCAGGCGTCCCGAAAGGTCAGGCGCTTGCAGCACCGGTAGCCATTACCGACCTGGCGCCAACCATCCTGGCAGCTCTTGACCTTCCCATACCTGCTGAGTGGACCGGGCGGAATCTGCTCAAAAAGATGGGATTTCAATCAAATTGAGAGAAAAATTCTCGGATTAAGCAGTTTACCCGCGCCGGCTGGCTGATATGCGGTTGATGACCGCAATTGGGGATCGGATGACCAGAAGCCTGCGGTAAGGTAGCTACCAGGACGGTAAAGGTTGAAGGAAGCAGCGTGCGATCGCGCTCACCCCAGATCACCTGGCTGGGACAGCGAACTTCAGCCAGGCGCGGCGTCAAGTCAGGCACTCTTTGCAGGATACGCAGAATGTTGGGAGAGGCGCGTTTTAAATCGGCTGCCATGCGCTGGCGCGCCTGGGGTGAGAAATGCTTGCGGGTAAAGAGATCCCAACCGATCAAATTATTAATCATCCATTGTGGCACAGCTTGTAACGCCTGAGCCCCCAGGTCGGGCCGGCGGTTAAGAATGCTAACCGAGGGAGGGAGTTGGCTGGGGCTGAAAAATGGGTCGATCAAAAACAAACTTTTCACTCGCTCTGGATGCGCCAGGGTGTAGCGCAGAGACAGATAACCACCCAGTGAGTGACCCACCAGCCGGCAGGGGGCTTGAAGATCCAGGCTGTCAATCCAGGAGTCTAACAAGGCATACACGGTATCCATATCATACCGTAGTGGATCATCAGGTTTATAGCTATCGCCATGCCCCAGCAGATCCAACGCGCAGGCGCGATAACCCGCCGCCACTAATTCTGGAATCAAATGATCCCAGTCGTAGAGCGAGGCCGCCATCCCGTGAATCAAGATCACCGGCTGCCCGTCGCCTTCGATACGGGCATGGATCAACACGTCCGGATTTCCGGCAGTCATCATGGATTGGGTGGCACCCGGCGGGCTAATTCTCGTCGCAACACCTTGCCGATAAAGGTACGCGGGAAATCATCAACAAATATCACCAGGCGCGGTACCAGCTCCGGAGGTAGACGTCTCCGGCAATAAGCAATCACGGCTTCCCCCGTCAGGCGCTCGCGCCTGCCAATTACAAAGGCAATCGGACGTCCCGCAACTGCCACCACAGCCGCCTCTTTGACCTGGGGAATCTCAAATAAAACTTCTTCGACATCGCGCGGGAAGGCCGGTTGTTTGGCTGGCTTATTCGGATACCACATATCCGCCTTTCGGGCGATAATCCGGAAGTAACCATCGCTATCCATCTGTGCAACATCGCCCGTCAGCAACCAGCCATCCGGAGTCAATACCCGGTCATTGGCTTCTTTATCCTGCCAGTATCCCAGCATGACCTGTGGACCACGCACGGCCAACTCGCCAATGTGACCCACCGGCACCCTGCGTTTCCCGGTACGCAGATCAAACAGGCGCGCCTCAGTGGAAGGGAGCGGGATGCCAATACTTCCATATTTCCGCAGACCGAACAGAGGATTAGCATGCGTCACCGGTCCGGCTTCGGTTAATCCGTAACCTTCCACCAGCCGTCCGCGGGTCAACTTCTCGAAGGCCTCTTGAACTTCAATCGGTAATGGCGCTGATCCGCTCAGGCAGGCTTTGATCGAGCGGATGCCGTAGTGACGAATTTTTGGGACATCCAACAAAGCAACATACATCTGCGGTACACCTGGAAAGATCGTCGGTCGGTAACGGCGTATGGCGCGCAAAACTGGCATCAGCTCGAAGGATGGCAGCAGGATCACGCTTGCGCCAAGCGCCAACGGCAGGTTAAGGCAAGTGGTCAGACCGTAGCTGTGAGAAAAGGGCACTACACTTAAGAAACGTTCGCGACCCTCCTGAGCGCCTGGCATCCAATGGCGGGTTTGCAGAGTATTGGCTACCAGATTCCGATGAGAAAGCATGACACCCTTTGGATCAGCGGTGGTGCCGCCAGTATATTGAACCACAGCCAGGTCACGTGAAGCGACCTCAAGCGCAGGCGCGGCAGGGCTTTGGGCTGCCAACAGGGGCTTGAAGGCATGAGTGCTGGCATTCAGCTTGAGATCCAACTGATGTTGGCGGCGCCGCTCCGCTGAAAGATGCCACACCAGGCGCTTGAGAGGGGGCAAGTAATCCGTAATGTGGGTAAAGATCACATGCGCCAAAGGTGATTGACCGCATGGTTCGAGTTTATTGATCTGAGCGATTAACTCGTCGAATTGGGTCAGGATGACCAACACACGCGCCCCCGAATCGCAAATCTGGCGGATCAGTTCCTCGGGTTGAGTGGTGGGGAGTGTGAAAACTGCCACGGCGCCAGCTTTCAATGTTCCATAAAAGGCAACGACTAATTGTGGCAAATTGGGTAAGATCAGGATCACCCGATCGCCAGGTTTGATCCCCAGGTTGATGAGCGCATTGGCAAAGCGATTGACTTCCTGTTCCAGGCGTTGGTAAGACAGCCGCCGGCCTTCAAAAATAAGCGCTGTCCGTCTGCCGAAGCGCCGGGTGGCTGAACTCAAGAGCTCAAACAGGGGCACCCGAGGCACGGCCACGGTATAGGGCACGTCTTTTTCATAATGCCCCAACCAGGGTCGCTCCTTCATTAAACTGCTTCGTGCGTGACCGACCGAAAACATTTCCCCTTCCCCGATCGAAGCAGACGATGGACTCATCCGACGTTCGCCCTCCATAAACCGTGCAATTGCCCGGTTGACTGCTTCACGTCGCTCCAACATCACCAGGTGACCCGAAGCGCCGACATCCACCTCCTCCGCGTTGGGAATCAAGCGGGCCACCTCGTCAAAAAGCGGTTTTGCCAGGACAACATCCAGGTGACCACGGATCACCAGAGTCGGAAAATTTAAGCGCGGGAAGAGCACTCGTCCATCCCATTGGGCAACTGTGCTGTCGTACCATGCTTTTAGAACGGTCGGATGGGCTTTCAACCAATGGCGAGTGAAGGGTGTAAGGAACTGCAAGGTAGCCGCGGGGAGGCGCAATGGCAAACTGTAAAACCAGTTCAAACGAAACACTCTGGCCACGGCGATCAACACCAGGCGTTCCACTCGTTGAGGATAGGCCAGGGCAAATTCAGTGACGATCGCCCCCCCGAAAGAATGTCCAGCCAGGATGATCTTCTCATTCACGCCCAAGACATCCAGAACCATCACCAGGTCAGCCAGGATTTGTTGCATAGCATATCCATCGCGTGACCGGTCCGAACGTCCATGACCGCGCAAATCCAGCGCGATAACGCGATTCTCTGCGGAAAACATTTGGAGCTGGTATTGCCATTGCGTCGCCTGTCCTCCAAAGCCATGGATAAATACCATGGTCCGGTGGGGATGTTCTGGCGCAATGTCAATCACCGACAGGCGCAGAGGCGGCCTGGTCGGGAGGATCACATCGCGGCGGTAAAGCTCTAGATCGATTTGCATTTATGATTCCTGTAGAAGATAGGTAAAATGAAAACACAATCCTGTTCGCTAAGATACTCCGAAAATGATTAAGGAGTGTTGCTGAATTTTATCATTTATAAAATCAGTCAATTACTACAAATTATCAGCGGATTATTCCGGTTTATTTCGATGACAGTCCCGGTGCGAAAATGCCCAGATGGTTGCCCACCGGACGCTCACGACCTGGCCAGCGGTGCTCAACCGGAGAGTTGAGCACTTTCGGTTGGCCAGAAGGATCCTGAACGACCAGGGTTGAGGAGCCGCCGCCATCCAGATTCATCCCCCAATAAGCATTGAATTCGATCATTAAGCTGGCCAATTCGAGTAATGAAACCCCTTCGCTGAAACCAGGCTGACGACCATCCACGACAACCAGGATCAACTCCCGGCTGCGCCGATCCAGACCGACGGCTGTGCGAGGCTGCAAGTCTTCATCAAGGTCTGGCTGGACCTGGCCTCGGTCAACCAGCATATGATTACCTGAAATGGCGTTGTAAATTTGGCCAGGAGGAGGATTAAACCTGGCTTGATTCGTGCGCGAGATGTACAGGGTGGGTAGGTTATCGGTTGCCCGGGAATAGATTACCCCTTTCGAAGCCGCCAGTCCGGTTGGTGCAACGGGATCACCGGGTTTTGGATAATCATCCAATGCGGTATTCCGCCAGGGAGAGAAACTATCCCCATTGATAGCCACCTGCAGTTTATATTCAGACAAGAACTGGGAAGTTGTGCGAGCTTTGAGCGGTAATTCCCTTTTTGGATCACCAGGTGTCACCAGGAAGGAAAGTCCTTTTTGGTTTAGTTTTACTCGGACTACATGAACCACCAGCGAACGGGGTGTTTGTCGCACCAAACGTGCGTAAGTAATACCCTGGAAAAGGGCTTCATTTTTTTGAGCGGGTTGAGGACGCAGACCTAAACCGAACCAGGCCAATAATGCGAATCCAACCAGGCCAATACCGAACACCAGGAGTGTGAAATTGCGGAGGCGAGGTTTATGAAAGCGCATGAAATAACAACTCAGGGATTTTCACTCCCAGGCGGTTCCCACAAGCGGATAGTTTGATCTTCCGAACCAGAGGCGATAAGATTGCCACGTGGAGAATAAGCCACACTGGTCACCGGACCTGCGTGACCTCGCAAAAGGCGCGAGAGGGTAAGTTGGAGATTTACCGGCGGATAAGTCGCGGTTGCGATTGGAGGAGGTAGCGTGCCCGGGGTTGGCGTTGTACCCACGGGCAATGTTACCTCTTGAACCAATCGAACTTGCCAAAGGCGTAAGATACCCTCTCGTGAGGCGGTGACGAACCAATTCCCGTCGGGAGAATAAGCCAATCCGGTGATCGCCTGGGTGTGAGGGGAGGATTGATGAACCACTTTCCCATCTGCAACGCGTAAAATATACAACATTCCCTGGGCAGTGCCGGTCGCTAACCAGGTGCCATCTGGAGAAAACGCCAGACTGGTAATCGCTTCATTGCTCAATCGAACAATATTCAGCCAGGCGCCCTCCACCACCTTCCACAAGCGCAGGTGACCATCCTGCTCTCCCCAGGCCAATAGATTGCCATCGGGAGAAAAGGCCAGGCAATTCACACTGGCCATCCCTTCGTCAATCGTCAGGGTTAACCTACCAGTCACCAGGTTCCATAATCGAACTGTATAATCTTCACTCCCTGACGCCAATGTGCGACTATCCGGCGCGAAGGCCACGCTGGTAACACGACCGCCATGTCCGGTGAAGGAATCGAGCAAAGCGCCATTGGACACCTGCCAGACACGCACAATCCCGTCGCTGGAGGCTGTTGCCAGAGTGCCTCCATTCGGGGAAAAAACTACATCCAGGATTGGAAACGGATGACCGGTCATCGTGCGTAGCAGTACACCCTGGGTGACTCGCCACAAACGCAGGGTGTTATCGGATGAACCTGAAGCGACCAGATTGCCGTCTGGTGAAAATGCTACCGAGGTAACCGCACCGGTATGACCTTTTAGAGTGCTCAGGGGTTGAGCAACCGCAACCTGTGGGGTTGGCGTTACAAAGCAAATCACCGGGCGGGTTGGTTGAGCCATCTCCTTAACGTGCAAATTATTGGCCTCATTGGTCTCCTTAACCTGATCTGTAACATCCAGGCGCACACTGGTCCGATACTGATAGCCCCGGAAACCGATTACAATTCTTTTACCAGCAGCCAGACCGTCGGGTACTTGTTGACGGTTGCCATTGACCTCGATAATGAATTGCCCGGCGTCAGCTTCCCCCTGGTTGACGATTTCCAGTTGTAACCACAGGTCATCCGCTGTGATATTACACAGGTTACCCGAGGGCGTTTCAATCGTCAAGCTGCTCACCGCCAGATCTGCCAGACGCACTGGCGTCGCGGAGGGTTTCCATTCGATAGTGGGCGTGGGAGTAGGCGGCAGCCAAAAGCTACCTGCGCCACAGGCGCTTACCAGGATGGCGAAGCACAGAAATCCCAAAGTAATTACTGGATGCCATGATTTTATCAAATCACGTTTCCATGCTTTTCATCTTTTCAAAGGCGGCGATAGCTACTTCCAACATCTCTAGATCTGGCTGGCGTGTGGTCAGGCGTTGCATCGCCAGGTTTGGGCGCACCAGGACACGCACAACAGGTGAATTCAAGTGATTGGCCGTCCAACGAATATATTCATACGCCAGCATAGCCAACACCGGTAAAAGCAACACCCGGCTGAGCAGGCGGACAGCAGTTGGCAGCGGTCCCAGCAAGCTGAATAACAGGATAGATAGCAGCACCAGGGTAAGCATAAAAGCTGTCCCACAACGCGGGTGTTCCAGCGAATACCTGGCGACGTTTTCAGGCGTCAATTCCGCGCCAGCTTCAAAGGCGTTTATCGTCTTGTGTTCAGCGCCGTGGTAGGCGAAAACACGGCGGATATCAGGCATGAAGCCGATCGCCCAGATATAACCGAATAACAGCGCCAGGCGAATCAGACCCTCCGCCAAATTACCTATCCAGCTCGCCCAGGTATTCAACGGATTAATACTGCTGAGCAGGCGCTCGAACCATTGACCGAGGGCAGCCGGTGCGAGAAAGAACAAACCAACTGTAATGACCAATGCAATACCCACGGTCAGGTATAGTGACGCGCCTTCCAGCTTCTCCTCTTCTCCGGTTTGAACATTTGCCGAGAGTGTAATGGCGCGCATTCCCAGACCCAGCGCGTCCCACAAAGCTATCAACCCGCGCAAGAAAGGTATCTTCACCAGACGGCTCTGGTAAATACCACTCAACTGGTCGGTGTGCAGAACGATTTCCCGGTTAGGCGCGCGCATAGCAATCGCCACCGCCCGCGCGCCCCGCATCATCACCCCTTCGATGACGGCCTGTCCACCGTAGGAAGGCATCTTCTGAGAGCGAACCTGTGCTTCTGCCGAAACTGTTGTTTTGCCGCTCATCGGTTACCTTCTCCCAATATGCAGAAGAAACGGATCAAGGCTTCGATGCCTCGATAATAACCGGGAAGATACAACTTCTCGTTTGGCGCATGTAAATTGTCATCGGGTAATCCGAAGCCGGTCAGCACCGACTCGACTCCTAATAACTTGTGCATCTGAGCCACCACGGGGACAGAACCTCCCTCGCGTCGAAAGACGGGGCGTTTCCCCCAGGTGGCTTCCAATGCGCGGTAGAGCGCGCCAACTGCAGGATAGCAGCGATCGGTGATCGAAGCCGGTCCGCTTGCCATGGGGATAACCTCCCAGTGCACCGTCACAGGAGCATGTTCCCCCAGGTAGCTCAGGAGCTGCTGATGCACTTCAACTGGATCCTGATCGGGCACCAGGCGCATGGAGATTTTAGCCATGGCTTTGGCGGGTAATACGGTTTTGGAGCCTGTCCCGGTAAAACCAGAGAACAAACCATTGACTTCGAGAGTTGGCCGCGCCCCAACCCGCTCCATCGCCGTAAAACCAGCTTCACCATACAAGGCTGGTACTCCAGTCTGCAGCAAGTAAAACGCGTCGTCAGCAGGCAATCGCGCCAGTTCAGCACGCTCATCGACGCTTAATTCAATAACTCGATCATAAAACCCCGGTAAGGTGATCCGCCCCTGGGCATCGTGCATACCGGCGATCAACTCACACAGCACCTGCGCCGGATTATGCACCGCGCCGCCGTACAGACCTGAATGCAGATCGTGAGCCGGACCGGAGACACGCAATTCGAAATAAGCCAGACCGCGCAGGCCATAAGTGATCGTGGGAATATCCGCACCTAACATGCCGGTATCCGGATTGAGCGCGAAATCGCAGGCTAACAACTCCCGGTGGTTGGCAATGAATCCGTCCAGACTGGGCGAACCAATCTCTTCTTCACCTTCAACTAAAAACTTGACATTGACCGGTAATACACCACGGCGCGCCAGGGCTTCCACCGCTTTAAGCGTGACCATCACCTGGCCCTTCATATCCGAGGCGCCGCGCCCATACAGGTTCTCCCCGCGCACTTGTGGATCGAAAGCGGGTGTATCCCAGAGATCTAGAGGTTCGGCTGGCTGAACATCGTAATGACCATAGATTAACACCGTCGGTTTACCGCTGCCTGCCCCCAGCCATTCCCCATAGACAACGGGTTTGCCCGCGGTTGGGAAAATATCTACCCGAGTCATGCCCAGGCTGAGCAATTGAGCCGCGATCCACTGCGCAGCGCGCTGCATTTCCAGAGCGGCATTCGGATCGGTCGAGACAGATGGGATTCGAATGATTTCCATTAATTCCGTTAAATACCGCCCTTGATTATCTCTGGCATAAGCTAGAGCCTCATTTATTCCAGTTTTCATAACAACTCCTTCTGCTTTGCATCGTCCTCATAGATTACCGCAATAAGAGGTTTTTATCAATGGATTGTAAGGTGGATTAGTTATCCAAAATAGAAAATCATGTTTACCAGGGTTTAGAATCAGGTTACAATATTGGGCGCAACATTATCAGGTTTTTCCTGGCAGATCATGTTTGTTGAGTGAATGCGATATATATATTAAATTGAAAGGAGTTCTGATCGTTCTATGGGAAAAGGTGATCGAAAATCCCGGCGCGGTAAGATCAACCGAGGTACGCATGGCGTCCGTCGGCCGCGCAAAGCGCATATCCCTGTAAAAACCACACCCGCCTCTGCGGGCAAGTAATTAATGATTGACTCAACTCTACCGTCCGGACCGCGCTGGTTGGAATGGGCGCGCGAAATCCAGGCTCTGGGTCAGACTGGCTGCCATTACGCCCTGAATGACTATGATCGCCAGCGTTACGGACGGCTGATCGACCTCGCTGCTGAAATTATCAGCGCCCATGCTGACCTCCCGGCTGAACCAATCCAGCGTATCTTTCTGGCTCAGACTGGTTATGCCACACCGCGCGTCGATGTGCGTGCAGCAGTATTTCAGAATGGCAAGCTGTTACTGGTGCGTGAACGGCTGGACGGTGGTTGGACGATGCCAGGCGGCTGGGCGGATGTGGGTGACTATCCCTCCCAGGCCGCTGAACGAGAAACCTGGGAAGAGGCTGGTTTCCGAGTGAAGGCGCATAAGGTTATCGGAGTCTATGATGCCAATCGTGCCCGACCGCTGGAGTTGTTTCACGCGTACAAGATCTTGTTCCTTTGCGAACTGATCAGTGGTGAGGCCACACCCGGCAGCGAGACAACCGCAGTAGCTTTCTTCGGTTCAGATGAAATACCGCCCGTTCTATCGGGTGAGCGCACGCTCCTGCGCCATATCCAGGATGCTTTCCTGGCGCGGGACCAACCCAACCAGCCCACAATTTTCGATTAGGCGAAAAAGCATGCTCATCACGAACGGCAAGCTAATCACCTGGGAGGAACCGAACCAAATCCTGGAGGGGCAGGCGTTATACCTGTCCAATGGATTAATTGCCGAAATTGGGCCGCAAGCGCAGATGGTCACCCGCCATCCCGAGACCAAGATCCTGGACGCGGGCGGACAATATGTCATGCCTGGCAGTATCGTCGCGCATACCCATTTTTATGGCGCCTTTGCGCGTGGCATGACCATCCCAGGTCCCGCGCCCAAAGATTTCCCGGAAATCCTTGAAAAACTGTGGTGGCCGTTAGACCGCGCCCTGACTTACGATGACATTCGATTTTCAGCCCTGGTGATGCTGGTCGAGGCGATCCGGCACGGCGCTACCACCTTGATCGATCATCATGCCTCACCCAATGCCATTGATGGATCGTTGGATGTAATCGCTGAAGCTGTAGAGCAGTCTGGTCTGCGCGCCGTTTTATGCTACGAAGTAACCGATCGTAACGGGACAGATGGAGCGAAGGCCGGCATCGCTGAAAACGTGCGCTTCCTGAAGAAAGTAGCTGCGAGTAATCATCCACGCCCTCAACCAATAACGGATCCAGGCCGGCGGGTCGCCGCGACTTTTGGTTTGCATGCCAGCCTGACTCTCTCTGATGAAACGCTCATTGCCTGCCGGGAGGCGTCTCCCAGAGGGAGTGGGTTCCATATTCATGTAGCCGAATCTGAAGCTGATCAGTATGACAGCCTGGCGAAATACGGTCTACGGGTCGTGGATCGCCTGCACCGGCATGACTTGCTTGGCTCCCACAGCATCGCCGCGCATGCGGTCCATGTGGATGCACGCGAGGTCAACTTGCTGGCCGAATCCGGCACCTGGGTCGTTCACCAACCGCGCTCGAACATGAATAACGGTGTTGGTGTAGCTGAGGTAGAAAGCCTGCTGCGCTGCGGGGTGGGTGTTTGTATCGGCACTGACGGTTTTTCATCCACGATGTGGACAGAATGGAAGACTGCCTATCTGCTGCACAAGGTCTGGCATCGCGATCCCCGGCGTATGACAGGCATGGATATCATCCGCATGGGGGTGTACAACAACGCCTGGATGGCCGGGCAATTCTTTCCGGCAGCGCAGCTGGGTGTATTAACACCCGGCGCTCACGCTGACCTGATTTTTGTCGATTACCACCCGATCACCCCCCTGAATGTTGAAAACCTGCCCTGGCACATCCTCTTCGGTTTTCATGAAAGTTTAGTGACGACCACGATCGTCGCTGGTCGGGCACTGATGCACAACCGCCAGATGCTTACGCTGGATGAAGAAACAATTGCATCCCGGGCACGCGAGCTGGCGATGAATTGTTGGGCACGCTACCATAAAGAATTATGACCCCTTCGGAAACTAATCCCAAACCAATCCTGGCAATCCTTGGCGGCACCGGCAAAGAAGGTCCAGGGTTGGCATTACGCTGGGCTCATGCCGGGTATCCGATCATCATCGGATCTCGCCAGGTAGAAAAAGCTGAAGCCACTGCCAGAGAGATCAACAGTCGGTTAAATATTCACACAATCCGCGGTATGGAAAACCGCGCCGCAGCCCAAGCAGCCGATTTATGCATCCTGACTGTTGTGCAGAGCGCTCATCAGGAAGCCCTGGTGTACTTGAGAGAAAGTTTGCAGGGAAAGATCCTGGTGGATGCGACAGCCCGGGTTGATTATCGTGATCCGCGACCGCCGGATCCACCAGCCGCGGCGCGCCAGGCGCAAGATATCTTGGGGCCCGGTGTACACGTGGTAGCTGCATTTCAAAATGTGCCAGCCAACATGTTGAAGAAGAACCTGGGTGAATCGTTAGAAACCGATGTTTTAATCTGTTCAGATGATCCAGCTTCCGCCGAGGTAGTGATCCAACTGGCGGCTGATATTGGCATGCATGCTTACTACGCCGGCGGTTTGGATAATGCTGTGGTTGTCGAGGGTCTCACCTCACTCTTAATCAGCCTGAACCAGCGGTATAGCGTCAAGACGGCCAGCATCGCCGTCTCCGGCTTAACCGGCACGGTTCCGAAATAGAATACAGGTAATTCATTACTCGGACGATCTCATGCCGCTAGTCCTCACTCCCTTATCCGGCATCCCCCTGGTTCAGCCAGGTGACGATCTGTCCACGCTACTCCAGGCGGCGTTGGCTGCGACTGGGATTACTTTACAGGATGGCGATATACTGGTGCTGGCTCAGAAAATCGTTTCCAAAGCCGAGGGGCGCCTGATAAACCTGGCTCAGGTGACGCCCTCTGCGCCAGCGATCGAACTTGCCCGCCAAACAGAGAAAGATCCTCGCCTGGTCGAGTTGATCCTGCGCGAGAGCCGCGCTGTGCTACGCACCCGACCAGGCACGATCATCGTAGAACACCGCCTGGGATTCGTGTGCGCCAGCGCGGGAATTGACCATTCCAATGTTGGCTCGGAGTTTTCTAGTGCGGACGACCCGACGCTCGATCCCGAAAGCTGGGTTCTATTACTGCCGGAAGATCCGGATGCCTCTGCGCGAAGCATACGCCAACAGCTAGAAAGCGCGAGCGGAACCCGGCTTGGCGTGCTGATCATTGATTCGCACGGGCGAGCCTGGCGCCTGGGCACCGTCGGATTGGCGATCGGCTTATCTGGTTTACCCGGTCTGACCGACATGCGCGGTTGGCCTGATTTATTCGGCTACCGGCTGCAAATCACGCAAGTGGGCGTAGCGGATGAGTTAGCCGCAGCTGCCTCGTTGATGATGGGACAGGCTGCCGAAGGCACTCCTGCGGTACATGTGCGTGGCTTTCCTTACCCGCTCAGAGAAGGTTGCCTGGTTGAGCTGCTGCGCCTAAAAGAACAAGACCTGTTCCGGTAATTCACATGTCTGAGTTGCTGTACCCAGGTTGAGATTGAGGCAATTCTAGATTTTCTCAACTGCACATTTATGCGCTCCATCCTGGTTGAACGCCCCAGAATATATTCACCTAGTGGCATAGGAGAAAAGTAACTCTCAGGAGGTTTTAATGGATATTATTCCTATAGCTTTTCAGGATTTATTGAAGGACGAAACACGTGCCTTCGCTCATCTGGCAACTTTGATGAGGGATGGCTCGCCCCAGGTAACACCAATCTGGTTCAATAGCGACAGTGTGTACATCCTGATCAATTCAGCAGCTGGTCGCACCAAAGATCGAAATATACGCCGGAATCCCCGGGTGGCACTGGCGATTATGGATCCGAAAAATCCTTATCGCTACATACAGGTACGCGGGCGGGTGGTAGAAATAACCACAGAAGGCGCAGACGCTCATATTGACGCTCTGGCTGGAAAATATACTGGCACTGCGTATTATGGCAATCGCCGTCCGGGTGAAAAGAGAATTACCTACAAGATCCTGATTGAAAATGTGACCACGATGGGCTAGGTTCATAAAGATGACGCGTATCGTGGCTCTTGCTGGGGGTGTGGGTGGCGCAAAATTGGCGGATGGCCTGGCTCAACTGCTCCTGCAGAGAGATCTGACCCTCATCGTCAATACCGGGGATGATTTCGAACACCTCGGGCTCCATATCAGTCCCGACCTGGACACCATCTGCTATACGTTGGCTGGACGGGCCAATCCGGTCACGGGCTGGGGCAGGATGGATGATACCTGGCTGGCCCTGGAAAGCCTGGGCGAGTTGGGAGGCCCCACCTGGTTCCAGGTGGGCGACCGCGACCTGGGCTTACACCTGGAACGTACTCGCCGGTTGCACCTGGGTGAAACCCTCAGCCAGGTGACTGCGCAGATATGCCACGCCTGGGGTATCCAGGTCAAAGTCTTACCGATGAGTGATGACTTCCTACCAACTTGGGTGTATACTGAGGAAGGTGAATTCCCTTTCCAGGAATACTTTGTCCACCGCCAATGCCAGCCGCGCGTGCGGGGTTTCCGCTTCGCCGGCATTGAACAGGCTCAGCCTGCGCCAGGGGTTCTGGAAGCAATCGAAGGGGCGGATTTGGTGATCATTTGCCCATCGAACCCCTGGGTGAGTATTGGCCCAATCCTGGCTGTTCCAGGCATACGTCATACTATTCTGGCGCGCCGAGATTGCGGTTTACCTGTTGCGGCGATCTCACCGATCATCTGCGGACAGGCGCTCAAAGGGCCAGCAGCCAAGATGTACGCTGAGTTGGGTATCCAGCCTTCTGCACTGGCGGTCGCCCAACAGTATGGCAGTCTCATCAGCGACTTTATCTTCGACGAGCAGGATCGCAGTCAGATTGAGGCGATCCAGGATATTGGCCTGATTCCTCATCTGACCGATACAATTATGAAAACTCCACAGGATCGCCAGCGCCTGGCGCGCCAGGTGATCACATTCTGTCTGCCAACCTAGCTGTGGGTTAAAATCCACAAGAAGGAAGGTCACCGTTTTTATGACCCTCTGGGCGATTGTCCCTATAAAACCCTTACGTCGTGGTAAAAGCCGCCTGTCTGGTGTACTCACCGAAGATGAACGCACTGACCTGAACCGGCGCTTACTCTCCCACACCCTTGAAACCCTGACTTCTATTCCGGATATTGAACATGTGCTGGTGGTCAGTCGTGACCCGGCTGCCCTGGCTCTGGCGCGGCAACATGGTGCGCGCACTGTTCAGGAGAACGGGGCTCCCCAGCTTAACCTGGCGCTGGCGCGTGCTACTGTCGTGGTAAAGAATTACCAGACCCGGGGTGTGTTAATCGTCCCGGCTGACCTGCCGCTTCTCACGGTTGAAGATATCCATGCCATGATTGAACGCGCCTGCGACCCACCGGTTGTTGTTATCGCACCCGATCGTCACCAACTAGGAACAAATGCGTTGCTGATTTGCCCATTGGGGGTAATCCCCTACGAATTCGGCCCTGGATCTTTTCAACGCCACTGCGCCAGCGCAAGAGAAGCCGGTGCGCGCCTGGAAATAGTTACCTTGCCTTCCCTGGGGTTGGACATGGATTTGCCTGAAGACCTTGAACAGGTCAGTGCGGAATTTGAACACTATCTGCTCGAACCAGAAGTGTTGAGAAGAGTCGTAGATGAGTTAGAAATTCCTGATGAAAGGATGTGAAGCGGATGACTGAACGAGTGGCTCTCTATCTACAGGACGCTCATGACCTGCGCGATGGCCTGGAGTATGTCCGTTATGCGGAACAACACGGATTTGAAGCGGTCTGGCAGGCTGAGTCGCGCCTGGTGCGCGATGCAATCGTTCCGATGGCTGCCTATGCAGCAGTCACCGAGTGGATTAAAGTTGGCTCGGGGGTGATCAACAACTGGACACGCAACATTGGTCTCCTGGCTGCCACCTTTCTTACTCTGGATGACCTGGCACCAAACCGCATCATTTGCGGGATTGGCGCCTGGTGGGATCCATTGGCACGCAATGTAGGCGTAGACCGCCGGAAACCACTCGTCGCGATGCGGGAAACCGTTGAAATATTACGTCGCCTGTTGAACATGGAGCGTGTTACATTTCATGGGGATTTTATTCATGTGGATGGTATCGAGCTGGATGTGGTGCATGGCCGGCGGGAGCCACGCCAGATTCCCATCATGATCGGCGCTACCGGTGACAAAATGATGGAACTGTCTGGCGAGATCGCCGACGGCGTGGTGCTTAACTACTGTGTCCCGCCTGAATACAACGACAACGCCTTGGAGTTCCTCGAAGCAGGCGCCCGGCGCGCCGGACGCAACCTGGAATCCCTGGATCGTCCACAGCTTGTGGTATGCTCAGTTGATCTCGACCATGAGCGGGCGATTGACTCAACGCGTATGCTGTTGTGTCAGTACCTGGCGCAACAACCCCATATTGCTAAAGCCTCTGGGGTGTCACAGGAGGTGGTGGCTGCCATTCAATCCATCCTGGGTTGGCCCGCCACAAAAGAGCAAATTAACCGCGCCAAGCACCTGGTACCCGAGGAGTTAATTCTCCGCATCACTGCATCTGGCACACCTGCCGAGGCGCGCGCAAAGGTGACAGAATATCGTAGGCATGGCTGCACATGCCCGATCCTCTACCCCGTGGGCGGTGATGTCAGGTTGTTAATTGATACCTTCGCGACCCAATAAAATAATTCCGGTTTAAGCGAGCAATTTTTGGACGAATAATTCTGCTTGAGCAAGTAAAAACCTGACCTGCTCTGGCCCCCCTGCCCCACCACCCTGCGCCAGGCGAGCTTCTCCTCCACCTCGTCCGCCAACCAATGTCAGCAGTTGAGCGAGTAAATCACGCGCTGAGATGCCACTATCGATTGCACAGGCAGTTACAACCGATAACTTCTGACCATCTAAGGCAGCCAGCACAGCGATGACGCCCGGTATCCGGGCTAATTCGCTGGCCAGGGCGCGCAACTCACCCGCCGGGCGACCAGTGCAATCCTGAACAACGATTCGCCGGTCACCCAATGGGCTTGCATTGTCAGCCAACTGATGCGCGGCATAGACCAGGCGCTCCTGGCGCAGGATTTGCAGTTCTTTTTGAGCGCTCTTAAGTAGCTCAACCTGTCGGCTGACTGTATTAACCAACTCAGCCGGGTGAATACTCATCTGCCCCGCCAGATCCTGCACTGTGTTTTGGTATTGACGGAAGAACCCATAAGCCTGCCATCCAGCGACAAAAGAGATCCGCGTCTGTTCGTTTTGGCGTTCGGTTTTTATGATCTTCACCATGCCGATCATGCCTGTGGAATAGCAGTGCGTCCCACCACAGGCCGTGTAATCTAATCCTTCAATTTCTACAATGCGGATGTTTTCAGCAACCTTCGCCGGCCAACGTAGCGGTAATGCCTGGAGCTGAGCAGGCGTGACGAAATAAGTCTTAATCGGATAATCAGCGAAGATAACCTGGTTCGCCAGTTCCTCCACCTGGTAAATTTGCTCGCAGGTCAGGTTGGGTACAGCCAGGTCGAGTGTAGAGGGCGTGTCACCGTTGATATTGGCTGAGATGGAGTCAATCTCGAAAAGTCGGATCAAACACTGCGAGAGGAGATGCTGCGCTGAATGATGTTGCATGTGCCCTAAGCGCCGTGGATAATCAATGCGAGCTCGGGTAAGTCCGGGAGGGAGTTTTCGATCAACGACATGCACCAGGTAAAATGGATCACCTTCTTTATAAACATCTACCACCTGCGCATCGCCCAGAAAACCAATATCATGCTCTTGCCCACCTCCTGTCGGATAGAAATATGTCCGGTCCAAGAGGATCCCCATGCGACCACCCGGAAGATCGCGCTGTTCGATAATATCTGCCTCAAATTCCAGCACCCGAGGCTCTTCCTGATAAAGCAATTGTTGGTTTATGAAGTCCATCATACAAGTTCCTGGGTAGCGATACTATAACATAACCCATCTTAAAACAGAAATCCCCCATCGCTGGAGGAATTCTGCCTGGATATTTTCATCAAACTCAGGAAAGAGAGGCCGGAGAAAGATGCGAATATTATTTGAAACTGATCCTCTTCGCACGCGAGGCGTTGCTTTCATTATCAGTGGATGTTGTTCCGTTCTCCACAGGCTGTTTTACCCGATGGGTGGAGGAAGCCAACTGCACAGGAACATAGGTAAGATCCGATTTTGCTGGGGCAGGGTCAGCCTGGGTTGGGGGTCGAGAAGCAGGTCGGATTGCAGCGGCTGGTTGAGAATATTGAGCCTGGGTCGACAGGGTAGCTGTGCCGCTCGCAGGTGTTGCCCTCACCGGCTGAGGCTGGGGAGCTGGAATTCGACCTGGCTGGCGATAAGCTGGTCGTTCACCGGGCAGCATTTGGGTGGTTGGTCGGTCAGCTCCCAACAAATGAGCCACCGGTTCCTGACCAAACATGCGCTCGCCTGCGACTGAGAAGGTGCCGATAATCAGCACCCGAATCAACCATACAAGCACCGCGATGAAGATCGGCACCACTCGTAGGAGAGTAGCTCTTTCGATTACTGCCGAACCAATCATTTGGTGATTCAGAACTGCTAAAGAAACGCCCCACCAGGTTAACATCGCGTTCATTGTTGCGGCCAGCAACCAGGCGCCGAATAAATACCAGACATCATTCTGACCTGAGGTACGCTCCTCGGGTGTAAACAGCCTGGCAATACCAGCAAAATCAATGCCACAGAACGCGAGAGCTAGAATCGTTGCCCAACGGATTTCCATGAAACTAAAATCACCCAACAGATCCCGTAAGGCATAATCTGTAGTGCTATAGTTGAATATTTCGAACGCCAGCAACGCTGTGACAAGGATTGCGCCAAATGCCATTCCCCGGCGTAGCCTGGGATGCGGCAGAGAGGAAGTTAATCGGCCTAAAGTGGCTTTATTTTCGTTCATAATAACCTCCATACCTAGATTAGAAAATACTTTTTCTCACTTGAAAAATCTTGACGGATCAGCAGATCAGCATATAATATAGAACAAATGTTCGATTTTGTCAAGAGGTGAATTTTCTGTGAACAATACTTTCGCCAAGCTGGTTATTCGTAGTACCGCCCTGGCCAGTCTATGCTTGACCGCCCTGTTCTATTTGCTGACATCACAACTGGCCATCCCGGTGGAAGCTTTTCCAGCGCAAACAATCCTTATCGCACCGATCGAAGCTGCGTCTGGTGTTAATTCACTCAACGCGCAGGCGACCTACCAACAATCTCAAAGTACACCAGGTGGACCTGCAAACCCTGGAGAAATTGAATGCCAATTAATTGGGAATTACCCGGAGAAAATTTACCAATGGTGCGAGTTGATTACTCGATATGCCGTGCGGGTAAACTTAGAGCCTGAACTGGTCGCGGCACTAATCTGGACAGAAAGCAGTGGCAACGCCCAGGCCTATTCGCACTCCGGTGCAGTCGGTTTAATGCAGGTGATGCCCAGAGATGGCCTGGCAGCCAGCTTTCAATGTCCAAACGGCCCGTGTTTTGCTGACCGCCCTACCATCGAAGAACTGAAAAATCCAGAATTTAACCTGTCTTTTGGTACAAAAATGCTGGCGACTTTAATTAATAAATATGGCGATGTACGGGAAGCTCTGCATGCCTATGGACCGAGCAGTGTCGGTTATAGCTACGCTGATCAGGTTTTAGAGATTTATCACACATACAAGAATAATCCATAACCGCCTGTACATGTTTACCCGCGTAATAAATCCCGCAACGGGCGATATCCGATGACCTGAATACCAGTATTTTTTATCCAGGTTCTCATTTCTTCGCTCATGAATGTCTGGTAATCGGCAACCCGACATTGCCAATCAGAGGCGATGGCGCGCAGTTCGGGTGTATCCTGGGCAGGGTGAATAATAAAATGGGTGATTCCTGCAGGAACCTTAGCTAACACCTGCTTTGCCTGTTCCAGACGATTTTCCAGGCGGTTCAGAGGTAGTCCTGTGGCGAAATCAAGCAGTGGTACACCCATCTCCTCAAGCTGAGCAATCATCTGGACCGCGATAGCGGCAGTGGAACTTTCCATACCTCTTGCTTCATAGGCGGCTTGATCCATCCGCGCGGCCAAGAAAGGCAGACGATGAAATAACGCAAGCTGCACATAGGCCGGAAGGAACTTCATGTGAGCCACAGCACCCATGTGACCATCCAGATGGGTAATATCCACACCCGCTGTCAGGGCACAGTTTACTTGAGCCTGTAACTCAGCCTGCACAAACTCTGGGTCAGCCTGATCCCACACCAGGGTGTGCTTTTTTAAAAAATATCCTTCTGCATCGATCAATCCGCTGGCGGGATCACGAGTGGAGATGGGTCCCCAACGGTAGGTCTCCCACTCACTAGTTAGTGTCAGATGTACCCCCAGATCAACTTGGGGATGTTGCCGGCAATAGTCAGCCACAGCTAGAAACCAGGGGGATGGCACCATCATCGCGCCGGAGGAGATCAGACCAAAACCATCCAGGTCACTGAAGGCGGTCAGTGACGCCTGGCACATACCAACATCATCGGTGTGGAAAATCACTACCCGGTCATCGTTAGCGAAACCTAATTTCTTTAGAACAGGATTGGGATGCATGGAATTCTCCGTGAGTGGAATAACGAAAACTTGACAGATCAAAGGAATTATACTTGATGATATTTACCCAGACGCCAGATGGTGAGCCCGTCGCAGGGGTTCAGGTAGACGGTGGTTGCCGATCATATGTAATGTATAGGATATCGCAGTCTCCAGGCTGAGGCGGTGACCGATGGAGACGAATAATGGACGGACACCTGACCGGCTACGCAACACCGCGCCAATCACTTCCTCGCCATCGAGCAGGGGCTGCCAATCGCCACGCCCATCTCCCACCGGCTGATGAATGCCAATCAGGCGGCTCTTGGCGGCGCCAATAGCGGGCAGGTCGCACAGCAGTCCCAGGTGAGAGGCTAATCCGCAGCGGCGGGGATGGGCGATTCCCTGCCCGTCGCATAGCAGTAGATCGGGTGAGGCACTTAATTGCTCCATAGCCTCCAAAATGGCAGGAATTTCCCGGAAAGAGAGCAGACCCGGCACATACGGAAAGTAGGTCTGAAAACAGGCGATGGCGCTTTCAATTTCTCGCAGTTCAGGGAAACTATACACGACCACAGCCGCTCGGGTCAACACACCTCCATGTTGGAATCCGACATCCAACCCCGCCACCCGGCGCACCTCACCCAGGCGATCCTGACGTTCGATGAATAAACTGAGGCGCTCCTGGATAGCAACGGCCTCTGGAATCCGCACCTGCCAGGGATGACTGAATTCACTTGTGTGCATACAGGCGCGAGACAAACCCATTTGATAACCCAGCTTTAGCAATGACAATGATATAACAAACTTGAAACATGTGGATACCATGACCTGGCAAGGCAATTTTACCTTATCGACCGATGGAAGAACAGATAGCATCGATGACTATTACTAGAGTAGAATAATCGTTCTAATTTTATTTTATTTGTCGCTTTTATAAATGACGAGAAGCTCAAACATCCCGAAGGAGAGATTAGATGTACATCTACACAAATCATGCGACAAAACCGCGTACTTTCATCATCGTCGCGGTTCTATTGTTACTACTGGCGACACGTGCATCATTTGCTGATGCCAAGCAGACAAAAGCCCCGATTCCCTCGCCCGCCGCTCCAATGTCGAATGTAGCGGCTCGCTATGGACTGCTACCGCTCTCCTTCGTGCCGAACGAGGGACAATCCGATGCCGTCGTGCGTTATCAGACGCACGCCATGGGCGGCATGCTGTTTTTTGAAGATGATGCGGTGGTGTTGTCGCTGCCAACGACCGACCGTGGACGGCAAACCGAAGACCAAACCCGTCCAGTTGTGCGTCTGCACTTTGATGGCGTGGACGACGCGCATCGAGTGGTCAGTGCCAAACGACTGCCTGGCACTGTCAATTACTTTATTGGCAATGAGCCGTCGCGCTGGCTCACCGACCTGTCGACATACGCCGGTATTGTCTATGAGCAGATCTACCCGGGCATAGACCTGCGCTACGACGGCGCGTAGAGCACACTGAAAGGCACGTATTCGCTTGCGCCGCATGCCAACCCATCAGGCATTCGCTGGCGCTACGAGGGCGTGACGAGTGTGCGTGTGGACGAGCAAACAAGCGATTTGCTCCTCGAACTTGACAACGCGGCGACGCTGATCGAAAAAGCGCCGACTGCATGGCAGACGAGTGGTGGAGTGCGTGTGAGTGTGACGGTGCAGTATGCGCTGAGGGCGGATGACAGCATTGGCTTCGCGTTGGGCGACTATGATCCGAACGAACCTCTCACGATTGACCCACTAATGATCTACAGCACCTACATCGGCGGCAGCGCTTTCGACGGAGCCAAGAGTGTTGCGGTGGACAGCGCCGGTAATGCGTACATCACGGGTGTTACGGGATCCACCAACTTCCCGACCCAGAGCCCAATCTCAAACTCACTCAACGGCGGCAAGGACGCATTCGTTGTGAAGATCAATCCGACTGGCACAGCGCTTGTCTATGCGACGTACCTCGGCGGTAGTGATTGGGAGGATTCATTTGGAACTGAGCGCGCAGGTGGGATTGCGCTGGACAGCAGCGGCAATGCCTATGTCACCGGCTGCACCAATTCAACGGATTTTCCGACGGTAAATCCTATCCAGGGCACCCATGGAGAGACGACCAACTGCGATGTGTTCGTGTCCAAGTTGAACGCTGCAGGCAGTGAGTTGATCTATTCGACCTTCCTGGGAGGCTCAATCGCGGACGCCGCCAACGCCATCGCCGTCGATGATCAGGGCAGTGTCTATATTGTTGGCGACGCGGGCAAGGGTTTCCCTGGGAACCCGTTAACTTCCAGCACGCATGTATTCGTTTTGAAAATCAATCCTGCCGGTTCGGCAGTGGTGTTCTCAATGTTTCTTTGCGGCAATTCCTACGAATACGCGACCGATGTCGCCGTGGACAGTGAACACGACATTTACGTGGTGGGCAATACCTACTCCACGAACTTTCCTGTGCTGAATGCGGCGCAACCTACCATCGGCGGCGGCACGTCTAGTCACCATGATGCCTTCGTGACAAAGGTCAAAGCGGACGGCACCACGCTGATCTACTCCACCTATCTCGGCGGCAGCCAGACCGATGAAGCCTCTGGGATCGCATTGGACAATCTGGGGAATGCCTACATCACAGGCGTGACCCAATCCAATCTGGACTTTCCGTTGATGAATGCCTTTCAGCCGACTTATGGCAGCGAACGGGGTGATGCATTCGTGACGAAACTCAACGCCGCGGGCAACGCGTTTGTTTATTCGACATACCTTGGCGGCAACAACGACGAGAATTATGACAGTGGGCATGGCCCCTATGGCGGTATCGCGGTGGATTCAACATACAACGCATTCGTAACGGGCTACACTTGCTCTGCCAATTTCCCGACGGGCGGTTCGTTCCTGAACGGTAAGGTCGGCACCTGTTTTGCGTTCGTCACACGCTTCAATGCAGCCGGCAGTGCGCTGGTCTTCTCAACGTTGATCGGTACCCAGAGCGGCGGTTCGAATGACGCGTTAGGCACCGACATCGCGCTCGATGCCCAGGATAATGTATACGTTGTTGGCGAGACCAATGCTACAAACTTTCTCACGATGAACCCGCTCCAGTCGTCCCGCGGTGGGTTATACGATGCGTTCATCACGAAACTCGATCCGCGGGTTTTCCTGTTTCTGCCCACTACCTATCGTTAAGGCACACGCAAAGGTAATGCAGGGCTCGGCCAGGTCATACCGCTCCACCAACTCACCTGAGTTAATTGTTTAATCCCACTATGTTGCCACACCAGCTATGCGGTGAAATGTACCTTCGTGTATTATCTTTTTCATGGATGTGACTAATCTTCATGACAAGAATTCCATTTAGGCATTCTGTTGGAAAAAGCGAACCCAGTTCACGAAATCCGCTATTGATTGGCGCATGAGTTAGCAAAGACTTTGAATACCGACCGGATCGATGTATTATTGCTCAATATTGCCCCGATTGAACTGGCATACGCCATCATTGCTCAAGGAAGATTGCTTTATCAGTCCGACCTGGGGACGCGAGTCGAGTTTGAGACTAAAACGCTCTAATTCAGCATCTCCAATCGATTGCTGAATTTGAGCGTTTTGCTGATTTTGTACGCCAGGGGTTGTACAGGAAATTACACGATTAAATTACTTCCAGCCTGTTTAAGTCCGGTAAGACTGGGAAGGCAGCGTGCGGCTCCGCCTGGTACCAAAAAACAGTCGAGGCGATGTCATCTTGCAACGGCAGGTAACGCCCTTTCCCTTCCAAGGCAGAACGCCAACCCAGCGCCTGGATCGTCACCCGTAGATCTTGTTGATAGCGGATCGGGTCCATCACATGCCAGCGATACAGGCCAAAACGCTGCTGGCTGATATTTAAGCCATCAGGTTTGATAAGTTGCGGAAAACCCAAGAAGGGCGTAGAAAAAGTTCCATATTGCCCCTGGGGATACTCAAAACCCCACGCCCCACCGAAGTAGTCTTCCGTACCGGTACCACAGATCGTCGGCCAACCGGTATCGCCATCCAGGTAAAACTTCATCTCGCCCTCGCCCCACCAACCGTTGCTGTTGGAGCCCCAGGCCAGATATGTGCCCACATAATGACCCTGACCATGCACCCCTTCCAGCAGAGTGTGCACTCCACCCATTAAGGGATTGCTCCGTCGGAACTGGCCATGGAGATACGCACGTTCAGGTGGAACTTCCGTCAGCGTGTAGGTCACCTGGTAATAAAAACCATGCACCGGGTCGGGGGAAAGGTTCTCAACGGTGATGCGGGCATGTTTACGAAACGGCATCTCCCAATAGGAATTGAAACCACCCGCAGGATTAACCGCGATCGGTAACGAGTTGATGTTACAGCGCTGGCACCAGCCGTTGCAGAAAAAATCGCCCAGGGGCGTCTCGACGGAGGGAGTTGGCTCATCATCCCACACCATGCGCAGCACCAGACGGCGCCAGGCGCGGGGATCAACGGTCAACCAGATATGTTGAATCGCGCCCGGTCCAGCAATGTCCGCCAGAGTAACAGTCGTATTGCCGGGGATATCAATCGAGGGCGAGATCTTCCAGCCACGCCCCAACTCACGCGCCGCACTGGCGCCCGTTCCCTCCGTCGCCATACCTCCCTGACCCTTTGCGCCGGTGAAGTTCTCGGGATTGGCGGAACGAGTGACCGCATTCGATAAGATAGCCAGGTTGCCCAGGCTCATGCCCAGACCGTTGAATTGTAGATCCATATTTAATAAACTCCAATCTCTAAGCTAGTCTGCATCTCTTCACTAGGAGCCAGCTCGCGCAGGCGACTTTCACGACGTAACACAGCCCGTTGACCTTCGTGGTGAGTGCAGGGTTCGAGCGCGCAGATATACTCGCCCGGGCTGGTCATCTTCCACTGCGTCAAAGCTGGCAACTCAACTGCCCGGTAACGTATGTAGACACTTAAATTCAACGCCGGATTGATAATCGCCGCCCGAGCCCAACCCTCCGCATCGACGCGAGGGGTATGAAAGAATACCTGCTCACGATAACCTGCTACAGGCGGACCGAACCGGTCAAACTCCGCGATCCCAGCTGCTGTAATTGCATCGCGCGGACGAAGTTGCTCATCTACAATCTCTACCTGGCTGCCCGGGGAGACTACAGGAAAGCCAAAATTACAGTGGTAAAGCAGCATCAAGGGCATCTGGCGATAGCCTTCGTTGACAATGGTGTCCTGGATGGCTAAACATCTCGCACCAAGGCGGGTGCTGATCCGCCGTTTTAACAGCAGATTCTCTCCGAACAAAACTGCCTGGCGTACCTCGCCCGTAATCTCCAGGACATAATCATCCGCCTGCCATCCGGCGTGCAGGCTGACATTTTGGGCAGGGAGATGTGAGATCCGCCCGTGCAATCCGTAAGTGGTTCCACCCTCTTCCTCCGGTTGTCCGAAATGCGTCAACCCGCAGGTCGTCACCAATCCCCCGCCGAAGGTACGCAACCAGCCATAGCCATTTGGTTCGTATTGAGCAGGCGTACCTAAAGCTGGATGCAGCCAGGCTAACGGCTTGCCAGCGAATTCCGCCGGTCCAATATCCAAACCGCGGTCGACATAGATCGTAAAACGCAAGCCACTGCCGGTCCAAACCTCGATTGCGCGCAGCCCACGTGCCTTGCCATCGCTGTATTCAAATGAGCGCAGTCCGGCAAGTTGATCCATCGTGCTGACAAGTTGGTGTAGCTCAACGGGGGAATAGTGTGTTCCATAGAGTTCAGGCATACCGGACTCCTTTGGTTGATGATCAAACTGTCCACACCCTCAAACCATACCGGCTGAGATAGATGGGGATATTCTTGAAGAAATTATTCTCTTGTTCTATTTCACGCAGCATGGCGCGCTTGACCTGCGACTGTTCATTACATAAGATGGTGACCGAGCCGCCCTCTCCACCCGCTCCGTTGACCTTCCAACCCAACGCACCGTGAGCGCGGGCAATCTCGATCACCCGACCCGCATCGGCACTCACCAGGGCAGGATGCAGGCAGCGCTGTGCTTCAGAGTTATCCGACATCGCCTGACCCAGCGCGATGAAATTGCCGGCATACAAAGCATCGCGCGAGCGCGGCGCGGTTTGCCGTAAAGCCTCGAGCTGGTGGCAGTCAGGTCCGGCGTCTTCCAGTCCGCGAATGACCATCTCGTGAACCTCAGAAGAGTGATGCGTTTTTCCCAGGTATACCAGAGCCAGGCGACGTTCCAATTCCCACCACACCGTGTTCGGCAATTGGATTTGCGAGACTGAAGCATATGGATAAGCGAACATCTCAATGTAATTAATCCCGCCGTAAGCAGAGCAAAGCTGGTCCTGGATACCGCACTGCTGACCGAGCATCTCGGTTTCGATGCGCTGGGCCGCATAAGCCACCTCATGCGGCGTCATGCGACCAGGCGAGAGGCTGTCCAACGCGCCGATCAGGGCGACTGTCACTGCGGCTGAAGTGCCCGTCGAGGCTCCACCTGGCGCTTCGGAGAAGATGGTGACCTCAAAGGACAGATTTTTCGGCAAACGCATGTACTCGATGGCAGCTTCCAGGAGTGGATGCTTATCCCAATGCTTCTCTGGATCAACAACATACCGTTCGCCATAATTTTCAGCATGGATCACAATGCGATTTTCCACTGCACGATCATCATGCACAGCAATCTGGACTTCAGCATAAGGATACACGCCGATATTAAAAATCCGCCCATGTCTGGCGAACCAGGTGTCCGTCCAACCGCCGTTGTCACAAATTCGGATCGGGGCGACGCTGTTGATGAGAAGCTTTGGAGAAGAAGTTGTGGTGGATATTGGATTTTGGTGCATGGTTGCAGTTACTTCTGATTTGATTACTGAGAGCTGATAGCTGCCTGCTGATTGTTGAGTGCTAACACCTTACTGCTGATCGCGGATGGCTGATTGCTGACTGCTATCCCCTGGACTGATCCACAGCCCGGTCCTTTTATTCCATCGCCAACCAGCTTTCGATAGGGTATTCAATAGGCTGAGGGAAAGTGGTCGCCGATCCCAACCTGCGAGCAGGCGCGCCTGCAACTTTTCCCAGGTTGGCGCCCCACTGACTGCATCGGGGGCTTCCACATTGCAGGCGCCGACCGCCACTGCCGTGGTCATTACCGCCTCAAGGGGCAATCCGCGCAGCACCCCCGCCAGGAAACCAGCATTGGTACAATCACCGGCGCCGGTAGTGCCAGCCACTTTCACCAGGAAACAAGGGGCGATTAGCTCTCGGTCAAGAAAAGTATCATCTAAAAATCCTGGCAACCGCCCCCGGTCGTCAGTAGTGCGAACATACAACCCCTGATCGCCCAGTTTCAATCCAACCACCGCTGCACCCATATCCAGCAACCTGACTGCCATGGCACGCATGTCGTCCTGGGTATGCAGCATGACGCGCATCTCGCCCAGGCTGGGCAGGAGCAAATCAAGATGGGGTAACACTGCCTGAAACCAGGGCGTCCAATCCATCTGCCCGGCACGCGAATCGGGGTCCGGCATGGTCATATCCAGAGAGGTTAACAGACCACCAGAGTGGGCACGTTGAAAAAGTCGCGCCATCTCCTGTCCGTTATCAAAGGCGAAATGACGCATGACGGGCGGGTAACCGAAGTGGAACAAACCAGCGTCCTGGAATTGCGCATCCGAGATGTCCTCCGCACAAAATGTATCGTTAGCGCCGGTGCAATACATAAAGGCGCGGTCTGCGTCAGGTGGATTAAGCACCACGCTATAAGAAGTATGTTCCCCTTCAGCCACAATCATCCCGTGCACAAGGGACGGATCGGTGTTTTTTAGCAGAGAGATAACCGATTGGCCTAACAAATCATCCCCCAGCTTACCGATCAGGCGCACCGGCAAACCCAAGCGGTGTAACGCCAAACCGGTGTTCGAGACAACACCCCCGGTGGAGGCGACCAGCGGACCGGTAATCACAAGCCGACCTGGAGCCAGCAGGTGAAAAATATCACCTGGTACTTTAGACAGGTCAGGAATAAGGTCAATACAGATTACCCCGGCCACGATCGCAAGCGGTAGCCGGGTGTTGGAAGGGTTGATCTTCATCCAGGCTCCCCAGGGGGGTGTACATAATCGTCCTTGCAGCTTACATTATATCCGCGTTTTAATTTCACAAAATATGCACTCCGAGCAACTCTACAGATCGGTGATTCGCTATTGACACCGTTCCTGATATCGCATAGACTTGAAGCATAACGAAAATTAATACGAACCAATCCCATCGGATAGAAAACCAAGGAACGATTATGAACCAAGATATTCCTACACCAACCCCCAACAATGCCAAGCAAAATGAGAATGATGAAGTGGTCGTGAAAGCCCCGGTTGTTAATATCAGCCAGGGCAGTGCGAATAGAGTTGAAGCCCAGGAGGTAAACATCGACCGGGGCGGCGTAAACCAGGTCCAGGCAAACACGGTTTACCTGCGCCAGGCGGGCGCGCAGACAGTCACCGCTGATCATCTTGAGCTGCGTCAGGGGGGGATAGTCCGGGCGCAAGCCACGAATTTAGATGTAACCGCAGGCGGCATTATTGTCGCCCAAACCCAGGAAGCCAACCTGAATACCTCGGCTGTACAATTGTTGATTGCACAAGGGAATGTAAAAATGGACCAGTCCGGGGCGCGGGTGTTGATTACCCAGGGGGATGTGCAAATGGAACAGAGCGGCGCAGCGGTAATCGTCGCCCGAACAGTCAAAACGGAAACAGGAAGTACAGTGTTCCTGCTCGCGCAAAAAGTCGAAGGGACAGTTAATACATCCTTTGGTCCTCGTGAATCGATCATTTTCGGCGCCATCGCAGGTTTCGTCTTCTTTCTGCTATCGGTGCTCGCAGGACGGAAAAAGAAACGTCGTTGATCCTGAGTAACGGGCGATTCCATGTGCAGTATAATGACTGCAACGAATTCCTTACCTTTTCAAGTGAAAATAAATATAAGGAGAACAAAATGGATGAACTGATTAAACTGGTTAGCCAGAAGGTGGGCATCTCAACAGAACAGGCAAAGAAAGCCGTTGACACTGTTCTGGGTTTCTTGAAGGGCAAACTACCCGGTCCGATCGCTAAACAGGTTGATGGCGTTTTGAAAGGCGTAGATGTCAAGGGTGTCACTAAGGGATTGGGCGGTCTATTCGGCAAGAAAAAGTAATTCGGATCAATCATTACAAGGAGCATCACATGACCAAAATAATTGATATTGAAGGCGTCGGAGAAATTTTCACTGCCAAGCTAAAGGAATTTGGCATCAATACAGTGGAACTGCTTCTCGAAAAAGGCGCAACCCCCAAGGGCCGCCAGGAAATTTCTGAGAAGACTGGTATCAGTGGTAAGTTGATTTTAGAGTGGGTCAATCGTGCCGACCTGTACCGCATCAAGGGCGTGGGCAGCGAGTATTCTGATCTCCTTGAAGCTGCTGGTGTGGATACTGTGGTAGAGCTATCCAAGCGCGTCCCAGGGAACTTGCTCAAGAAGATGACCGAAGTCAACGCTGAGAAGAAGTTGGTCCGCCAGCTCCCCACCCTCAAAGGGGTGGAAAGTTGGGTGGAGCAGGCCAAGGCTTTACCCCGCATAGTTAATTACTAAGCCGCACTCCATACTGGCATTTTCTATATCCAGTCATCCTGAGCCTTAGGTCAAGCTTAGTAAAATCATGCGATGCAACCTTGTTCGCGTGATTTATGTATTTGCAGTTATCTAATGAGCGGTCTTAGTTAGACCGCTCATCTATTTATCAATAAACCACGAGGAGTCAAACCCATGAAATATCGTGAGTTGGGCAGAACGGGCTGGCATGTTTCGACAGTCAGCTTTGGAGCGTGGGCAATCGGCGGTACCTGGGGGCAGGTTGAAGATCATGAGTCACTGGCTGCGCTACATCGCGCCCTGGATTTAGGCGTGAACTTCTTTGACACCGCAGATGTATACGGCGATGGCCGCAGTGAGCGTCTGCTGGCGCAGCTACGTAAAGAGCGTCGCGAGATCTTTTATATCGCTACCAAGGCAGGACGGCGATTGGATCCTCATGTGGCCAGCGGCTACAACCGCCAGAACCTGACCACATTTATCGAGCGAAGCTTGAAGAACCTGAACACCGAAGCACTCGATCTGCTGCAACTGCACTGCCCACCGACTGAAGTCTATTACATGCCAGAGACATTCGGCATTTTGGATGACCTGGTCAGGGCGGGCAAGCTGCGTCATTATGGCGTCAGTGTAGAGAAGGTGGAAGAAGCACTGAAAGCCATCGAATATCCCGGTGTGCAGTCGGTACAGATCATCTTTAATATCTTCCGCCAACGCCCAGCCGAATTGTTCTTTCAGGAAGCCCAGCGGCGCAAGGCAGGCATCCTGGCGCGCCTGCCGCTCTCCTCGGGCATGTTAGCCGGCAAGATGACCCACCAGACGAGTTTCACCTCGGGCGATCACCGCGCCTTTAACCGCCACGGCGAGGCCTTCGACCGGGGTGAGACCTTCTCGGGCGTGGATTTCAATACTGGCTTACAGGCAGTTACTACGCTGCGACCGCTGGTGCCAGCCGGGATGAGTATGGCACAGTTCGCGTTGCGCTGGATCCTGATGTTTGAGGCGGTTACCTGTGTTATCCCCGGTGCCAAGCGCCCTTCCCAGGTGGAGGAGAACGCTGTTGCCGCTGACTTGCCCGCACTTTCACCCGAGGTGATGGAATCGGTACACATGCTATACACCGAACGCATCCGACCGATCGTGCACCATTATTGGTGATTAATGTTTCTTCGCCAGGATCAAATCCAGCACAATATCGCCTGGTTACTCGAAAACGGTTCACCGGCAGTGAAATATTTGACTCACTGCCACCTGTTGGATCAGACAATGGACGGTCCCACAACCCAGACCCTCTGGCAGGCTGTGGAGCAGTCCCCACTTATCCAAGAGGTGTTCTCAAAACAGCAACCAGATGGCTCCTGGTGCTCGGCTATGCCCTGGGCAGGTAAACCTTCCTACATCCCCCAAGGTGGGTACTCTCCATTCACCCCTAAGTATGTCACCACAGTTTGGGTTCTGAATATTCTCGGAGAAATGGGCTTCCGTGCCAGCGATCCCCGCATCGCTCAAGCCTGTGAGTACATGCTCGCTCATCAGTTACCAAACGGCTTATTTCACCGCTTTGCCAGAAGCTCAGTGATACCCGAATGGGGCTTTAAAAGCGCGGCGGAGTTGGACAGCGCGCCTTGCGAATTATCTGTCTACCTGGGATGCTTTGGTCGGCTCGGGATGAGCCAGGATGCGCGGCTGACCCGATCTTATGAGCTACTGATCGCCTGGCAACAAACCGATGGGGGGTGGGTGCTGCAGAAGCATCT
>CAYGZL010000016.1:0-67323 GCA_964354345.1 uncultured Anaerolineaceae bacterium | reverse complement strand
TAATGCCCCTGCCCGAGCAGGCTGAAGCGGTCCAGCACCCGCGGTAAATTGGGGTGATCTATCTTAAATAGTAAAACCGCTTCACGTTTGAAATTGGCTTCGGCCTGCGGCGAAACATCCAGGCTCTCTTTGATGGCGACGTGCCCTTCCAGGGACAGGTCGTAGGCCAGGTAGACTTCGCCGAAGCCGCCCCCTCCCAACCCTCCGTCAATGCGGTAGCGCTCTTTAAGAATTTGTCCGTTGGTTAATGTCATGGCATCCCTCTACCAGACGATTCTACACGAATATCATCGAAACCCCTAGGGTTGGACAGCCTTCAGGTTAGCAACCAACAGCATGCCAGTATGGTTCCAGAACTGGCCATTGACGCCGAGACCGGGGTTCGCTTCGGTTGGCCAGTTGCTCCAGTAGGTCTGGTTGTAGGGGACGCGGGACACCCACTGGATAAGCGGGATATCGATCACCTCGCGCCAGTAGATCTCCAAGGCTTTAACCGCCAGCTCAGTGAATTTGGGATCATCTGAACCCAGGGGAGCCATTTGATCCAGAATGGCGTCGTATGCGGTGTTTTTGTAGCGCGAGAAGTATGGGTAACCTGTCGCGGTGCCAATCCCTGCACTGTAGCGACTGTGGAACAGTTCAAACGTTGCATAGGGATCGATCAGGTTGGCTGAGTGACCGAACAGATACAGCCCCGGCTTGCCACCGGTCATGTTTGAAAAGGCGTCCGAATCAAAGTTCACCTTGGCATCGAAGCCGCCCTGGCGCAGCATCTCGACCAGGAGGGAGGCAATGTCGGCGTGAATGCTCTCAAAGCCGTTGATGGTGGCGTTGACAGTCTGGCCACCCTTACTCCATAAACCGCTGGCGTTCCTGGTAAAGCCTGCCGCCTGCATGAGCCGGGCGCTCTCAGCCAGGTCATATTTACGCGGCTGGTACTTCTCTTCCAATGCCTTGACTTCAGGCAGCCCGGTGAATTTCTCCAGGTTGGGATAGAGCGGGAATGGATAAATGGTGGCAACCCTGGCGCCGTCATAGAGCCGTTCGTCAATTTTATCGCGGTCAATGGACAGGCTCATCGCACGCCGGATATCTGCATCACTGTAGGGAGTAAGCTGAGTGTTGACCCACAACGCATTAGGCCACGGGTCGATGGAACCGTAAGGGGGTTTATTTCCGGTGTGCGTGGTTACCTTTGGATTACTCTTGAGAATGTTATCGATCTGAGCGCCGGTCATGCCAGGGGTGGTATCAAATTCATTCGCCACCACGCCCTGGACAAGCAGCTCCATGCTCAGGCTGTTATTGGTCATCACGATACGCTTGACCTCTGGAACCTGGGCGATACCAGCTTTGACTGCCCACCAATCCTCGCGCAGATCAAGAACCTTTTTACTCGCGTCCCAGGCGGTGATGGTGTAGGGGCCGGAGTGCGGCATATCCAGACCACCCGGGAAGGTGTTGACATCCGACTGCTTGCTCAAGATGTGTTCGGGAACGATGGGAATACCCGAGTCAAATTTCAAGGTCAGCACATCGAACTTGAAGCGCGGGGCAGGGAGCTTGAAGGTTACCAGCACTGTCAGGTCGTCTATCCTGTCAACAGATTGAACATACTGGGTAAAAATTTCATGGTAGGTCAACTTACTGTTGGTCAACTGCCCCTGGAGGGTGAAGACAACATCCTGCGCAGTCAGCGGGACGCCGTCGCTCCACATCGCCTCCTGGCGCAGTTTAATCAGCAGTTGAGTGAAATCCGGCGTGGTGTAAGTCATGCTTTCTGCCAGCCAGGGAATTTCCTGATCAGCATAGATCGCATAGTAAGCAAGACCCTCCCACAGCATGGCGTTGGCTTCCTGGTGAGAATAGCCGGGCACCGCCCAGGGATTGGTCACACCGATCGGTGAGCTGAGATACCAGACCAGGTTTAATGTTTCATCCCGAAATACCTCCCCGGGTTTACGCGGCCGGGCTGTGGCGGTTGGGACAGACAAGGCGGCTGGTCGAGCGGTCGGTTCAGTTGGGGCAGGTAAGATGGCTGACCGGACGGTCGGTATGATTGGGGCAACCTTGGTTTCTTGGGAGGTCGGTTTTTTTGTTGGGGATGCGGCGCTGATCTGTGCCAGCGTTGCACCTATCTTGCTGATCGCTACCGGCAATCCCATCACGCCCAAAACAATGAGAATGAACCAGATTAGAGGACGCACCGGGATTTTGCGACCTTTTAAGGATGAGGTCAAAATCCTGAACCTCGATTGAATTAAGACCATAATTCGGTTAAACACTACGCTAGATCTCCCTCAGGATATGGCTGATGACTGTTGGCTAAGGATATGACTTCACAATGATAATGATTCTACCCGGAATCGCATAGTTTGCTAATCCAATCAGCCCTCAGCGTTTACCTATAAAACATTTGTGCTATAATTACTTCATCGAAACCTGCATCTGTATGGTAAACCGCCTATGTCTCAAAATGTCATTCGTGTCGTCGGCGCGCGCGAGCACAATCTAAAGAACATCACCGTCGAAATCCCGCGCGACCAGCTCGTGGTCATCACCGGCCTGTCCGGCTCGGGTAAATCTTCCCTGGCATTCGATACCATCTTTGCCGAGGGTCAACGGCGCTATGTCGAGTCGCTCTCGGCCTACGCCCGCCAGTTCCTGGGCCAAATGGAAAAGCCGGATGTGGATACCATCGAAGGTCTCTCTCCGGCCGTATCAATAGACCAGAAAGGCGCCTCGCACAACCCACGTTCGACGGTTGGCACGGTCACCGAAATTTACGACTACCTGCGCCTGCTCTTTGCCCGCGCCGGCATCCCACACTGCCCGGTGTGTGGGCGAGAAGTCGCCAGGCAATCCGCTCAGGAGATTGTTGACGCAGTCCAGGCTCTGCCAGCCGGCAGCCGCCTGTTGGTGCTCTCACCGTTGGTGCGCGGTCGGAAAGGCACCCACCAGGCCGTGTTGGAAGAAATCCGCAAGTCTGGCTTCGTGCGCGCCCGGGTGGATGGCCAGGTCTACGAGCTGGACGATGAAATCCAGATGGACCGCTATAAAATCCACACCGTCGAAGCGGTGGTAGACCGCCTGGTTATCCACCACCCCACCGAGCCAGGCGAACTGCAGGCGACCCTGTCGCGCCTGACCGATTCAGTAGAAACGGCGTTGAAATTTGGCGAGGGCTATCTGACGGTTCAGTTGCTCAACCCGCCGCCTACCCCCGGCCAGGAACCTGCGCCAGACGGTGAACCCACCGCAGTCAAGCCGCTGGATTTGCACTTCTCCGAGCACCTGGCCTGTCCGGAGCATGGTTCGCTGCTGCCCGAGATCGAACCGCGTACTTTCTCGTTCAACACCCCCCACGGCGCCTGCCCTGACTGCCAGGGCCTGGGCGGCCGGCTGGAGATTGACCCCGACCTGCTCATCCCTGACCCGGATGTTTCTCTGAACGAGGGCGCCATCACCGTCTCCGAATGGAGTGGGCCGCGCGAAGAGGGCGGTTACTACTGGCAGGTGTTAGAAGCCACCGCTCGCCAATATCACATCAACCTGGATGTCCCTTTCGCAGCACTCACCCCAGAGCAGCGCGACATCATCCTGTACGGCAGCAAGGGTCAGGAGATCAACATCGAGTATCGCAACAAAGACGGCCGTACGGCGAACTTCCGCGCCGTTTTCGAGGGTGTTGTCAACAACCTGCAGCGCCGCTACACCGAAGCCAGCTCGGAGTATCTGCGTGAAAAGATCGGCGAGTTCATGAGCGAGCGGGTCTGCCCCACCTGCCATGGCGCCCGCCTGCGCAAAGAAGCCCTGGCGGTCACCGTGGATGGCGCCAACATCGTCGAGGTCACACAATGGCCGGTGTTGCGCACGCTGGAGTGGGCGCGCCGCCTGGCTTCGCCAGACACGCCTCTTACGCCACGCCAGCAAGCCATCGCCGAGCGAATATTAAAGGAAATCCAGTCTCGCCTGGGCTTCCTGGTGGATGTTGGCCTGGACTACCTGACCTTGCAACGTGCGGCGACCTCCCTCTCAGGTGGCGAGGCGCAGCGCATCCGCCTGGCGACCCAGATCGGCTCGCGCCTGATGGGTGTGCTGTACGTACTGGACGAGCCATCCATCGGACTGCATCCGCGCGACAACACCCGCCTGCTCAACACCCTGAAAGGGCTGCGCGACCTGGGCAACACCGTCCTGGTCGTCGAGCACGACTCGGAGACGATCCTGTCCGCCGATTGGGTGATCGACCTGGGTCCGCGCGCCGGCGAGCACGGCGGGTGGGTGGTCGCTGAAGGAACCGTAGCGGATATTCTAAACCATCCTGACTCGCTGACCGGCGGCTATCTTTCCGGCCGGTTGAAGGTGGACATCCCACAAAACCGACGCCAGGGCAATGGTCGCTGGCTGCGGGTGGTAGGGGCGCGCGAAAATAACCTTAAAGACCTGGATGTGCGCCTACCGCTGGGTAAGTTCGTTTGCATCACCGGCGTCTCCGGCTCGGGGAAATCCACCCTGATGGTGGAAATACTGTACAAAGCCCTGGCGCGTGACCTGAACCGCGCCCACACTCAACCCGGTGATTACGACCGCATCGAAGGTCTGGAATTCCTGGATAAGAGCATCAATATAGACCAGTCGCCCATCGGGCGCACGCCGCGCTCCAACCCGGGCACCTATACTGGCCTGTTCGATCACATCCGCCAGCTCTTTGCTGAGCTGCCCGAGAGCAAGATCCGTGGCTACAAGCCTGGGCGCTTTTCATTTAACATCCACGGTGGGCGCTGCGAGGCATGCCAGGGGCAGGGACAACTGCGTATCGAGATGCAGTTCCTGCCAGACGTGTACGTGCCCTGCGATGTCTGCCACGGGGCGCGCTTCAATCGCGAGACGCTCCAGGTGCGCTTCAAGGATCTCAACATCGCTGAAATACTCGACCTGACCGTAGACCGCGCCCTGGAAATTTTTGGCGTCCTGCCAGCCATGGTCAGCCGCTTGCAAACCCTGCAAGACGTCGGTCTGGGGTATATCCGCATCGGCCAACCCGCTCCCACCCTGTCGGGCGGCGAAGCGCAGCGCGTCAAGCTGGCGCGTGAGCTCTCCCGGCGCGCCACCGGGCGCACGATCTACGTGTTGGATGAGCCGTCCGTCGGTCTGCACGCCGCGGACGTGCACAAGCTGATCGAGGTCTTACAGCGGCTGGTGGATGCTGGCAACAGCGTGCTGATCATCGAGCACAACCTGGACATCATCAAGGTTGCCGATTACATCGTTGACCTGGGGCCGGAAGGGGGCGACCGGGGCGGGGAGATCGTCGCCGAAGGGACGCCCGAGGCCGTCTGCGCCAACGAAGCTTCCTACACCGGACAGTTCCTGCGACCGTATGTGTGCAATCCCTGATTTGTAAAGACAAGCGGTCAGCCTGTCTCCCGGTCGGATCTACCCCATATTCTAGGCTCTTGACAAACAATATGCACCGCGGTAGAATTATATAGATATCTATCTATTTATATCTATGAAAGGTGTAGGATGAGCGATATACCCCCAGGCGACGAGCTCCTGATCTTCTTCAAGGCTCTGGCAGACGCCAACCGCTTGAAAATTGTTGGCCTGCTGGCAGAACGCCCACTGACAGTGGAGCAGATCGCTCAGATGCTGTCGATACGGCAATCCACCGTATCGCACCACCTGGCCCAACTGTCAGCCGCCGGCCTGGTCAGCGCCCGCGCAGTCAGCTATTATAGCGTCTACCAGCTCGAGATCGAGGCGCTGGAAAAGATGGCGCGCCGGTTGCTTTCCCGGCAGGAGCTGGTGGCCGTCGCGGCGCAGGTAGATGTAGACGCCTATGATCGCAAGGTGATTGGTGATTACCTCTTGCCTGATGGGCGGTTGAAGGTTATCCCTGCTCAGCGTAAAAAGTTGGAAGTTGTTCTGCGTCACATCGCCTGCTCATTCGAGCCTGGGCAACGCTACAGCGAGAAGCAGGTCAACGAAATCCTGAGCCGTTTCCATGCGGATACCGCCACCCTGCGCCGTGAGCTGGTTGGATACCATCTGCTGGAACGTGCTGGAGGAGGAGGCGACTATTGGCGCCCCTCCAACAGCTAGATCGCGCGAGAATTTATTATCGGAGACGCAAAATGAACGAGTTGATCGAAATTACAGATAAAGATGAAGTGCTTTTCTTTTTCAAGGCGCTGGCGAATGTCGAACGCCTGAAAATAGTCGGGTTGGTTGCCATCAAAGCCTGTTCGATCCCAGAACTGGCCGAGGCGCTGCACCTGAAACCCGCCCAGGTCGCCCGCCACCTGGCTTACCTGGCAGAGATGAGCCTGGTGAAAGAGACTGGCAAAGGTTTCGAATTGAACGCGGAAGCGATCCAGTCGCTCTCCAGGCATGTGCTGGCGAACGCCCGCCCACGGGTGACGCCCGAGGACTTTGAAGGTGAAAATTTTGACCGGAAAGTGTTGAGCGACTTTATGACGCCCGAAGGGCGCCTGAAGGCGATCCCGATGCAGCAGAAGAAGCTCATGGTCATCCTGCGCTACCTGGCTCAGTTATTTAAACCAGAGGCGCGCTATCCGGAGAAAGAAGTCAACGAAATCCTACGGCGCTTCCATCCCGACACCGCCTCCCTGCGCCGCTCGCTGGTGGACAACGGTCTGTTGCTGCGCCAGGCCGGGGTTTACTGGCGCGCCTGAGATCACGTGTGGCTGAAGAAATAAGTATTTGATTGAGGCGCCTCGGCATGAGGCGCTTCAATTTTAAGAGCAAGAACGGCTGGATATGGGAAAGGTCTCCGTACCGGTTAAGAGGCCTTGCAGCGGTGCGGCCTCCACCGACAGGATGCGACTGTTGGCGAAATAGGCGAAATCGAACTCGGTGGCCTGACCGGCTTGTTTGCCTGGGATTGGCATCAGGCGCGCCATCAACGGCTTGTTCAGCCGCTGCGCCAACACCGCCACATCCAGCAGGATCGCCGCCAGTTGTTCACGCGTGGTATCGCCTGGCAACGGAATGGTATCCAGCCCCTGCCCGCAGACTGTCGCATATAAAAGCAGATCCTTCAATCCAAGCGTTCCCTGGGCTGCCCGTTGGGCCAGAACAGCATCCTCGAGCACTGGCAGCAGGATGCCATTGAAGCCGGCGCGCGGGTAACGCGCCTGGTCGAGTGTGCTGGTCAGAAACGCAGCAGCCGCTAACGAGCCATGCAGTCCCACCGCCGGTACACCCAGGCGTTCAATCGCCGTACCAAACGAATCCTCCAGGCTGGGGAAAGGCGCCAGGGTGAAATCGAAACCGCCAAACATTGGCCCAAGAGCCTCCAAAGCACGCGACACCACTTCCAGCCGCTGGGCGTGACCTTCGATGGCGGCAATCAAGGCCTGCCGGGCTCCTGCCAGGCTGGTCGCACCAGTGACTGCCGTTACCGCCAGGTCGGCTGACTGGAGCGCCAGGGCGAAGGATGGACCTCCCCTGGCATGATAAGCCAATGGGAAGAACGGACCGCCCGCCGCCACATTGGCCGCCGCCCCGAAACGCAGGTTGGCGAATCCATCCGGTGTAAGCCGGGCAATTGCCTCGATCACCTCCGCACAGGCATAAACAGCCTTAAGCGAGATCTCCCCGTCTGCGGTTGTCATCATCCCTGAAACAAAGACCCCGCGCGTGCTGGCGATCACCTGGGGGATAACTGCATAACTTTCCATCCGGCTGGGCAGCGCCGGTCCAATCGAGACATATTCGCAGCCAAATGGTTGGAGCAGGTGCTCCAATTCCTGACCAAATGGCACGGCCAGGTCAACACCAGGCAACAACTGGCAGAACGGCACCGTAGCCAGGCGGGTTGTCTGTATTTCATAGCCTGCGGCTGCGTAAGCCTGCCGGGCTGCCAGGGTAAATTGACCGGCCTCTTGAATGATCAGTGGATCCACCGGCCAGCCGGGATCGACAAAAACGGTAATTGAACGAATCTTCATTGCCTGGCCGGACTCCTTTGCCGCGCCGCTTCAAATAATAAGATCGCTGCCGCGGCTGCGGCGTTCAGCGATTCCACTCGACCTGGCATGGGGATATGCACCCTGGTATGCGCCAGATGCTGCGCCTGGGCGCCAGCGCCTTCGGCTTCCCCGCCAATGATCAACGCCAGGGGAATCTGCCAGTCCGTTTGATGATATGGTTGGCCGCCCTGCGCATCCGCCAGGTAAACCCTCAGCCGTGCCTGGTCAAGGTAGGCCGCGATTCCTTCCCAACTCAATGCATACACTGGCATGCGGAAATGGGCACCCATCCCCGCCCGCAACACCTTGGGGGCGAATGCATCGGCGGTTCCGGGCGGCAGCACAACCCCCTGCACGCCGGCCCCTGCCGCGGTGCGTAACATGCTGCCCAGATTGCCCGGATCACGTACGCCGTCCGGGATGAAGACAAAATCCACTTGGGCGGGCAGAGGCAGCCCACCCAAAGCCAGCACCGCCAGGATACCCTGGGGCGATCGGGTATCGCTGGCGGCTTTCATCACCTGAGGGGTTACGGCCTCCACAGGTGCGCCTTGTATTTGATATCCCTCGACCACTCGTCTGCCGCGTTCACCGATTTCCTCAGTATAGAGCACCCATTCGGCCGGCCAGCCCGCAGTCAAGGCTTCCTCGACCAACCGCACCCCTTCCACCACGAAAGCGCCCGCTTCACGCCGCGCCTGGGAATGCGCCTGCAAATCGCGGATGCGAATGATCTTCGGATTATGCGCCGAGGTAATCATCGAAAAATCGGACTTTAACCGCCACGAACCAGCTTGTCCCAGGTTTGCTGGAAGGCATGCACGGTAGGCTCGTCAATAATCGTGAGGCGCACCAGCTTGAGCGAGGAAGTTGGCTGAGCGACAAAATAGTCACAGATTGCAGGGCAAATCACGCCTGCGGCCCGCTCCTTCGGAAAGCCGAAAATCCCGGTTGAAATCGCCGGCAACGCCAGGCTAACCAGACCGAGTTCGTCCGCCACATGCAACGAACCAGCGACGGCTTGCGCCAACTTGATGTCTTCATCACCATCGCCCCACACCGGCCCCACGGCATGGATCACAAACCGGCAGGGCAGTTTTCCAGCGCTGGTGTAAGCTGGCGCGGCGTGGGTCACCAAACCGTGCTGACGCACCCAGGCGGTACTCTCCTCCTGGATTATTTCCCCGCCTCGCAAAACTATGGCGCCGGCAACACCGCCCCCATGCATCAGGTAGGCATTGGCCGCGTTGACAATGACATCCACAGCTTCCCGGGTGATGTCACCCTGCACGATCTGCAATCGCTGACCGCCCGGTAATAATTGTTCAAAGACTGGTTGATTCATTTCAAAATTTCACTAATTGCTCCAGATCATTACTGTCGGGTTTTGGCCAAACAGGCTGATCTCGAACTGCCGTTTCAAACGCAACCTCGGTAGATGCACCTGCCCAGGCAGGCTGGTAAGTAATGCCACCTTTCCGCCCGGCGCCAACACGCGTTGAAACTCACTGCAGACTCCCCGGTAGAGTTGCCCCAACGGTTCGCTGAAGGGCGCCTCCCGTCCCCAGGGCAAGTTGGAGACAATGCGATCTACCGCATGGTCTGCCAGGGGTAGCGCTTGAGCGTCCCATTGGCAGAGCAGAAGCGATAAACCAGCAGCCGTGGCGTTCACCTGTGCCGCGACCAATGCCTGCGGATCCAGGTCGCCGCCCAGAACCAACGCCCGGTCAGCGGCTGCTTCCACCAGGATTGTCCCCGCGCCACAGCACGGATCGAGCACCGACATACCTGGCGCAGTTTCCACCAGGCTCAGCAGTGCTGCAGCGACCGAAGGTTTCAACGACCCGGGGATATGGATTTGCTTGTAGGCGCGCCGGTAGAGCGGCCGGCGCCCCAGACGCACTCCTACCAGGGCGGTTTCATGCTCAATAAAAACCCGCAGGTTCAGGTCCGCTTCCTGATCCTCGTCTACATAGCGGCACCAATGTCTGGATTGGATGCCATCCGCGACGGCCTTTTTGATCTCGGGGCTGGCATAATTACGCTTCCCCACAAAATTGGCTGTGACTGAGAATGTGAGCGGATGGCTCAGCTTACGAACCCGCCCGATCACATCCATCGCTCCTTCCAGATTCAGACGGGCGCTGCGGGTTTGCAGGTCGGGCAGGGCATTGCGTTGGGGTGAGAGTTTCGGCCAGGTTTCCAGGTAGAGAAAAAGGTCATCCACGGTGCGTAAACCAAACCAGGCGCGACTCGGCTCCTGGCAATAGGCGAACACCAGCCGGTAACCGACTCGCTCAACAACCGCCCCTGGCAGCGCGGCGATCTCTGCCGCGCTCACTTCCTCCAAACCACGGGTGGTAACCGCAAAGAGAAGCAGCCCTTGTTCGTTCGAGGTCATATTTCGACTGCACTTTGCCAATCAGCGGTTACGATCTGACCACTCATTCCATGCGGGGTTTGCCGGGTCAGGCGCACCGGAGTCAGCTGGTTCCATAAATGGCTGGGGGAATGCGCGGTGACCCGCAGGTAATTATCAGTCAGGCCGTTCATCTCCCATCCATGTACATCCAAGATCGCACGACCTTCCCATAACACGGGCAGCGTCTGGTCGAGGAAGCGTGCCCGGTAGGCCTGGGCTGTCTCTTCCAGGACGGTCAACATGCGTTGGCGGCGCTCTTTACGGACAACCTGCGGTACTTGTTGGTGGAAGTGCGCCGCCGCGGTGCCAGGCCGCGTTGAATAGGTGAATATGTGTCCGTCGGAGAAGCCCATCGCACGGACAAAGTCCAGGCTTTCCTCGAACTCAGCCTCGTTCTCTCCTGGGAAACCAACGATCAGATCAGTTGTAATCGCCACTCCCGGAACGGCAGCCCGGGCAGAGGCGACCAGATCAGCATAATTTCCTGGAGTAGTCTTGCGCGCCATCCGGCGCAGCGTCGCGGCACAGCCGGACTGCAAGGGCAAGTGCAAGTGGCGGCACAGGCGGGGATTCTCCCACAAGCTAAAGAAATCAGCCTGCAAATCCCAGGGTTCCAGCGAAGAGAGACGCAAACGGGGCGTGGGGGAACCGGAATTCTTTTCCGTCTCCCTCAACAAGCGGTGAACCAGGTCCTGCAGGCGTTGGGGCGGACGAAAATCCTGCCCCCAGGAGCCGAGGTGAACTCCGGTCAGGACGATTTCTTGCGCTGCGAAGGACCGCCCATTCTCATCCAGCTCTTCCCGTAGAGCTGCGCGGACCTCTTCTAGAACGGCCTCGACCGGGCGACTACGACCCGGCCCGCGGGCAACAGTCGTCACACAGAATGTACAATGATTATTACAACCATCCTGCACCTTGATAAAAGCACGTGTCCGTCTCCGCACTGCTGGGAGCGGAAGGCGTTCGACTGGGTCAAGATCAAAACCTGGTGGCGCTTCAGGGAGTACATCCTGCACCAGGTGATCTTTAATTTGGTTGGGCACGAGGCACAATACCCCCGGTAAAACGGCTGCTTCATCTGGATGCAATGTCGCCCAGCAACCAGTCGCCACCAGGCGACCTGGCGCAACCTGACCGAGCTGGCGAATCTTCTGGCGTGAATCAGCATCAGCTGCAGCCGTCACCGCGCAGGTGTTTACCACCACCAGGTCGGCTGCCTCGGGATCCGTGGTTAAGGTATGCCCCAGGATCTGGAACTGGCGGGCATATTGCTCAATCTCGGCCTGGTTAAGGCGGCAGCCGATCGTATCCAGATAAATTCTCACGGCTGGAGCACCTCGAAATTGTCAAAACGGATATCCGTCCCAGGGATACTATAGGTACCAGCAATCAGACCGGCATCTCCGCTGTCGAACTCGGTATCCTGCGTTTGATAGATCATTTCGTCATTCACATAAAGAGACAACGTATTTCCAACACAATCCGCTCGCAGGCGAATCATTCCGGAGCCGCGGGGGATTTTATCACTGCGCAGCATTGCATCCATGCCAATCAACTGATAATCCAAACCTTTGATTTTACCAATCCCATAATAACCATCACTGCTGATAATGAAGACATAGAATTTGACTGCTTCCGAGGCGCGGCAGACGATCCCAAAACGGTTATTCCGATCACCACTGACCTTAAAGGCGTCCACCTCTACGCGCACATCACCAAAGCTGCGCCCTGCTAATCCCCAGATGTCGGTATTTGGTGTGTTCACCAGGATACGATAAACGCCATCATCGTAATCCGCCAGGCCGTTAGCCTGTGTTGCCCGACTCCAGCCGCTATCCGGGTTTGAGAAATCGTCCTGATAGATTACTTTAGGTGAGGATACAGTCGGTACGGGTGATAAGCCTGGTTTCGGTAGCGGTTCGCCGGTCGGCGCCGGCGATGAAGATTTACACGCCACTATCCCAAAGATGAACAAGACCAGAGTAAACCAGCGATAGAATCCTCTTTTCACCTCGACTCCTCTCCCGACCTGCATACCAGCCTGACTCAGCCTGCCTGGCATTGGCTCACGGTTGGTATACCCGAAACGCGCCAAAATTAACCTCTGCTCTTACCTGCCCAAACGTCCCGGCGATCAATCCCACATCGCCTTCAGCGAGCTCCGCATCCTGCGCTTCACCGACTGCCAGGTCATTGACAAACAATGCCAGTCGATCCTGGATGCACTCCGCGCGCAATCGATTAACCACCGCCCCAGGTTGAATCAGGTCCACCGGAACCATCTGCGCATGTCCCAATAGAACTGTCTGACCTTCAGTGAACTTACCAATCCCATAATAACCATCGCTGCTGACCAGGAAGAAGTAAAACCGGCTCTGGTCTGCATTCACCCGGCAGATAATCCCAAAATCTTCCTCCTGACCATCGCGCGGCAGCGTGTCCACTTCGATACGCACATCTGCCAGCCACAGGCCTGGCGTCGCCCAAACCAGGATTTTGGGTTGATAGACTTCAATGCGAAAACTGCCTTGGGTGTAAGCTGTACGGCCGCTGTCTGTTTCTATCTCGCGCCAACCGCTGGCCCGATCCGTGAAATCATCCCGGAAGAGCGCCTGACCGGTGGGCATGACGAATACTCTGGATACCATTTCCTGGCAGGCAGTCAGCAGAAGCATTGACAACAGGCAAAATGTGGAGCAGTAGTTCTGCAGATTTTTCAGCAGGAGTTTCGCCATCACAGGTTGATTATATCCGTAGTTCCGTGATTCAACTGAACTCAAGGCTTATAATTAGTGAGCAAAGGAGACTGCCAATGGATTTCATACTCAGCGATGAACACCGCCTGATTCAACAAATGGTGCATGATTTCGCGCACAATGAAGTTGCCCCCATCATCAAAGACGCGGACCGCCAGCAAGCGATGGCGCCCTTTGTCTTACCGCGCCTGGCAGAGTTGGGATTGCTCGGTATTTGCTTACCGGTGCGCTATGGCGGTCAGGGCATGGATTACCTGAGCCTGGGATTGGCTTGTGAGGAACTGGAAGCAGTAGATACCTCCTTGCGGGTCGTGATGTCGGTGCATGTTGGCCTGAATAGCCTGGGCCTGTTCCAATGGGCCACCGAAGCACAGAAACAGCGCTACCTGACGCCCCAGGCGCGCGGTGAGAAGATCGCCTGCTTTGGGCTGACCGAGCCAGGCGCTGGTTCCGACGCCGCTGCCATCCAAAGCACTGCCAGACGCTCCGAAGATGGATACATCCTGAATGGCGAGAAAATGTGGATTTCGCTGGCCAGCCTGGCTGACCATGTTCTATGGTTTGCGCGCACCCATCCTTCCACCTCCAATTCCACAGAACATCAACCACGCCATGCAGGCCTCTCTGCCTTCCTGGTCGAGTTGAACCAGCCGGGAGTCCAGCGGGGTGACATACATGGCAAATTGGGTGTACGCGCCGGCTCTACAGGTTGGATTGCCTTGCAAGATGTATTCGTACCCGCTGAAAATCGCATCGGTGAAGAGGGGGAGGGGTTCAAGATCGCCATGGCTTGCCTGGATAATGGGCGTTACACGGTCGCGGCTGGCGCAACGGGTCTGATCCGCGCCTGCCTGGAAGCCAGTGTAGCATATGCTCAGCAACGCCAGGCCTTCGATCGTACGATCGACGGGTTTCAGTTAATTCAACAGAAGATTGCTTCTATGGTAAAATTTTATGAAGCAGCGCGTCTATTTTATCTCCGTGTGGGTTGGATGAAGAACCAGGGTCTACGCAACACGCGCGAAACCTCGTTGGCCAAGTGGTTTGCCACTGACGCATCGTTTCAAGCTGCCTCCGAAGCCATCCAGATTCATGGCGCGTACGGCTACAGCGATGAGTATGACGTTGAGCGCTACCTGCGCAACGCCAAAGGCGGTGTGATCTATGAAGGCACCAGTGAGATTCATCAGTTGATTCAGGCAGGTTATGCCCTGGGCCAGCGGCAGGATATGCCCCTGCGCTGCGAATTACCCGCTTATGACCCCAACATCTGGCAAAATTGAATAGCTAAACCCACTCAACAAGGAGGTTGCGCGTCAAATCATCGCAGACAAGTAATTCTAGAAACCAAAACCATCAATCAACGTTACGAAGGAGGTCGTCTTGAAAATCGTAGTATGTATCAAACAAGTGCCCGATAGTGCTGCCAAAGTAAGTGTGGAAGGCGGACGTGTCACCTGGGGAGATGCCCCGCTCATCATCAACCCCTGGGATGAGTATGCCGTCGAAGCCGCCCTGGTACAGAAGGAAGCGCTGGGAGGCGAGGTTACCGTGATCAGCATCGGTAGCGAAAGCGTCAAGGAGGTACTGAAGACTGCCCTGGCAATGGGTTGTAACGACGCCATCCTGGTCTCGGATCCCGGTCTGAGCGACGCGGACAGTGTTTCGATCGCCCGGGTGCTGGCAGCTGCCATCCAGAAAGTTGGCGGCGTAGAGCTGGCTGTCTTCGGACGCCAGGCAATTGATGGGGATATGGGTGTGACTGCCGCCCAAACCGCCCGTATCCTGGGTTGGCCGGTGCTCTCCCTGGTCGCCAAAGTTCAATCGCTTGACAGCAATTCCATTAAAGTGGAACGCCTGGTCGAAGAAGGAAGACAAATCGTGCAAGGCAAACTGCCGGTGGTGATCAGCATCAGTAAAGATTTCGGTGAACCACGCTACCCATCTTTCATGGGCATCCGCAAAGCCCAACGCGCCATTATCCCCGTCTGGAATTTGAGCGACCTGGGGATGGCCGCGCCTGTCCCAACCGTTCGATGGCCAGAAGTAATGAACCCGGCCGCCCGCCAGGTGACCACTGAGATGATTACCGGCAGCAGCCCACAGGAAATCGCAGAAAAGCTGGCGGATAAGATCCTGGGAGAGAAGGTGCTGTAATGAATGCCAAAATTCTCGTTTTCCTCGATCAATATAAAGGCCAGCCCCTGCCGGCTTCCTGGGAAGCCCTGGGTGTTGGGATGGCTGTGGCAAAGCAATTGGGTGGAGCTGTGGCCGCCCTGGTCATCGGTGAAGGCGCTCAAGGGATCGCCGAACAAGCCATCCAATATGGCGCCGAAGTCGCCTTCTGTGGGGAAGATCCCACCCTGGTGAATTACCGCCCTGAACCCTACGCGGCAGTAATTTCCAAAGTATCTCAGGAACTAACGCCGCAAGTGCTGCTCTTCCCCACCACTGGTCGCGGACGGGAACTGGCTGCGTTGGTAGCCGTAGATTTGGGCAGCGGGGTCATTCCCGATGCCATCGCTCTGGAGGTGGATAACGGCAGGATTAGCGTTACCCGACCGGTCTACGCCGGCAAACTGCTGGCCAAGGCAACCTGCACCGCCACACCCCAAATCATCACCCTGCGCAGCCGGGCTTTCGAAGCGCCAAAACTGGATGCGTCCCGCAGCGGTGTCCCTACACCGGTTTCAGCCGTACTGCCAGAGAACGCGATTGCCAGCCAGGTACTCGGTACAATCCAGACAGAAGGCGGCGTCAGCCTGACCGACGCCAGTGTTATCGTCTCCGGCGGACGCGGTATCGCTAACAACCCTTCTCTGACACCGCCGCCTGGTCTGGATGAAAAGCAGGCCGAAATCTGGCGCGCTCAACAGGGATTTAAATTGGTCGACGACCTGGCTGCGGTTTTGGGAGCAGCCGTCGGCGCCAGCCGGGCAGCTGTCGACGCTGGTTATAAACCCTACCCCCACCAGGTAGGTCAAACCGGTAAAATTGTCAGCCCGAACCTGTACATTGCCTGCGGTATCTCCGGCGCGATCCAGCACCAGGCTGGTATGCGCACCAGTAAAATGATCGTAGCAATCAACAAAGATCCCGAAGCGCCGATCTTCAAGTTAGCTCGCTTTGGGGTCGCTGGCGACCTGTTCGCCATCCTGCCCGCCCTGACCGAAGCTTTGCGTAAGCGGTTGGGAAAGTAACGCAATCCCCATGTCATATGCCAGTGTCATATACCATTGTCATATGACATTGGTATATGACCTGGGGTCGGCAATCATGGGGGTAAATGATTTTCATCCATGCATTCAGGATGTTTGATACTAGGAAATTACTATGGATTGGGTGTAAATTCAAAGCAAGAACACAGCTAACTAGATTGAATATTACACAATGACTGCCAATGAGATTAATGGCTTATTGTTATTTAACGGCCTGACGCCGCCCCAGCTCAGTCTGCTGTTACCCTTATTTGTTCCGGAGTATAACTGCGAAGGCAGCCTGCTCTTCCACCAAGGCGACCAGGCTGAGTATCTTTATATATTACTTGAAGGGGAAATCAGCATTCGCTTCAAGCCCGAAGACGGTCCAGCCCTGACGGTCTCTACAGTCCGTCCCCAGGGAGTAGTCGGTTGGTCGGCCGCGTTGGGTGGTCCGGTTTACACTTCCTCGGCGATTTGCGCAACCGACTGTCGCATGCTGCGCATCCGCCGCCGGGATCTGCGCACGCTATGCGAGCGAGATCCCGAAACAGGGGCGCAAATCCTGGATCGCCTGGCGGATGCAATCGCTGAACGGCTGCGTAACACCCACTCTCAGGTGGTCGCGCTACTGCAACAAGGTTTACGCTTACCAACCCGTTCTGACCCAATAACCAATGGGAAAACGGTTCCCGATCCTTATAACACGATAGGTTAGGAGGCAATGATTTGGTACAACCAGCGAATGACACTGCCTACTCTGAAGAAGACCGGCTGCGCGCTTTATTGGAACGACTCAACGCTTACATAGAACACTTCCATGGCGGCTCAGTCCAGATGGTGTCTTATGATGGACGTGTGCTAAAAGTTCGCCTGGGCGGCGCCTGCCTGGGCTGCCCACTGTCCCCGAATACCTTGCATGGCTGGGTCGAAGGAACGGTCAAGCAATTCTTCCCCAATATTGAACGAGTCGAAGATGTAAATTGATCTCCCCTTCTCGATAGGGGTTAATAAGTCATTGCACAGCCATCCGCGCGCGGATCGCTGCCAGCCCATAAAACACCGCTCTGTGCCTCGCGGATAATCACCTGGCCGCGCCCAAAGATCGCGCGACCATATCCGCTAACCGGATAAACTGGATGCCCCATCTCGGCCAGGGAGGCCATAACCGATACCGGGATGCCCTCCTCCAACGCCACCCGTCCCCCCGCAGTACCCTCCTCAATACAAAACCGCGGCTGATCCAGAGTTTCTTGAGGATTTAATGCATCATCCACCAGGCCCAATATCACCTGTACGTGGCCTTGCGGCTGCATAAAGCCTCCCATCACCCCAAAACAGGCGTATAACTCTTCATTCTCTGTGCCCGGCCGCGTTGCCATCGCCGGGATGATGGTGTGATAGGGGCGCTTCCCAGGCGCCAGGACATTCGGGTGACCAGGCGAGAGGCTGAAGTTATGGCCGCGATTCTGTAAGCTGAATCCCCAACCCTGCGGGACAATCCCAGTACCGAATCCCATGTAATTACTATTAATGAAAGAGCAGGCGTTCCCATCGCCATCTACGACGCTGAAATAAACGGTATCCGAGGCAGCAACTGGTGTTCCACGCGCCTGGTCCAGAGTCGCCCGGCGAGGATGGATCAACTTGCGCCGTTCTGCGGCGTATTCTTTGGAGAGCAATTCTGATAGAGGAGCCGGCTGGAAAGCAGGATCCGCCACGTACCAACGCGTGTCCGCAAAGGCCAGTCGCAGCGCTTCAATCGCCAGGTGCAATCTCTCAACCGAGAGCGGCGGAAGAACGGCCAGTTCGAAGCCTTCTAAGAGGTTCAAACCTAACAACGCGGTAAGCCCCTGGCCATTCGGCGGGCATTCCCACACTCGCGTGCCACGGTAAGTGACACTGAGTGGTTGCTCCCAGGTGCTGGTATGCCGGGCCAGGTCAACGACGCTCAGACAACCGCCCGCAATTTGCACCGTATGCGCGATTGCCTCGGCTATTTCGCCCTGGTAGAATGCGGTTTTACCGCCATCAGCGATCCACCGTAAGGTGCGGGCTAATCCCGGATTGCGGAATATTTCTCCTGGTTGAGGCGCGCGGCCGGCGATGGTCAGTTCATGGCCTCCTGGAGCAGTGCGGAGCTGGCGTTCGGCCCCATGTCGCCAACCCAGGGCGGTTAATGGGGCAACCGGGAAACCCTCTTCGGCCAGGCGAATCGCGGGAGCAAGGATTTCAGCCAACGACAGACGCCCATACCGCTCGATCAGGTCACACCATCCAGCGCAAGCGCCCGGCACGGTAATCGTGTACGGGTGATAGGGAGGCAGCGCCTGACCAAATCCTTCTCGCTGCAAGCGATCGAGCGTCAACTTCTCAGGAGCGCGACCCGAGCCATTCAAAGCGCTGACCTGCCCGGTGCGCACCTCGTAGAACAAAGCAAAGCAATCCCCACCCAGACCGGTCGAAGTCGGTTCAGTGACATTCAGTGCAGCGGCGGTAGCGATGGCCGCATCCGCAGCATTACCGCCGCGGGCCAGAATTTCCAAACCCGCTGCCACCGCCAGCGGCTGTGAGGCCGCGACGATTCCACGCCGGCCAAGCACTGGAGAACGATGAGAGCTAAACTCCAACCTGGGTGGTTTCATCTATTCAGTCAACCACCTCGATGCCTTGTCCTTCCACCACATCCCCGATCACCCACATCGGTTGCCCCACCTGGGCAGCCTGCTTTAACAGAGCTTCGAGTTGATCTGGAGGTGTGGCCAATAAAAGTCCTCCACTGGTCTGGGCATCGAATAACAACATCTGTGTGGCTTCCGCAATCCCTCGAGCAAAGCTGACATGGCCCTGGTAGTATAAGCGGTTATCGGCTGATCCGCCCGGGAAGATCCATTCATCTGCATAGCGCCTGGCACCCCGCGTGTACGGGATTTGCTCGAGCTGAAATCGCAACCTGACATGGGAGGCGGCTGCCATCTCCCAAGCATGCCCCAACAAGCCAAAGCCAGTGATATCAGTGCCCCCTTTTAAATCGAAGGCAACTGCTAATTCGCTGGCTGTACGATTTAATCGCGTCATCCAATTGACAGCCTCAGCCACATCGAGCGGGTCTGCAAGGTCGCGTTTCAGGGCAGTGGTGACTGTGCCGAAACCTAACGGCTTGCTCAAGATTAATACATCCCCGGGTCGCGCCCCCGTCTTGGTTATGATCTGGTCCGGATGAACGAAGCCAAGTACGATCAAACCATATTTTGGCTCCTTGTCCTGCACAGTGTGTCCGCCAGCTACTACAACCCCTGCCTCGCGCGACTTTTCAGCGCCCCCCCGCAAAATCTCGGCACTGATTTCAACCGGTAAGTCCGGCGGCAGCGCGACAATATTCAACGCCAGAAAGGGTTGCCCACCCATGGCGTAGACATCGGACAAGGCATTGGCCGCGGCGATCGCTCCATAATCATATGGATCATCCACCACAGGTGTGAAAAAATCGGTGGTGGCCACCAGGGCACGCCCTTCATCCAAGCGCCAGACTGCTGCATCATCCGGATCGTCCAGGCCAACGAGCAAATTTGGATAATCCTCCGCCTGGAACATGCCCTGGATTGGGCGCAGCACCTGCGCCAGCGCTTCCGCGCTTAACTTGGACGCTCAGCCTGCGCAACTCGACAGACTGGTCAGGCGAATCTGACGCCCCGAAGGAGCGACCGCCATGGATTCCATTGTTTACCTTACGGATTCGGCGTCGGGCTGGGGGTGGTGCTCGACGAAGGGGTTAAGGTTGGCAATGGCAGCAAGTACGGGGTATTATTCGGCACTAACATAACCTGGACGCCCGGTGCTATCTTGTTGATGTAGGTATAGGTCAGCAGGTCTTTGTTATCTTTCAACGCGTCGGCCAGAAGCAGTAAGGCTTTGGCCTCCGCCTGTGCCTGGAGAATCCTGGCATCAGCCTGACCTTGGGCTTGAATGACGACTGCATCAGCCAGGCCTGTAGCCACCTCGCGCGCTTGTTGCGCCTCTTGAATACGCTGCTCAACAACTAAGTGCGCCTGCTGCGCCTGTTGCTCAGCGATCTGCTTTTGCTCGACCGAAGCGGCATATTCCGGTGAGAAGGTGATGTTGCGCAGGACAAAGTCACTCAGTATCAGCCCATTTTCACTAAATTTTTTACCCAGGGCATCCGAGATCTGGCGCGATAGATCGAACCGCTTCGTACTGACGACCTCTTCCACAGTAAATTGCGAGACGGCGTCCCGGATGGCCCCACGCGACTGAGCCCGCACCAGGTCATTTTCGTAACGTTTTTGCCAGGTAATGTTCACTTGAACCACTTTTGCCGGGTCGATCGCGAAAATGACCGAGGCATCGATGAATATTTCCTGACCATCCTGTGTTCGTGCAGTGATCGAATCATCTCCCTGCACCTGCCCTTCAGCGGTGATTTTTGACATGGTGTAGGTTTGTTTTGAGATGGGATAGAGGATGACATTCTCCATAAAAGGAATGACCCAACGCAGTCCCGGCTCAAGCGCCTGCTCGCGGTAACCCTTTGGAGAGACAGCCGAAACAACCACACCGCGCTCTTCCGGCTTGATAAATACCAGCCCGGCGCTGACGCTGGTTAGCGCCACTGCCAGAACAGCCAGGATCAAGATCAACATAGAAAAGGCGCGTACTTTTCCCCCACGGCTGGCACGTAGCACCGCCAGGACAATCAATGCGACTACGGCTACCCATAAAATGCTTACGATCGCTTGCAAAAAAGTGGCGACGTTCATAATTTTCTTCTCCTGATTTAGTTGTCAGATAAGCAAACCTGGATGATTATACACGGAAAAGGCGTGTATTTAATAAAACCACCATATCCCGCAGCCTGATGAGCATCCTGCCGATTCTTCCGAGAATTGCCAGCGTCATCGTTTCATGATAGGATGCTCCCATGCGAGTGACGACCGGTCGCATCCGCGAAATTCAACTGAACGAAAACAGCTTACGCACGGCCTGGATCGATTGTGCTCAGGAGGCTGTTCCTGAAGCAGGGCGTTATCTCTTAGCCTGGGATAGATCGGACAGCGCGGCGCCCCTGGCAACACCAATCTATCTGATGGAAGCTCGCACTCCCGGCTTTCGAACTGCCCCACGAATCCCGGCTGCCTGGGAGCCGGGGACTGAATTGCGTCTACAAGGCCCCAATGGACGTGGCTTCCTGTTGCCTGAGTGGTCCCGTCGCCTGGCGGTTGTCGCACTGGATGAGACGGCCTCACGCCTCCTTCCAGTCATACACCAGGCTCTGACCCAAAACACCGAGGTCGCTTTCTTCAGCGGGGATGCACCGCCCAGGTTATCCAGCGAAGTTGAAATCCATCCCCTGGCAGACCTGCCCGATGGCCTGGCCTGGGCTGACTTTCTGGTTTTGGATCTTTCCATCCAGCACCTGCCCCATTTACGCCAGGTTCCGGGGTTGCACAAAGGTCATGAAGCCCTCACCTGCCCGGCTCAGGCGTTCGTCCTTACCTCGATAGTCTGCGGCGGTAGTGCAGAATGCGGCGCGTGCGCAGTGCCTGTGTGGCGCGGTTGGAAGATGGCTTGCCAGGATGGACCGGTTTTCGACCTGCACGAGTTGGAATGGTGATGGGCGCTCTATTTACCAAGCATGACCTGACGTTCAAGCCACCTTACCTGAACGCCGCCGGTAGCCTCGGCTTTGCTCCCGACCCTCATGGATCGGTGGACTTAAACCAACTAAGCGCTTTTATCACCAACCCGATCAGCTTAACTCCTCGAAAACCGGCGCAGGCAACCCATTGCTTGCCATTTCCAGGAGGTTTCTTACTACATACGGGCTATCCTAACCCCGGCTTCCGCGCCGCATTGAGACGATATAAAGCGTATTGGAGCCGCGCCAGCCTGCCTGTGATCGTGCATTTACTCGGTCAAAAGCCGGATGACATCGCTGGAATGGTGCACCGGCTGGAAGAGATACCCGGTATTGCCGGTTTTGAATTGGGTCTGCCACCCCTGGCAGATCTCGATCTGGTGAGTACCTTTGTTCAGGCTGCTCAAATCGAGTTGCCCGTAATCATCCGTTTACCGTTGGATCAAGCAGTCTGCCTGGCTGCGCAGATCGCCCAGACGACCCTGCCTCTGACAGCAGTCAGCCTGGGTCCGCCCCGCGGGGCACTGCCTGCTAACGATTCAACCCTGGTGCATGGGCGCCTATACGGGCCAGCGATTTTCCCCTTCGCCCTCGAAGTGGTACGGTCTATCCAAAAAACCGGACTGCCGGTGATCGGTGGTGGAGGCGTCTATACCCGTGCTCAGGCTGAAACCATGCTGGCGGCTGGTGCAATCGCTGTCCAGCTCGATGCCGTCTTGTGGCGCAGTGGCTGGTGAGGATGCGTCAAAGGCGCTCCATCCAGATGGTTACTGGCCCATCATTGGCAATTTCTACCAGCATGTGGGCGCCGAACTCACCCGCCTGGGTAGGCACTCCCTGAGCACGCAATAATTCAACAAAGCGGTCAACAATCGGCCGGGCGAAGACGGGGAGCGCTGCATCGGTAAAGGAAGGCCGCCGACCTTTGCGAGTATCCGCGTAGAGAGTAAATTGCGATACGACGATTGCCTGCCCACCAACTTCCAATAACGAGCGGTTGATCTTCCCAGCCTCGTCCTCAAAAATGCGCAGGTTAGCGATTTTCTCAGCCAGGTAGCGAGCGCGTTGCTCGGCTGCTGCGGGCTCAGTATCTTCCTGACCGACTCCGAACAAGATAACCAACCCGCGACCGATCTCAGCCACTGGCTGACCGGCGATACTCACCCGACCAAAACTCACGCGTTGAATAACGACTCGCATAATTTTCTATAACAAAGGCAACCCCATCGCTTCTTTAACTTCCTTAATTGTCTGGCGGGCGATTCCCTGGGCGCGGCGTTGGCCATCCCGTAACACCTCCTGCACCAGGTTGGGATCCCTGGCGAATTCCTCCCGGCGTTGGCGGAAAGATTCCAAGTGCTCGTTCAGGTTGTGTGCAAATAATTGTTTACACTGCACACATCCGATACCCGCTCGCCGGCACTCCACATTGATACTGGCGACTTCGTCTGGTTTAGAAAAAACCTTATGCATCGTGAAAACATTGCACACATCCGGATTCCCCGGGTCACTGCGCCGGATACGTTGGGGATCGGTTACCATTTGCATCACCCGGGCAGTCGTTTCCTGAGGTGTGGCCGCCAACTCAATATGGTTATTCAGACTCTTGCTCATTTTCTGTTGCCCATCGATGCCCAGCACTTTCGGCACCGGCGTTTCTTTCATTTGCGGCTCCACCAGCACATTGGTGTTATAACGGAAATTGAATGTGCGCACGACCTCGCGAGTAAATTCAACGTGTGGCGCCTGATCAATGCCTACCGGCACGGTATCAGCTTTGTACAAGGCGATATCCGCTGCCATCAACACAGGATAACCAACCAGGCCATAATTGATATTGTATGGCTGTTGGCGAACTTTCTCTTTAAAGGTCGGCAAGTCCGTCAGCTTGCCTAACGGCGTAACCATTGAGAAGAAGGTATGGAGCTCCGTGACTTCGGGCACATGCGACTGTACGAAAATGATCGTTTCATCCGACCGGATGCCAGCCGCCAGCCAGTCGAGTACCATTTCATAAGTATTTTGACGTAGATTTTCCGTTGATTCCATCGTCGTTAGAGCGTGGAGGTCAACAATACAATAAACGCAATGATACTCCTCCTGGAGCGCCACGTAGTTTTGGATGGCGCCCAGGTAGTTACCCAGGTGTTGCCGTCCTGTAGGACGCGCCCCGGAAAAGACACGACCTTTCTTTATCTTATTCATAGACCTTCCTCCATTTCTTATTTAATGCGCCTGACCTGAATTTAATAAGGCATAAGACTCTTTTCATTACAAAAAACCCCGTCAGTGATGCGACGGGGTTTTTAATAATTTCAGCCCAGTAAGCCAGCTTCACGCTGAATGAGTACGGCAGGCCAGCTATCAACCTGTTTATACCCTTTGCCCAGATAACGGCAGCAACTCCGGTGCGGGCTACTGGCTCTCCCCTGCGTTCACCCTACAGCTCCGAGATCCATTCAATTCCAGCGTACGGGCGGGGTTTCATCTCTTCCCGCTTTCTGTACCGTCGTTTCAGAACTTACTCGTTCTCCTCACAGCCTTTTTCCAATTATTGTAGTAAATATTATACCACATTGCATGGAAATCCAGACCCGTCTGCGACTCACCAATCAAGGATATTTGTCAAATTGACGAACCTTCGCATCAGTGCTAACATTAGAAGACGCACTACGATACAGTAGTTCTGTTATTTGTTCAATAAAAAAAATAGGCCAACCTGGTTGGCTGTAAAATAAAAATACCGCCAATATTATTGGAATTTAATTCGCGGGAGGGATTCTATGCCATACATCAGCCAACTAATCGGAAAATCCGTAACCGACCTGGACGGCGAACGGGTGGGAACATTGAAGGACTTGCTGGCTACATCACAAGGCGGTATTCCTCATCCAAAGGTTGTAGCCATTGAAGTTAAAACCAAGGCAGGACTGGTTTATATCCCCTATTCAGATGTTGCTGTGCTTCTGGCGCCCGCCATCCCCCTTAACAAGCGCCTGAAGGAAATCCAACCTTATCAGCCTGAGGCCAGCGATCTCCTGCTCATGCGCGATGTCCTGGATAAACAAATTATTGATATAGACGGCGTACGGGTTGTGCGCGTGAATGACCTGGAGCTCACGCGCATTGAGGGAAATATGTATGTGGCAAATGTAGACGTAAGCGCACGGGGTATCTTACGCCGGCTGGGATTGAAACACCTTTCCAGGCGCCTGGAGCAAAATGTCCAACCGGGCGCGGCGGTTGGAATGATCTCCTGGGATAACGTGGAGCTGCTGGAGAGCGACCAACCCATGCGCCTAAAAGTACCTGGCGCAAGGATGGCTGAGCTACACCCGGCTGACCTGGCCGAAATCCTCAGCGACCTGAGCCGCCCGGAGAGCAATAAACTACTTGAATCCCTGGATATTGAAACGGTAGCCGAAACACTCGAAGAGGTCGAACCTGAATTTCAAGCCAGCCTGGTAGAACAAATGCCCAACGAGCGCGTAGCCGATGTTCTGGAAGAGATGTCACCAGATGAGGCCGCTGACCTGCTGGCCGAACTGCCCGAAGATCGTAGCCAGGAGCTATTAGATTTGATGGAGGATGAGGATGCCCAGGATGTCCGTAAACTCCTGACCTACCCAGAGGATTCGGCAGGCGGCATTATGACCACGGAATTTCAGGCAGTTCGCCCTGACCTGACCGCTGAGGAGGTTTTGAAAATCCTGCGCGAAACCGCCAATGAAGCTGAAACAATCTTTTATATCTACGTGCAAGACGAAGAAGGGTGCCTGGTGGGTGTTTTCTCACTGCGCGAGCTGGTCTTAGCTCAACCACAGACGAAGGTAACAGAATTTATGTCAACTCGTTTAGTTAGCGCCAACCTGCTCGACAGTCAGGAAGACTGCGCCCAGATGATCTCCAAGTACAATTTATTGGCGCTCCCGGTCGTTGATAGTGAGAAACGGTTGCATGGCATCGTCACCGCCGATGATGCCCTGGATAAGATCATCCCCACCGCCTGGAAGAAACGCTTACCGCGCTTATACCATTAGTATTGTCGAGGTGCAACGTGAACATTTGGGCGCGTCTTAAACCCTATCGAACCCGTTTGGCCTTATTGCTGGCGGTAGTCGGCCCTGGCATCATCACCGCCAATGTTGATAACGACGCGGGCGGAATCACCACATATTCGGTCGCGGGCGCGCATTACGGATATACCCTGTTATGGATGATGCCTTTGGTAGCATTGGCCTTGATCATCGTTCAAGAGATGAGCGCCCGCCTGGGTGTAGTCACGGGCAAAGGTCTGGCTGATCTGATCCGCGAAACCCTGGGAGTCCGTTGGACGGCGCTGCTGCTGGGCTTACTCGTCTTTGTCAACCTGGCCAACACGGTATCCGAATTCGCCGGTGTGGCAGCCAGTATGGAAATCTTCGGGGTTAGTAAATTTATCTCGGTGCCCGTTGCAGCGGTAATTGTCTGGTTTTTAATTACTCGCGCCAATTATAGAGTCATCGAGCGCGTATTCTTGATTGCCAGCGCCATTTACCTGACCTATATCGCCTCCGGCTTTCTGGCCCAACCCATCTGGTCCGATATTGGCCTGGCGGTGCGCACACCCAGCTTTCACTTCAACGCCGGTTATGTAACGATCTTTGTGACCATAATCGGCACAACGATCGCTCCTTGGATGCAGTTCTACCAGCAATCCTCGATTGTTGATAAAGGTCTGAAAACCAAAGATTATGGCTACGAACGGATTGATGTCATCATCGGTTCGTTGTTTGCCGTTGCCGTGGCGTGTTTCATCATGATTGCCTGCTCAGCGACGATCTTCCGCGCAGGTATTCAAATTCAGTCAGCTAAAGATGCTGCGATTGCGCTGGGACCGTTGGCGGGGAAATACGCTGAAGTTCTGTTTGCTCTTGGCTTGCTGAACGCCTCGCTCTTTTCAGCAGCAATTCTACCGCTTTCCACTTCCTATTCAGTTTGTGAAGCCTTTGGTTGGGAATCCAGTCTGAGCCGCAATATAAACGAAGCCCCCATCTTTTTCGGCATCTTCACTGCTTTAATCGTCATCGGGGCGGCGATTATCCTGCTGCCGATCCGCTCCCTGATCGATACCATGCTGGCCAGCCAGACCATGAACGGCGTGCTGTTACCGGTTATCTTAATTTCAATGCTCCGCCTGATCAATGACCGCGGTCTGATGGGCAATTATGTGAATAGCCGCGTTTTCAACCTGATTGCCTGGATAACTGTTATCCTGTTAATCTTCCTGGCCACGATCCTGGTTATTACCTCAGTATTCCCAGGAGTGCTGGCCACGGTCTGAGAATGGAACTACTGTTTCGCAATATTCCGCTGAAAAAGATAAATTTCTCCAAAAGGTCAGTAAATGTCCCTTCCCCCCGTTGATACCACCTACCTGATTACTTTCCTCAAGGATTTACTGAATATCCCCAGCCCGACTGGCTACACAGAGCAAGCAATTTCCTTTACGGAACAGGCCTTGCAGGCTTTCTCGACCTTACAACTAACTCGCACGCGCAAAGGGGCGCTGGTGGCTGTCTGGCCGGGGCAGCGCACTGACGCCCCGCGCGCCATGACCGCTCACATTGATACCTTAGGTGCGATGGTCAAGGAGATTAAGTCTAATGGGCGCCTGAAACTGACCAAAATCGGCGGTTATGCCTGGAATACGGTCGAAGGTGAGGGGTGTACAGTTTTTACCCGGGTGGGTAACAAGGTGCGCGGGGCACTGTTGCTGACCAAAGCCTCGTCGCATGTCTATAGCGCCCAGGTCAATGAACTGAAACGCGAAGATGATACCATGGAAGTGCGCCTGGACGCTCGTACCACCTCGGCTGACGAAACTCGCGCCCTGGGCATTGCAGTTGGCGATTTTGTGGCTTTCGATCCGCGGGTTGAGATCACCAACGGCTTCGTTCGCTCCAGGCATCTGGATGATAAAGCCTGCGTCGCCTGTATCCTGGCCGCGGTTAAATCCCTACAGGAAGCTGGTTTACAGCCAATGCAAACCACGACAATCCTGGTCTCCAATTATGAAGAAGTGGGGCATGGCGCGGCGACCGGCCTACCAGGTGACCTGACCGAGTTACTCACCGTTGATATGGCGGCGGTCGGCGACGGGCAGACTTCTGATGAATTTAGCACAACATTGTGTGTTAAAGACTCTGGCGGCCCTTACCACCACGGTTTCAGTCAACGCCTGCGCTATTTAGCTGAACAACATAAGATTCCGTATAAAGTGGATATCTATCCCTATTATGGCTCGGATGGCGAGGCTTACTGGCGCGCTGGCGGGGATGTAGCTGTCGCTTTGATCGGTCCCGGCGTAGATGCCTCCCACAACTACGAGCGTACTCACATAGAGGCCTTAGAAGCGACAACACGGTGGTTGTTAGCCTATTTGCTGGAGGAAGTGACTGTGTGAACGAAGACGATTTATTTCTCTCTGCCCGGGAGGAGATGGTGAAATACCAGCTCCGCGGCCGCGACATTCGCAGTGCCCGCGTACTGGAGACGATGCGGATTGTCCCCCGCCACAACTTTGTCCCCCCCGAGTACCGTAACCTGGCTTACACGGATGGCCCATTGCCGATTGGCAATGGGCAGACTATTTCACAGCCTTATATCGTTGCGTTAATGACCCAACTACTAGAGCTACAGGGAGAAGAAAAAATCCTGGAGATCGGTACTGGCTCAGGTTATCAGGCAGCCATCCTGGCTCATCTAGCCCGGCAGGTGCACACCGTTGAGCGTTTTGCTGACCTGGCGCGCCTGGCTGGGCGTGTGCTGAAAGATTTGGACCTGACGAATGTGCAGGTTCACGTCGGTGATGGCTCATTGGGATTGCCCGACCAGGCGCCCTTCCAGGGAATCCTGGTCACCGCTGCAGCCCCTGCGGTACCCCAATCGCTGCTCGATCAGCTTGCGGATGGTGGCCGCCTGGTAATTCCGGTCGGACCGCACAGCAACCAGTATCTGGAATGTTGGCGACGCCAGGGGAATAAATATCTTTACGATGCCATCATCCCGGTCGCATTTGTGCCTCTGATCGGCCAGCATGGCTGGCAAGAAGATAAATATTAAATAACCAGGCTATAGGGATAGCCTCAGTATTCAGCCCAATAAACCTTATGTCCGACTGAGTGTTACGAAAACCATCGGTCGACGTTTTGTTTTGTTATACAGAAAAGATTTAATTGCTTGCTCTAAATCCACCTGGAGACTGCCATCGGCGACTGCACTGGCGATAATGGCGTTGTCACTGGCCTCATCCCCACAACTGACAACTTCTCGCACCAGCCGGCGCGTTGAAGTAAGGATGTCTTCACCATTTCGTGCGTAGATAAAGCCTCGCGTAATAATTTCTGGCTCACCAATCAGGTGACAGGTATTCCGGTTCAAAGTCAGGTTGACTAATACAAAGCCATCTCGGGCCAGAGCTTCACGCTCCTTGACGACGCTTGGACCAATATCACCCACACCAGCCCCATCCACAAAAACATAACCACCCGGCACGCGTTCAGCCAGACGCATCTTTCCATTCGAAAATTGAATTACCTGCCCATTTTCAATAATCGCAATATTTTCACTCGGGATGCCAACCTGGCGAGCAATCCCGGCATGCTGGTGTAGTTGGTGCAGTTCGCCATGGATAGGTATGAAATACTTAGGCTTGACCAGGTGTAAGAGCAGTTTCATTTCTTCCTGGCTGGCATGCCCAGACACATGCACCGGCGCGATTTGCTCATAAATCACATTGGCGCCCCGCCGGAACAACCGGTTGATCGTACGATAGACGCTCTCTTCGTTTCCTGGGATCGGATGGGAAGATAGGACAATCGTATCACCGGGCAGCAGGTCGAATTGGCGATTTGTGCCTGTCGATAGACGACCCATAATCGAACTCGGTTCACCCTGGGTGCCAGTGCACATCAACACAACTTCTTTCGCTTTCAAACGTAATGCCTGATCTATCGGGATGACCAGGTCGTCAGGCAAATCCAGGTAACCCAATTTGCGCGCAATCTTGGCATTATCGACCATGCTTGCGCCAACAAATGCCAGCCTGCGGTTATAGCGTCGGGCAGCCTGCCCCACCTGCTGCATCCGTGAGATCAACGAGGCAAAACTAGCCACGATGATTCGTCCAGAAGCCGTCCGAAAAACCTCGTCAAAAGCTGCATCAACCACCCGCTCGGATGGCGTCCAATTTGGTCGGACCGCATTGGTTGAATCCGATAACAGCGCCAGCACTCCCCGGCTAGAAAATTCTGCCAGCTTGCTGTAATCCGTCGGCCAGCTGTCTACCGGTGTGTGATCGAACTTATAATCCCCAGAATGCACCACCAGTCCTGCGGGTGTGGTGATCCCTAACCCAACCCCATCAGGGATCGAGTGGCAAACATGGAAGAACTCCACCTGGAATGGACCGGCCTTTACCATCTGACCTGCCTGGACGGTATTGAGTTGCGCTTTACTCAACAGGCTTCCCCTTGAAAGCTTGGCTTCGATCAGCCCACGGGTTAAAGCGGTCGCATAGATAGGCACATTTATCTGTTCCAGCACGTGGGTGATTGCACCGGTATGATCTTCATGCCCATGCGTGATAACGATCCCACGCACCCAATGGCGTTTTTGGATTAAATATTGGAAATCGGGAATGATGTAATCAATCCCCAACATATCGTTTTCGGGGAACATCAGGCCTGTATCAACGACGAGAATATTTTCGCCGTATTCATAAGCCATCATGTTCTTTCCAACTTCCCCCAAACCACCCAGGGGAATGATCCGTAACTTATACTCACTCATGTAAACTTAACCTTACTCACTATTGTGTTCTTGCCGGAACTGTAGTTCCGCGATTAAAAGTAAAACGCCCTGCCAGGAGTTTGCCAGGCCAGGGCTTTGCATTGCAGAAAAAACTTCATACTCCCACATCTTATTGGCCGCAATAACGGCCAGGATCAAACTTCCGTACAATTATCGTGGATTTTAACATACCCCACCGGATTTGTCAAAACATGCTGGCGCGTTACGCCCCTATCAAAAATGCGGGGCGAAGAACCTTCGCCCCGCCAAAACGTAACTACTATTCCGCACCAAACTCAACCCGGAACTTCTGTTCCGTTGATTTTTAATACTCAGGCATTTGCGGTGGAGCGGATTTTTCCTTCTCCGGAATATCGGCGACCAATGCTTCGGTGGTCAGGATCATCGCCGCGATCGAAGCCGCATTCTCAAGAGCGCCGCGGGTTACCTTGGCTGGGTCGATCACGCCATCAACAACCATATCCAGGTACTCTTCCTTGATTACATCGTAACCAAGGCGCAGGTTTTTCTTTTCCTTCTGCTTACGGCGAACCGTCTCAAGGATTACCGAGCCATCTTTGCCCGCGTTCTCAGCAATCTTGCGCAAAGGCATTTCCAAGGCTTTGCGGACAATGTTGACGCCGATCTGCGCGTCTTCATCATCCATCTTGAGTGCAGCCAGAGCTGGGATAGCATTAATCAACGCTACACCGCCGCCTGGCACGATGCCTTCCTCAACCGCCGCACGGGTTGCCGAGAGGGCGTCTTCCACGCGGTGCTTCTTTTCCTTCAGCTCAGTCTCGGTGGCAGCGCCAACTCGAATGATTGCCACACCACCCGACAACTTGGCCAGGCGCTCCTGCAGTTTCTCCTTGTCATAATCGCTGGTGCTTTTCTCGATTTCGACACGGATCTGCTCAATGCGGCCCTTGATACCCGCGCTATCGCCGTGGCCACCCACAATCGTGGTGTCGTCCTTGGTAACGACCACTTTTTCAGCACGACCCAGGTCGCGAATAGTAGCAGTCTCCAGCTTGCGGCCAGTCTCATCAGAGATTACTGTGCCACCCGTCAGAACGGCGATATCCTGCAGCATTGCTTTGCGGCGATCGCCAAAGCCAGGCGCCTTGACTGCGACAACATTCAGCATGCCGCGCAGCCGGTTCAGAACCAGGGTTGCCAGAGCTTCGCCATCGATATCTTCAGCAATGATAATGATGTCACGCTTACCAACCTGAACGAGCTTCTCCAGCAGAGGTACGATATCAGCCGCTGCAGAAATTTTCTTGTCATGGATCAGAACATAGGCATCTGAAATCACTGATTCCATATGCTCGAGGTCGGTGACGAAGTACGCCGAAATGTAACCCCGGTCGAACTGCATACCTTCAACGTATTCAGTTTCGAATTCCAAACCTCGGGACTCTTCGACGGTGATCACACCATCCTTACCAACCTTGTCCATCACATCGGCAATCAGATCACCGATGACACGATCCTGGGCAGAAATCGAAGCCACATTGGCGATCTCAGCCTTGGTAGTCAGCTCAATCGCCTGCTCGTTGATTTTCTCAGCCACAACCTTGGTTGCCGCTTCGATACCGCGCTTGAGCAGCATCGGATTGGCGCCTGCGGCCAGGTTTTTCATACCTTCAACGACGATCGAGTGCGCCAGGACGGTAGAAGTAGTGGTGCCATCACCAGCGATATCATTCGTCTTGGTCGCAGCTTCCTTGAGCAGCTGCGCGCCCATGTTTTCGAAGGGATCTTCGAGTTCAATTTCTTTCGCTACTGTAACGCCATCATGAGTGATGGTGGGGGAACCGAATTTCTTGTCCAGGGCAACATTGCGGCCCTTCGGACCGAGGGTCGTGGCCACAGCCGTAGCCAGGGTTTCCATACCGCGCGACAAACGCCGGCGTGCCTCTTCCGAGAATAACAGTTGTTTGGCTGCCATAAATTATTAACTCCTCTGAGTGATAAATAGCTTACTTGTTAACAACGATTGCTAACAAATCGCTTTCGCGCAGGATGAGCAATTTCTTGCCATCCACTTTAATTTCAGTGCCGGAGTACTTTGCAAACAGCACCGTATCGCCTTCTTTGACATCCATCGGGATGTATTTGCCCTCATCATCGCGCTCGCCCGGGCCAACTGAAAGAATGGTTCCTTTCTGCGGTTTCTCCTTAGCCGTCTCGGGGATAACGATGCCACCTGCGGTGATTTCTTCTTGTTCGATTGGTTCCACCACAACGCGGTTCCCTAAGGGTTTTAATGTCATTGCCATACATGCCTCCTGTAGAGTAGTGATTATATCGCACGTTTAGCACTCGAACGTTCTCATTGCTAAACGGGTCGAATAATAACCAGTTTCTTCCGGGAAGTCAAGGGAATAAGCTGTGATTCTTATAAAAATCTAACATCGCGCCACTGCTCTTTACGGAGGCGTCGTGTTAAGTCCCGGTGTTGGAGTATATGTTGCGCCAGTTCCCTCACTGCTCTGCAAACGGCTACAAATCCCTTCACTATCGTCGACGATGCCAATTAAAATTGGATCATCCGGACGGTAGAAGCGTACTTCCTCCAGCGCTTTAATCGCTTCTTCACAGTAATTCTCATTCGGTCGGCTTAGAAAGGCCAGGTTCGTTCCGTATTCCACATAATAGTAAGCCACGGTTGTGCTGGTAAGTGGCAAACCTTGCACGACTGCTTGACCCATCTCATTTTCTGCCTGTGTGCACCCACGCACTGCGCATTTCAACAGGGGCAAGGCTCCCTCATAATTTCGCGCCCGACGAAAGATCATCCCGAGCTGTCCATATGTGTGCGCGTTAGTCGGATCCAGGCCCAGCGCTTTCTCAGCGTTAATCCCAGCCGCAAAAAATTGCCCTTGCTGGGTATATGTCCGAGCGATTTCAATGTACGGGAGTGGATTCTGGACACCTAATTGCTCATCTATCCTGGCAGCCAGGTCAAAATATTCCAGGGCACGATCAGGGTTCTTAATTCCCTCCCGATAGTTTTGTCCAATCCGGATATACAAGAAAGTCAGGTTCGGTGTAATCTTGACCGCCTCCTGGTATTGCTGTATGGCGCTGTTATATTGGGCCAGGGTCTCCAGGACATACCCATACACCCGGTGCGTATCCATCAAGTCGGGCCTTTTCGCAACCGCCTGGGCAGCATATTTTTCGGCCTGCGTCCATTTTTGCTGGTCAGCCAAAATTTCTGCGTAAAAAGCCAGCGCCAGCGAGTTTTCCGGATCCAATTGATACGCCCGCGATGCATCTCGTTCTGCTTCAACCAACAAACCCTGGCTACGTTCGGTCGGCACCAGAGGGTTGAAAGCATACCAGTCCAGGACGAACGCCTTGATTGCATAGACCAGGCTATCCTCAGGCGCCAGTTCGACTGCCTTTCGCGCTGACCGCAAAGCATCTTCAAGCCGGGCTAACCGTTCAGTGTCGTTCCGTAACATACTCGAGGAATAGGTCTGGATACGCGCCAACTCAGCCCAAACTTGCGGATTATCCGGTTCTACGACCAGAGCAGCCTGGTAGGCTTCGATTGCGTCGTTGATGGGCGGTTTTAGAGTAGCGTTATTGCTTGGATCATCCATTTTACCCGCGTCGAAATAAGCCTGCGCCTCGAGAAGGAAAGAAGCCGCTGTTCGTGTAGGGGTGGTGGTGGGTATCAATGGCGACTTTATCTGGCCTCGCTGCAATCCGAATAGCAACCAGACGCCAACCAGGATCAAACCTAACCATACAATCACCCGGAGGAAATTAATACCTTTCCGGCTGGGTCGAAAAGTAGGTCGCTTACCAATTAAGATGCGCCCCATTCCAATCCCTATGGTTTCGTGGTTGCGGTTGGCTTTACTCTGGTAGTCGGTCGAGGAGTAGCAACACCGCCTCGTGAGGGTGTCCCCTGAGGCGTGATGGCTGGCACAGGAGTGGGGCTTCCACCCTGACAAATATTCATCCCTTCGGTTGCATTATAAACAGCGATATCATCGTCCGGTACACCGGTTAGCAAAGCCTGAAAGATCGGAATTGCCTCACCACACCGATCGCTACGCGCCAGTGCGAAACCAAAGTACCAATAATATTCTTCGACTCGACCGTAACTTAATGGCAAACCCTTGACAGTCACATTATCACCCGCTGTGCCTCCTTTGACTGACAGGGCTAACTCGGGAATCGCCTTAGCATAATCGTTATTTTTATAATAAATAATCCCCAGGTTTCCATGCAGCCGGGGATCACCTGGATTCACCTTCGCGGCCTCCTCCGCATACTGCGCCGCTTGAGCATATCGACCATCTGCGAAGAAAGCCCGTGATAATTCTGTCAACGCCACAGTATCTGTAGGATTTAAAGCATATGCCGCTAATAATGCTTCCTGTGCAAGATCATATTTTTCCAGCAATTTATACGCAATTCCCAAGTTTAGATAGAGATCAGCGATATTTCTATTGATCGCGAGAGCCGTCTGAAACTCCTCAACTGATTGTTCTACATTCTGTGTGTTGAGCAAGACAATGCCACGCGCCCGGTGAACTTCCAGTAAAGATGGGTCCAAATCGCGCGCCTTCTTGGATTCCTCGATTGCCTTGTCAAACAGCGTATAATCGCCCTGGTTGATCAGGATTTCGGCATAATAAGCATGTGTCAGGGCACTGTTTTGGTCAAGCTTTATCGCCTCCAGGATCTCGCGTTCAGCTTCGCCATATTTGTTTAGAAAACCCAACGCCCATCCCTGAACTGCATGCGCCAACGGGTTGTTTGGATTCTTCAATAACGCATTTTGCGTATTAACTATTGCATCTTCATATTTTCCAACAAACACCTGTACACGCGCTAAAGCCACATAGTTCGCGGCTTGCCCAGGGTCTGCATTGAGCGCCTCTTTGTATTTGGCAACTGACTGAGTCAACTTTCCCTCTTTGAACATCTGTTCCGCCTGGCTGACAAAAGCCTCAGGGCTTTGTGTCAGTGTGGGTGTGGGAATAAACAGCGGTGGGGTCGCCGGGACGACTACGCGGTTAATATAGATACCAGCCCCGATTAAAACCAATAAAAGGATAATTCGCCAGACGCTTGATCGCTGGGCTGGACGGCGATTCATAGTCCACCGGTTTCCACGCAAATACATAATTTCATCATACCTCGCCGCGATATACGAGTCAAGACGACCTGAGCCGTTTCTAACTCCTTGCCAATCTTTCCGCTTGCGACTAGAATGAAGAGACTATGCGTTTCGAAGTTTTCACACTCTTCCCCGAAATTTTCGAGCCTTATTTACAAACCAGTATCCTGCAGCGCGCCCGCCAACATGGCCTGATAGACATCGTCCTGCACAATATCCGGGATTGGACAATCGACCGGCATCATATCACGGATGATGAACCATATGGCGGCGGGGGCGGGATGGTGATGAAAGTCGAACCGATCTTCAGCGCAGTTGAGAGCGTGTTGGGCGCGCCGCCAAACTGCCCGGTAATCTTACTCACTCCACAGGGGCGACCTTTCACTCAAACCATCGCCCGCGAATTGGCCGCAGCGCCCATGCACCAACTCGATAGAAGGCTCCCGCAGCAGTCCTTAGCAGACATGGGCGAACCCATACCGCGCCTGGCGCTGATCTGCGGGCGCTATGAGGGTGTAGATGAGCGTGTGCGCCAATATCTGGCGACAGATGAAATTTCAATCGGCGACTATGTTATTACAGGAGGTGAGTTGGCTGCCCTGGTAGTGATTGATGCAGTCAGCCGCTTTATCCCGGGAGTTTTAGGGGATCCAGACGGTGCCTGGGATGACTCTTACGCCACCGGCTTGCTTGAATATCCCCATTACACACGCCCACCTGAGTTTCGTGGCTGGCGCGTCCCTGATGTGCTACTCTCTGGAGATCACGGCAAAATAGCTCGCTGGCGAAGGGAGCAATCTTTGCTGCGCACATGGCAACGCCGGCCTGATTTACTCCGTACCGCGCCGTTATCCGAAAAAGATCGCCAGTTCCTGGCGAAATTAGCAGCTGACCAGCCGCCAGAGAAGGAATAACGAGGTATCCAGCGTGACGAGGCTACCCCAACGCCAATCAGGTAAGGTTAACAAAATAATAAACCGGGCAGTGAGCTGTTGTACCATCCGACGCTTTCTCAAATCAAATACCCAAAATGGATCCGGGCAGTTTTTCCCCACTTGACTGGGTTATCTACCAGGACGAAGCGCTGCTGGTCATAAACAAACCAGCCGGGATCCCAACCCTGCCCGATGGTTACCATCCTGAGGTCGCTCACCTGAAAAGTGTACTCACACCGTTTTTCGGTGACCTCTGGATCGTCCATCGCCTGGATCGCGATACCAGTGGGATCTTAGTGTTAGCACGCAGCGCTACCGCTCACCGCGATTTAAATATTCAGTTTGAAACGCGCCAGGTTACCAAGATCTATCACGCCCTGGTCATTGGCAATCCTCCCTGGGAAACGCAAACGATAAAACAGCCTTTGCGAGCGAATGGCGACCGGCGTCACCGTACAGTCGCAGATACCCAACGGGGTAAACCTTCCAGCACCGAGTTTCGGACATTGGAACGCTTTTGCGACCACACACTGTTGGAAGCCATTCCCCGCACTGGTCGTACGCATCAGATTCGCGCCCACCTGGCTCTGGCTGGCTTCCCCATCCTGGCTGACCCTCTTTATAAATATATCCCCGTCCGAGAGGATGCTCACCAGGAACCATTGTCCAACCTTATGCTACGCCTGGGATTGCACGCCCTCTCCCTCTGCCTGACGCACCCCCTCACTCATACCCCCATTTCTCTTAGCGCCCCTTATGCCGACGACTTCGCCACTGCCCTGGAACGACTTCGCTCAGAACAAGGCTCTGTTAGACTCTTATAAGAATCGCGCCCTTTCCACTCCCCTTCGCTTGACGTACTCCCTTGCGCATGTTATGATTTTTTCTCGTTGCATTAGCACAATACGCTCGAGAGTGCTAATTACCTAAATGCGATTCGGACTTGCGGTTGACCATGAATGATTTGCAAGAAAAGCATAAGGCCATCCTGGCTCTTATCATTAGCGATTATATCGAAACCGCACAGCCGGTGGCTTCAGAGCGCCTGGTGGATTTCTATAAATTACATGTTAGCTCTGCCACCATTCGCAACTGGATGGTGGATCTGACCGAGATGGGTTACTTACGTAAATCCCACCGATCCGCCGGACGGGTACCCACTGAAGAAGGTTATCGCTATTTCGTACGCCAGAGTATGGGGCAGATCGATCTTCCAGATCCTACGAAGCGCACCATCAGCCACCAGTTTTACCAGGCAGGCCTGGATGTAGATCGCTTGATGCGTCTGGCTGCCTCAGTCCTGGCTCACCAATCCCAGGCAGCCTCTTTGGTGACTGCGCCACACCTGGAACGACCGCATTACAAGCACCTGGAGTTGATCAACACACAGGGACACCAGGTTCTGATGGTACTCGTTCTGGCTGGAGGAGATATTCACCAACAGATTCTTGCTCTCTCTGAGCCAGTTACGCAAGTGAAGTTAAGCAGCGCTGCTGCCCATCTGAATGCCCTCTTTCAAAACCTTGACGCTGACGGCATCCTGGCCCATCCTGGTCCTTTGGATACCCTTGAACAGGATGTAGCTAAATTGGTCGCTGAAGATATGCAGCGCTCCAGCGCAATGGTATCGGGAGAGGTTTACCGGGATGGTTTGTCCAATGTTCTGAATGAGCCAGAATTTGGCGAAACAGAAGTAGCGCGTAAAGCCCTCCGCATCTTAGAAGAGCGCCCCTTGCTCGAAGATCTACTCAGTCGTACGGTGATGAACAGCGATCTGGGCGGGGTGCATGTTTTGATCGGGGGTGAAGGCAACTGGGAAGAATTAAAGGACTTCACCATGATTCTTTCGCGCTATGGTGTCCCCGGACTGGCAACTGGCACAGTGGGTGTATTAGGACCGATTCGGATGTCTTATGGTCGCACCATTTCCACCGTCCGTTTTGTCTCGAACCTGCTCAGCGATCTGGTCAACGAATTGCATCCGGAATAAAACCCATAATATAAGAATGAATGATTCGTAAGGAGTTACCCAACAAAAATGGAGCAGCAACCGCTTAACAACCAGGCCGACAAGAAATCTGTGGCTGCGGATATTGTAGAAGAAACAGAAAAAACACCGGCAATCGCTGATCAAGTAGAGATCCAGGGCAAAGATAAAGAAATCGAAACCTTGAAGCAACAGTTGGCTGAAAGTCAGGCGAAGACCAGTGAATATTTGGATGGCTGGCAACGTTCGTTAGCGGAATTTTCGAATTATAAAAAGCGTATCGAACGCGATCAGGCCCATGTGTATCAAACTGCTATAGGCAATGTGGTAAAAAAATACCTGGAAATTCTCGACGATCTCGACCGTGCCCTGAAAAGCCGACCGTTGACAGAGGAAGGCGCAGTGTGGGCCAATGGGATTGAGTTGATCTATCGTAAGTTGATCACTATACTAGAAAATGAAGGCGTTAAGCTGATGGATACAAAAGGGAAATTATTTGATCCCAAACTGCACGAAGCCATCAGCCTTGAAGAAAATAAAGACTTTGAAAGCGGCCAGATTATTGAGGTGCTGAAACAAGGTTACCTACTCGGCGACCGTGTTCTGCGCCCGGCACTGGTGCGTGTGGCGAAATAATCACGGAACTCCGGTTCCGCATTGAACCGAACTGAAGGAGCAGATATGGGCAAGATCATTGGTATTGACCTCGGTACAACCAATTCCGTTGTCGCTGTGATGGAAGGCGGCGAGCCAGTCGTCATCCCTTCCGCCGAAGGGGAACGATTGGTTCCCTCGGTCGTTGCAGTGAACAAAAATCATGAGCGACTGGTCGGAAGAGTGGCACGCAACCAGGCCATCGTGAATCCCGAAAACACCATCTTTTCAATAAAACGCTTTATGGGGCGAAAATTCAATGACCCCGAAGTACAAAAAGCGATTGCGCGCGCCCCTTACAAAGTCACCGAAGCGCCAAATGGCGATGTGCGGGTTTACTTGGACGGGCGTGAGTATTCCCCACCAGAAATTTCGGCGATGATCCTGTCCAAACTTAGAGCCGACGCCGAAGCCTACCTGGGCGAAACAATTACTCAAGCGGTTATCACCGTGCCCGCCTATTTCAACGATGCCCAGCGGAACGCAACCAAGGATGCAGGAAAAATTGCTGGTCTGGAAGTGCTCCGGATTATCAATGAGCCAACCGCATCCTCCCTGGCCTATGGGCTGGACAAGAAGAAAGATGAAGTAATTGCGGTCTACGACCTGGGCGGTGGCACATTCGATATCTCCATCCTGGATGTTGGCGATGGCGTTTTCCAGGTTCGCTCAACCAGCGGCGACACCTTCTTGGGTGGCGATGACTTTGATATACGCTTGATCGATTACCTGGCGGAATTGTTTAAACGCGAGAGCGGTATTGATCTACGCCGCGATCGTCAGGCGTTGCAACGATTGAAGGAAGCCTCCGAAAAGGCCAAGATCGAGCTCTCGACTCTGATGCAAACCGAAATTAATTTACCTTATATTACGGCTGACGCCTCAGGCCCCAAACACCTGGTGACCACCCTCACCCGCGCCAAGCTTGAGCAGTTGACGAGCGACCTGGTCGATCGCACCCTGGGACCCGTACGCCAGGCCTTAAAAGACGCCAATCTAGAACCGGGCAAAATTGACGAAATTGTCCTGGTGGGTGGCATGATCCGCATGCCAGCGGTGCAAGAGGCTGTGCGCAAGCTCTTTGGCAAAGATCCCCACAAAGGTGTTAATCCAGATGAAGTCGTTGCGGTGGGCGCAGCGATCCAGGCTGGCGTATTGGGTGGGGAGGTAAAGGATATTCTCTTGTTGGATGTCACGCCCCTGACCCTTTCGGTAGAGACATTGGGGAGTGTCGCCACGCCCTTGATCGAGAGGAATACCACGATTCCAGTCAATCGCAGCCAGGTTTTCTCCACCGCCAGCGATATGCAATCGAGTGTGGAAATTCATGTCGTCCAGGGGGAACGACCGATGGCTTCAGATAATAAATCTCTCGGCCGGTTCGTCCTCGACGGAATCCCCCCTGCGCCACGGGGGTTACCCCAAATCGAGGTTATTTTCGATATTGATGCCAATGGTATCCTCAAGGTTACCGCTAAGGATAAAGCTACAGGACGCAGCCAGCATATTACTATCACCGCTTCCTCAGGTCTGAATGAAAGGGAAGTGGAACGAATGCGCAAGGAAGCGGAAGCTCATGCCGAAGAAGACCGGCGCCACAAGGAATTGGTTGAAGCGCGCAATAACGCTGACAATGCTGTTTACGCCACCGAAAAAGCCCTGCGCGATCTGGGCGACAAGGTCCCCGCTACCCTGAAGAGCCAGTTGGATGAAAAAATATCCCGAGTGCGTGAAGTCGTAAAAGGCGATGACGCCGATGTCATCCGCCAGGCTACCGACGAGCTCAACCAGGTGCTCCAACAGGTTGGCGCAGCCGCTTACCAGCAACAGGGAGGTGCCACGCCGGGAGATACCGGTACACCCGGCAGTCAATCAGGCCCGAGTGGCGATGATGATGTTGTTGACGGAGAATTTCGAAACGCATAACGCTAAATGACCGACCGAGACTACTATGAAATTCTAGGCGTATCTCGCAACGCCACACAAGAAGAGCTCAAGGCCGCTTTTCGGAGGCTGGCACGTCAGTACCATCCCGATGTCAACAAAGCGCCGGATGCCGAGGAACGATTCAAAGAGATCAACGAGGCCTACGCGGTCCTCTCCGATGATCAGAAGCGCGCCGCCTATGATCGTTATGGACATGCTGGAGTGCGCGGTCCAGGAGGCGGTCCGGATATTAATGTAGATTTCACTGATTTCACTGATATTCTCGGGGATTTATTCGGTTTTGGGCGTGGAACATCTCGCAGCCAGAATGCCCCGCGGCGTGGCAGCGATATCCAGCAGCGAGTGGATCTGACCTTCGAAGAAGCTGTTTTTGGCATTGAAAAGCCGATCGAAATTACGCGCGATGAAATCTGTAGCACCTGCAACGGTTCTGGCGCAGAACCAGGTACGTCAGCCCAACGCTGCGCTACTTGCCGGGGTAGCGGGGAAGTGCGCCAGGTGCGCCAAACCCTCTTGGGTTCAATGGTGCAGGTGTCAACCTGCCCCACCTGCAACGGCCATGGCGAGACAATTGCTACGCCATGTCACAACTGCCGAGGGCGTGGACTTGAACGGCATACTCGCCAGAAGATCATCACCATCCCGGCCGGAGTTGACACCGGTACCCAAATGCGCCTGGCTGGCGAAGGGCAACCCGGGCTGAACGGCGGTCCAAATGGCAATTTGTACCTCACGCTCAATGTCAAACCCCACAAGTTCTTCAAGCGCCGTGAAAACGATATTTTGCTGGAATTAACCATTAACATCGCCCAGGCCACATTAGGCGCTGAAGTCGAAATACCAACAATAGATGGGCAAACCACGTTAAAGATTCCGTCCGGTACCCAACCTGGCAAAGTACTCACCCTACGGGGTAAAGGCATTCCGTATGTGCGTAGCAGTGGTCGTGGAGACCAACATGTAATCATCAATGTTGATATTCCTACTCGCTTGTCACCAGAACAACGGAAGATTTTCGAACAGCTTGCCAAGAACCTGGGCAGCGAAGTACGACCTCAGGAGCGCGGTTTCCTGGACTGGTTAAAAGACACCTTGACCGGTGATGGAACTTAATTGGCTTGAAGTATCTCTGACTGTTGACGGTGAGTTAGCCGAGGCGGTAGCTGAAGTCATGGCTCGCTTCGCACCCACCGGCGTCGTGATTGAGAGTACTGCGGTTACCGCTAACCTGGATGATGAAGGAGGGCGCTCCGTTGGTCCGTTGCGCATCTTTGCCTTTTTGCCGATCGACGAGCGGATCGAAGAGACCCGCCAACGGCTGGAGGAAGCGCTATGGTATCTGGGTCGCATCCAACCCCTGCCGGCGCCTGCATTCCGCACCATCCAGGAAGACAACTGGGCAGAAACCTGGAAAGTTCATTACCAGCCCATACCTATTGGGCGCAAACTGATGATCGTACCAGCCTGGTTGGAATCCCCCGACCCGACTCGCATCCCCATCCGTATTGATCCCGGCATGGCATTCGGAACCGGTACACACCCAACCACTCAACTATGTCTGGAGTACCTGGAAGAACTCCTGGTCGCGAACCATGTAAACTCGGATGTGATCGACCTGGGCTGCGGCACCGCCATCCTGGCTGTGGCTGCCCTCAAACTAGGCACTTCCTTTGCATTAGGAGTCGACATCGATCCACAGGCGATTACTACCGCCCGCCAAAATGCAATTACCAATGGAGTCGCCGCACATCTCGAGTTGGGGGTTGGTTCACTGGTCGATATTCGCGCTGGTACATTTTCCCTCCGCCTGGCACCTTTAGTGCTGGTCAACATCCTGGCTCCGGTGCTCGAGCGCCTGCTCGACGATGGCCTGGCAGGAATCCTGACTCCGGGTGGATACCTGGTTCTCTCCGGCATTCTGGAGGAGCAAGCTGAGGCGGTTATAGTCGCTGCTCAACGCAACAGCCTGCAGGTGGAAAGTCAAAAACAGAATGGAGATTGGGTAGCCATCCTCATCAGAAAACCAGAAGAGATTGGATATTATGAGCTCAACTAATTTCTCCAATCAACAACTTGCTGACATTTTCGTTAGAATTGCAGATTTGTTGGAGATCAAAGGCGAAATTATCTACAAAACCCTGGCCTATCGCAAGGTGGCTGAGAATCTAATTGGCCTGGTGCGACCGGTCCGGGAATATTGGCAAGCAGGCACGTTGACCGAAATCCCTGGTATTGGTAAAGCTATCCAGGAAAAAATCGACGAACTATTTACCACTGGTCGCCTCGGTTTCCTGGAACACCTGGAGCAGGAAGTTCCGCCAACATTGATAGATCTGCTCGAGGTGCCCGATCTGGGCCCCAAAAAAGCCGCCTTGTTTTGGAAACAACTCGGTATTACTAATTTGATGGAACTCGAAGCAGCCGCGCGTGCTGGCAAGCTGCGTTCATTACCTGGCATGGGTGAAAAATCTGAGGCCAAGGTGTTGGCGGGATTGGAAGCCCTGGCGCGCCGCTCAGGACGTATCCCGCTCGGTAAGGCCTGGCCCTTCGCTCAGGAGCTCCTGGCGTACCTGCGCGCCCAACCCGGTGTACACAGAGTCGAGCCCGCCGGTAGCCTGCGCCGTATGCGATCGACTGTCGGTGATCTGGATATCCTGGTCGCAGCCATTGATTCAGGTACAGTGATGGAAGCCTTTATCCATCATCCGCAGGTCATTCACATCTCTGGGCAGGGTGACACGAAAGCGAGTGTCGAATTTAGCCATAACATCCGCGCCCAACTCTGGGTGCATCCCCCACAACGTTTTGGCACGGCTCTGCAATATGCTACCGGCTCCAAGGATCACAATGTCCGTTTGCGCGAACTGGCTCAGAAGAAAGACCTCTCACTCTCGGAGCACGCTTTCCAGCGCCCAGATGGCAGCGAGCTGCTTTGTGCAACTGAAGAAGAAGTCTATGCCATGCTCGATTTACCCTGGATCCCACCTGAACTGCGCGAAGATCGCGGCGAGGTGCAGGCTGCTCGGGCAGGTCGACTGCCACATCTGCTGGAGACCAGTGATATCCACGCTGAACTGCACTCGCACTCAACCTGGAGCGACGGGAAATATACGATCCGGCAAATGGCTGAGGCCGCTCGCCAGCATGGTATGAAAATCCTGGCTGTTACAGACCATTCCAGCAGCCTGGGTGTCGCGGGTGGTTTGTCAGTCAACGAGTTAATCCAACAACGCGCTGAGATTGATGCTGTACAAGCTGAGTTGGGTGATTCAATCCGACTCTTACAAGGCGCTGAGGTTGAAATCCGGGCGGATGGCGCACTTGATTTTCCTGACGAAGTTCTGGCAAAATTAGATATTGTTGTCGCCTCGATCCATTCCAGTCTGCGCCAACCGCGAGAACACATTACCCGGCGCCTGGTAAATGCCATTCGCAACTCCTACGTGGACATCATCGGTCACCCCACCGGTCGGATGTTCCCCAATCGCGAGGGGTCTGATCTGGACATGGAGGCTGTCCTGGTCGAGGCAGCGGAACACCACGTGGCGTTGGAAATCAACGCCCACCCATCCCGTCTGGATTTGGATGATATCTATGCTCGCCGGGCGATCGAATTGGGTATCCCGCTCAGCATCAACACCGATGCTCACAGCCCCAGCGACATGGATTTGCTGTTTTTTGGCATAGCCACGGCCCGGCGCGGCTGGGTCGAAGCAAAGCATGTGATTAATACCTGGGAGTCAGAACGTTTGCTGGGATGGTTGGAAACCCGGGCAGATTAAGATTTATGTTATTATTTTGGACATGGTCCGCAGGCTGCCTGGCAGGTATGTAAGCTTCCCCAGTACTTCTGTTCCGAACAGAATTATTATTCCACATATTGCGTTATTTCTCATTCTGGTCAGTCTGGTCTGGCTCCTGGCCGCGCTAACTCAACCCACCCTGGCCAATAAAGCGGCTGTAGGGTATAACCCACAAGCGAATGATTTGATCGCCTCTGTCAATGCCTTACGGGTGGCGCATGGTCTGCCCGCCTATCGTATCAATAACGCCTTAATGGCTGCTGCCCAGGCACATTCAGACTACCAGGCTTCGATTCACACAATCACCCATACCGGAGCAGGTGGTACCGTCCCTCGCCAGCGCGCCATTGCGGCGGGTTACGGCGGCGGTCAGACAGTATTTGTCAGCGAAAATATTGCTGGTGGCACCAATATGACGGCCGAGATCGCAGTTTCGCTCTGGCAGGGAGATGATATCCACCTTAATACAATGCTCTCACCCTACATCCGCGACGCCGGAGCGGGCGTTGCCTCCGATGGGACGATGTACTATTTCACCCTGGATGCTGGTTACATTGCGGGCGAATCCGGCAACATGACTCCTGAATTCCCTTCAGGGACACCAACGACCAACCCCGCCATGCCTTCTCCGACTGCCTCCTTAATTGCTCAATGGATCATACCCGTTCAAACTGTCACGCCAGGTCTCGACGGCTCGATTACGCATATTGTTCAGTCGGGGCAGTCATTAATTCAGATCGCCAGAGCTTACCAGGTTGAGTTACAGACGCTGTTGACCCTTAACCATTTAAATACCACCTCAGTCATTTACCCCAACCAACGCTTGCAGATCAAACCCCCCGATCCAACCCCCACCCCAAGCCAATTACCCACAAGCACACCCCGACCAACCGCCACAACCAGACCTACGCGTACTCCCACCCGGATCACCAGCCCCACATCGACCATCCCACTCCCAATTGAAACGACATCCCCACCCGATAACAGCCCGGTTTTGTCTGTCCGTTCGTTTTTCCAACGCGATCCCTTCGCGGTCGTAATAATTGGACTGGCGATCCTGGGGATCCTCTTGTTATTTACCAGCAGCGCTCTGCAACGTAAGCGATGACCCTCTCATCCCTCTTGCATTTCTTTATCGAGGAACCAGGCACCTTTGCGATGGTCGGCATCCTTGGGCGCCCGGTCAAAATAGATGTCAAATATCCGTCCGTCTGCTGTACGCACCCGGTAATAATCCTGACCCACGCCCCAACTCCCCCGCCTGGCGGCAGTGGTCGCATGTTCCGGGCGCATGTTGCCGGCCATGCGATCCCGCCGACGGTAATCGTGCCACTCGCTGAGTACTTCAACAACAGGATACACCCTATCCCGCCAGACAAATCGCTGTGGACAGCCTGGCTTTTTCTCCAACATCGGAAGTTGATCATAGGAAACATTGATCGGTTCTGCAATAAAATGGATAGGTTTCATCATGCCTCTGGATATTAAGCGAATACAAGTGATCTGTTTTGAGGTGGATGATACGCTCAAAAAGAACGTTTTTTCTATTGTCACTCTGCAATGAATTCTATATAATCTTATCATGCGACGGAGTGTCGGCTGCCTGCTAATTGTGACGCTTTTGGTTCTGTTCAGCAGTTTTGCTGCCTGGCAACCATCATTCGCTCAAGATCAAGGCGGAACGCATGGTCTATTCGACTGGCAGTCATCTTTCTACCTGAGCAATAATGAATTATTTTTCCCCGAGTCGGGGCATAAGGTCACGGGCGACTTCCTGACTGCCTATCTGAGCATCCCAAATCCGAAGCTGATCTACGGGTACCCAACCACAGACGCTTTCCCAGATAAAAACAGCGGTCAATTAGTCCAATACTTCCAGCGTGCCAGGTTTGAGCTGCGCCCTGAAAACCCTCCCGAATTACGTGTACTCTTAAGTCCTTTGGGATGGTACTTGTATGTCCCCGGCGATAATATTGAGGTGCCCCGGAATTCGCCAAACTGCCGGCTTTATCATGAAACTGATTCCCAGGTGTGCTTCGATTTCCTGACCTTTTTTGACGCCAACGGTGGAGTGGCTCAGTTTGGCTACCCAATTTCTGGTTTCCAAATTCATAGCGAGCGGATTGTTCAATACTTCCAACGGGCGCGTTTCGAGTGGCATCCTGAACTGCCTCCTGGACAACGGGTGGTTCTGGCTGATTTAGGAGAGGAGTATTTTAGAGATCACGGTGAGGAATTAATCCACCTGTGGAGTAATAACGCGCCGAGTGTAGTCCTGAGATTGCGTGTGCGGATCTTTAACCAATATCCGATCATGTCCCGCCAAGGTCAGCAAATCGTAACCATTGTAGTACGGGATCAGAACCTTCAACCTGTTGCCAATGCACAAGTGAATGTTGAAGTTACTCTGCCCACCCAGGATACAATAACTTACCTGTTGAAAGAACCTACCAACAAAGATGGCGTCGTCCGCTTCTCATTCGATTACCGTTCCACCTCGGTCGGATCGGTAATTCTACGGGCGAAGGTCCGCTACAACCAATACGATCAAACTGCCGTCGCCTCTTTCCGTCTCTGGTATTAGTTCTTCCAACCTGCACGTGTCAGTTAAGTCGGACCCATAGTTCCGCTGGCTACGACTTTGACCAGCTCCATATCTCCCCAAGTTGCGCCATAACGGGCTTCGGTTTGCAGGGGCACACTCAGTTGGTAGGCATTCTCCATTACTATCTGTACCGCAGCGACGGTCGGAATTAACTCCTGAGGGGGACACTCAATAACCAGTTCATCATGCACCTGCAGTAGCATGCGACCTGATAACCCTGCCTGCGCCAGGGCCTGTGGCACGTGCAACATCGCCAATTTCATGATATCCGCTGCTGTTCCCTGAATGGGAGCATTAATTGCCTCACGCTCTTCACGATTACGAACATTGACATTGCTCGGATTTTTTAAACCTGGGAAGTATCTGCGCCGACCGAGCAGCGTCTCAACATACCCCTGTGCTGCAGCCAGGCGACGTATCCCATCCAAATAACTTTTTACTCCCGGGAACTGCTTGAAATAGGTTTGCATGAAATCTTCAGACTCGGCCAACGTCAAGTCAGTTGCGCGCGTCAAGCCGAAGGCGCTCATCCCATAGATCAAGCCAAAGTTGATTCCCTTGGCACGGCGGCGCTGTTCTTTTGTAACCGCCTCAAGCGGAACCCCATACACGGCCGCAGCGGTCGCAGAATGGATATCCTGGCCAGCCCGGAAGGTCGCCAGCATGGCCTGATCACTGGCCATGTGGGCAACAATGCGAAGTTCTACCTGAGAATAATCTATTGAGATCAATTGCCAACCTGGAGAAGCCACGAATGCTTTTCGGACCTGGCGTCCCAAGTCGGTACGGATCGGGATGTTTTGCAGGTTCGGATCCGAAGAGGCGATCCGCCCGGTAACTACGCCGGTCTGATTGTAGGATGTATGCACCCGGCCAGTGCGTGGGTTCACCTGCAGGGGTAACGCATCCACATAGGTGGATTTAAGCTTGGCCAGTTCGCGGTATTCCAGAACCCAATCAACCGCGCTATGTTTTCCGCGTAACGTCTCCAACACATCGGCAGAGGTGGAATAAAAACCAGTTGCAGTGCGCTGCGTCCGGTCAGGTGGCTCCAGCTTCAAACGGTTAAACAACGCATCGGAGAGCTGCGGCGGAGAATTTATATTGAATGGAATACCCACCGCGGTGTAGACCTGTCCTTCAACCTCGCTCAAGCGTGCTTGCAGATCAGCCGACATCTGCCGCAAGAATGGAATATCCAGCCTCACGCCAGCCATCTCCATATCTGCTAACACTGTCACCAGCGGCATTTCCAGGCTCTGGAACAAGGTCAGACCATTACAGGCCTGCAACTCTTGCTCTAACTCAGGCATCAAGCGCAACACAACTTCTGCATCCGCAGCCGCATAAACAGCCGCCTGCTCAACAGGCACCTCGGCCATGGTAATCTGGCTTTTACCTTTACCGATCAATTCTTCAATCGAGGTCATCTGAATATCCTGGCGCACCCAGGCCAGACTCTTGAGGCCCAGGTTTCGCGAAGTGGGGTTGATGACCCACTCAGCAATCATTGTATCGAATGCCAGAGGATTGAGACGCAAACCTTGCCGCGCCAACATGATAAAGTCGTATTTCAAGTTATGCCCAACCTTGGGTAGGTGAGCATCTACCAGGGGTCCCCTCAACGCATCCACAACCTGTTGCAATGGAAGTTGCGCTCCTTCAGGCATGCGATGTCCAACCGGAATATAAAATCCTTCCCCAGGTTGAACTGACAGCGATATGCCGACCAGCTCAGCGCGCATCGGATCCGTCGCGGTTGTCTCTGTATCAATCGAAACCTGCCGGGCTGAAGCCAGGCGTCGCAAAAGCGCTTCTAAAGCCTCGGAGCTAGTAATTGTAACAACTCTCCTATTGCCATCCCCATCCTGCTGTGCGGGGCGAGGTATTTCAAGGGGGGTCTCAATGGGTTGAACCGAGGGTGCGGGTTGGTCGGTCGTTGACACGTCACCCGTTGAGTCTCCAGCTTCAGGTGGGGTAAACATAATGAGTTGTTTCCCTTTCAAGGCACTGCGAGCCGCTCCCGAAGCAACATTTTTTCCATAGCGACGTTCCAGGTTCAGCAAACGCGGCAACAACGAACGAAATTCCAGTTCCCGAAAGAGCGCTTCAACATCCTGTGGTTCAAAGTAATCCGGCCGGGCGCGCTCAAGATCAACCTGCACATCCAAATCCTGGACGATGGTTGCCAGCTTCTTGCTTAGATAAGCCGATTCTCGACCAGCCTCGAGCTTCTTACGGTTCGCGGCACTGATCTCCTCCAGGTGGGCGTAGATGTTGTCCAGGTTGTGGTAGGCTTCCAGCAGGGTAATCGCTGTTTTTTCACCAATCCCCGGCACACCTGGGATATTGTCCGACTTATCACCCACCAACGCTTTAAAATCCACAACCTGATCCGGTCGTACACCAAGGTAATCCATGACATCCTCAGCGAAGTAATCCTTAGCGTCTGACAAGGATCTGCCGGGCAGGTTTACGATAATACGGTCATCAACCAATTGCAATAAGTCCCGGTCGCCAGTGATGATCTTGACTCCCAGGCCTTGTTTGACCGCCCAGCGAGCCACGCTCCCTAAAATATCATCAGCCTCATACCCTTCAATCTCCAGGCGTGGAATATTGAAGGCATCGACCAACTGGCGGATGCGCTCAATTTGTGGTCGCAGATCATCTGGCATTTTGGCACGAGTGCCTTTATAATCAGGAAACAAGTCATCACGGAAGGTTCGCCCGGTGTCGAACGCTACGGCCAGGTAATCAGGATTCTCTTGCTCGAGTAAGCGTAGTAACACGCTGGTGAAACCATAAACACCGGCGGTGGGTTCACCACTTCGGGTAGTAAAACCACCCGTTGATCCCCGAGTAAGAGCAAAATAAGTTCTATAAGCCAGAGCATGGCCATCAATTAGATAAAGTGTGGGAGGCATAGCATCACCTTTAGTCGGTAATTATATCGTTGACAGGCGCATTTTAACATGATAAGGTTGGGGTGCAATGAGCAAACCCCGTAGGTTCGTTGCGGCAGTATTGGTTTTCTTTTTTCTGCTGGGCACATCCATCCCGGAAATTTATCCGGTTGCTGCCCAGGTTTCAACTCGTCAAGTCACTCTGAACGTCCAGTATACTCAATATGAATGGTGGTTGATCCGTTGGGAAACCAATCAGATCCAGTGCGCTTTTTTGACTGACCATGAGGGTTTGCCGGCTTCGTCTGAAGTCTTAAAGTATTGTGGTCAAAACCTATACACTGAGTGGCAGGCCACACCTCCCTGCCTTAAGGCAGCGCGCGGAAATGAAGACACCAGCTCCTGTAGCGGGTTATATCTTCACCTGGCTGTCTCTCAACCGAAAAAGCGGGATGTCCAAGTAACCCTCCCACCCCCGATCGTTACCGTCAACCTGGAAGGCTGTACACCTACCCCACCCGAGAATCGCTGCGCCAGTATCCCGATGCTACTCTTGCAGGGTCAGGAGCCGTTACCCAATGAGAAGATTACCGACATCCATGGTCTGCTGGATGGACAGCCCTTTAACTGTACGGGTGCAGTGTGTAAACTCACCCTCCGACCTACGCCACTCCAGGGTTCAACGGTGGAATTCTGGGCTGATTCGAGTTATGGGGATACCAGTGAACATTTCACCGCTCAGGTACGTGTTCTTGACACAGGCGTACCCGTGGCGCCGGGCGCGGGGGGATGGTATGTAGACGTGCTCAGCTCCCAATGGCAGGGTGCCCCGATAGAAACCTGTGCCCGCATCTGGCAATCGTTTCCACAGGTTGGCCTGCCGCCGAGCTGGTTATCCACTCCGGAAAGCAGCGGTCTGCTCGCCTCGGGTGAACCTTACTATTACCTGGCGGGGCGTCTCATTGCTCAAGGTGTGGTTGATGCTTCAACTTGTAAAACAGGTGGTCTGTTACCAAATGGCTACGCCGACACCTGCGGCCTGGAAACAGCTCGACCATTGGTCGAAGACTGGCAGAATCAGTTCGATCAACGCATCGTCGATGTCGCCCGCGAGACCGGCGTACCTGCCCAACTCATGAAAAATTTGTTCGCCCAGGAAAGCCAGTTCTGGCCTGGCGCCTTTCGCGTTCCATATGAATTTGGGTTAGGCCAAATCACCGATAATGGCGCCGACTCAATTTTATTATGGAACAACGCCTTCTTTGACCAATTTTGCCCGCTGGTGCTTACCCAAGCAGCCTGTGCTCGAGGCTATCTCCATCTACAAAATGACGAAAAAGCAATGCTGCGCGGCGCACTGGCCTTGAAAGCGCGCACCGACTGCATCAGTTGTCCCAGCGGGATTGACCTGACCAACGCGAATTTCAGCATTGGTCTGTTTGCCCAAACCCTTCAGGCCAATTGTTCGCAGGTTGGTCAGATCATCTACACAGCCACGCAACAAACTGCTGGTTCAGTGAGTTCTTATGCCGATTTGTGGCGCTTCTCGATCGCTAACTACCATGCTGGACCAGGTTGTCTGTCATTCGCAATTTACCAGGCCTGGCAATCATCGACCACGTTTCCTAAAGTGCTCAAATGGGACCAGGTATCAAAATATTTGACTGACGCCTGTAAAGGCGTCATCCCTTACGTCGAGAAAATCACCCATTAATATAAAACGCCAGACCCGGAAGTTGATTCCGGGTCTGACCGTTAATCCACCTATCCCATTAATAACCGTACCAATTTCAGGAACTCGTCCCACTCTTCTTTGAAAAAGTGTACTGTGATATTGTTGAGTTCCAGATGATACGTAACTTCGCCATCGGGTTCTTGAGCTTTCCAGGCCATGTATTCATCGGTTTCGGCGATGACTTCCGTTTGAGGCTCATTACCATTGGTAGCCATAATTCAGTTTCTCCTTATTCGGTGAGTGTCTCCAAGAATTGCATATTATCGGTGGTGCGCGAAAGGCGTTGTAAGATCGCTTCGGTAGCTGTGGAGGGATCCATCCCTGCGCCATGCGGCGGCGCTGTAACCATCTGGTCATACATGCGGCGCATCAACCAAACGCGCGGGGTAATATCCGGGCCAAGTAATAGCTCCTCACGCCGGGTAGATGAGCGCTCGATATCAATGGCGGGGAAGACGCGGCGTTCCTGGAGCCGGCGCGAGAGGTGCAATTCCATGTTGCCGGTACCCTTGAATTCTTCGTAGACAACATCATCCATTCGGGAGCCGGTATCTACCAGGCAGGTCGCGACAATAGTCAGGGATCCACCTTCTTCGATATTACGCGCCGCACCGAAGAAACGCTTGGGAGGATAGAGTGCCGAAGGGTCGATACCGCCCGAAAGCGTTCGACCGGAGGGGGTCACGACCAGGTTATAGGCACGCGCCAGGCGCGTGATCGAATCAAGTAAGATGACTACATGCCGCCCGATTTCCACCAGACGTTTCGCTCGTTCCAGCACCATCTCAGCGACGCGCACATGCGATGTGACCGGCTCATCAAATGTCGAAGAAATTACTTCGGCGTCCACTGAGCGATCCATGTCTGTCACTTCCTCCGGGCGCTCGCCAATTAAGGCTACCATCAGGTGCACATCGGGATAGCGCGTCGATACCGCATTGGCGATTTGTTTTAGAATGGTAGTTTTACCCGCTTTTGGTGGTGAAACGATTAAGCCGCGCTGGCCACGCCCGACGGGCGTAACCAGGTTTATCAAACGTGTCGCCAGGGTGTGCCGATCAGTCTCCAGGTCAAAGCGGGTATCCGGGAAGATCGGCGTCAGTTGTTCAAAGGTTGGACGAATGCGATTCTCATCCGGATCGAGGCCGTTGACTGACTCAACTTTGAGCAACCCATAATGCCGCTCTGATTCGCGCGGCGGACGCACATGCCCGATAATTAAGTCGCCGTTGCGTAAGTTATATCGGCGGATTTGCGATTGCGAAACATATACATCATACGGGCCAGGTTGGTAATGGCCAGAGCGCAGGAAGCCAATTCCTTCACTCATGATCTCTAAAATACCACCGCGTACCTCAATGCCCTGCCGTTCGGCTTCGACTTGTTGAATCCGCAAGATCAAATCTTCTTTCTTCATGCGGGTCGCATTGGGGACATCCAAATCGCGCGCGGTTTGGCGTAAGGAAGCCAATGATGCATTTTCCAATTCAAGGACTCTCATATTCACACTCAAAAAGGTCAAAATTTGATTAGACTGATTCAATAGAAGGGGATGAATAGACGCGCAATCAAGAACAAATGTCAAATAATAGCGTTAAGGTTAATCACCAAAGTCAGGGGAAATCAGCAATAAAGGGATTATCACTATTATAGCATGCAAAGAATGACTCTGCAAGTAACTGCACCTATTGTTTAATATCTTCTCCAATATTTCCGTTTCCAGCCATCTCCAGGCTCTGCGAAGCGTGCCCAGGTGTACCCGTGCTCTGCCAGTACCTGGTGCGCCGGGTTGTCCACATCGTTATTCCCCGGGCAGTGAATAATGACTCCTCCAGGACGGATAACACGCTCCAATTCCTGGCATTCAGCTTCCGGATTATCGCCAAACGTATGCCCGCTTAGGATTACATCCGCAAATTGATCAGGAAAGGGCACATCAGTCATCAGCCCATCTACCGGATAAAGGTTATTGAGACCCAATCGGCGAGCCTTTTCTTTCAAGTAATATCGTAAGTTGCCAACTGGCTCGACTGCGAATACAACTCGTGCAGTTGGCGCAGCTACCAGGGCTAATCGTCCGGTGCCAGCGCCGATGTCCAAGACAACCATCTCATGAAAATCCACCAAATCGGTTAACTCACGCGAATCCCAGTTTAAAAAAGGTTGAACGTCATAGATTGCCGGGTCAACAACATATACCAGCAGATCATTGATAGTTTGCATAATAACCTGTTCGGCATCGAAAATCGCCTGTCGGTCGCTGGCATCGGCTTGTAGTGCTTCAACTCGATCCAACCAGGGAGCGATCTCTGGGCACTTGTGACGCATATACCAGCCTACAGATGGGTTGGCTTTTAAGGCCAGCGCCAACTCAGTCTCGGGCAACCAACCAGGTAACCAACTCAACTGCACGCGTTCTAGAAGTAGTAAGTGATTAAACGATAACTGATCCGTCTTAAGCCATCCTATCATAATCCGCTCCTCCCACTGAACGATTATATCATTGCAGGAGTATCTTTCTTGAGCTATCATTTTCCAGTATAATCTCAAGAAAACATTCATCTTGCGAGGAAATCCATGACCGTTGTTGAAGTCTCCCATATCTCTAAGTCTTTTGGCGCCATTCAAGCTGTTCGTGATGTCTCCTTCACAGTCAACCAGGGAGAAATTTTTGGTTTGCTCGGTCCCAATGGCGCTGGTAAAACGACGACCATCCGGCTGATTCTGGATATTTTCAAGCCTGAAACCGGTCAAATCACCCTCCTGGGTGGTGCGATGGACGAGGCTAAGAAAGACCGGATCGGTTATATGCCCGAAGAGCGTGGCCTGTATCAAGATATTACTCTCGAGCGCGCTTTGGTTTACCTGGCCACGTTGAAAGGTGTCCCGGTCGACCTCGCTCGCAGCCAGACTGCGGCTTACCTGGAGCGTTTCGAACTGGCTGCGTATCGCAAGAAGAAAGTTAAAGAATTGAGTAAAGGGATGCAGCAAAAAGCACAAATTATCGCCACCTTGCTGCATAAACCTGAACTTATCATTATTGATGAACCCTTCGGCGGTCTTGATCCTGTAAACACTCAGATGGTTAAAAATTTATTACTCGAATTACACCGCCAGGGAGCCACGATCATCATGTCTACCCACCAGATGCACCAGGTTGAGGAGCTGTGCAACCGCATTTTACTGATTGATCATGGGCAGGTAGTATTGTATGGTGATCTGGACGAAATCCGCCGTGCATACTCCGGGCATGCTGTTCTGGTGCGTGCGGTTGGCGAACTTCCGATCTTGCCGGGTGTAGAAAAAATTGAAGCGCACAATGCTTCTCAAAAATTAACCCTCTCCGCCGGAACCAGCCCGCAAAGCATCTTAAGCGAACTGGTCAACCAAAATATTCCGCTCGAACAATTCGAGATTGCTATACCCACCCTGGATGAAATTTTTATCCGTGTGGTGAAGGGAGATCAACCGGAATGAATAAGCTCTGGTTGGTACTCGCTCACGAATATGGTCGGCATGTCTTACAGCGTCGTTTTTTGCTTAGTCTGTTGAGTTTACCCCTCGTAATTGGGTTAATGGCGCTTTTGGTGTTCATCATTGTTCGGATGCAAACGGACACTCATCCCGTCGGCTACGTGGATCATTCTGGATTACTGGCTAATCCGACGTTCCCACCACCGCCACAATCTACCAGTGATGCAATCGAACTGATCCCTTTCACGAGTGAGGCCCAGGCCGAAGAAGCGTTACAGACTAACCAAATCCAGGCGTATTATATATTGGAAGCCGATTATCGCCAAACCAGCCGGGTGCGCTTGATCTCCTTGAAAAATCCGGCCTCTAATGCCCGGCAACGCTTCGAGAGTTTCCTGCGGGTGAACTTACTGGCTGGTCAACCGCCAGAAGTCATTCGCAGGATTGAACAAGGCAACCACTTGATCATCCGCGATCCGGGCGGTACCCGTCAAATGGGTGAGGGTGATTGGGTCAACATATTTATCCCCTTCTTCGCTGGTTTCGCTTACATGTTCACGATAATCACCACCTCCGGTTACCTGATGCAAGCCATGGTTGAAGAGAAAGAGAATCGCACGATGGAGGTATTAATCACCTCTGTGTCTCCAATGCAATTAATCACAGGTAAAGTAATAGGCATTATGTGTGTTGGATTGACCCAGTTGCTGTGTTGGGTAGCAATTACGGTGCTGATCGTGCTGGCCAGTCGACAGAGCATCCCATTCTTAAGCGGATTGAATTTTTCACCCGGACTGCTCGGATTAATGGTTCTGGCACTGCTGCCAGCGTTTGTAATGGTATCAGGGTTAATGACTGCGGTCGGTGCGGCAGTCACCGAAGCACGCGAGGGGCAGCAGTTGTCCAGTCTGTTCATCCTGCCGATCAGCATTCCTTTCTACTTTACAGCCGCCATAATGACTAATCCGAATGGCCCGCTGGCGCGGATTTTAAGCTACTTTCCACTGACCGCCCCCGCTACCCTACTCATGCGAGCAGTCTTCTCACTCGTTCCTGCCTGGGAAACTGCATTGATCGTCGCGATCCAGGTAGTTGGAGCGCTCGGAGCTCTCTGGCTGGCGGGACGGACTTTCCGGATAGGCATGTTGCGTTATGGCAAGCGGCTATCCTGGCGCGAAATTTTCGGCGCAGCCGGATAGGAGAAAAATGCCATGCAAAAAACCTGGTATGTATTGCAATACGAACTGATCAACACGATCACCCGGCCTACTTTCCTGTTTGCCGCGATCGGTATCCCGATCATCTCAGCACTGCTATTTTTAGGTCTATCCTCGCTCAACCGCCGTTCACCTGGAGCGATCAGCGCTGTCTTCGGTGCCAGCAATACCGCACAGGCGAAGCCGGAAGGATTCGTGGATCAAAGCGGTCTGATTCGCTCTTTACCTGCTGCTGTACCTTCAGGCGCGATAATGGCTTATCCAGATAAAAACGCTGCCCAAAATGCCTTAGATGCAGGCCAGATCAGTGCCTATTACTGGATCCCTTCTGACTATCTTGACACAGGTCAGGTTATCTATATCCGACCAGATTTTAATCCCTTAAGCGGTTTTGACCAATCGGCTTTAATGCAGTGGGTGCTGTTGTTCAACTTGTTAGGTGAAGATGATCACTTGGCTACCCAGGTTTCGGCACCATTAAACTTGCAGGTTAAAGTTCTGGAACCAACCTCGACACGCGATGAAAACAATCCCCTCACCTTTTACCTGCCATATGCAGTGATGATGCTTTACTACATTACTATCCTGATGTCCTCCAGCCTTTTATTGAGCAGTGTAACAAAAGAGAAAGAGAACCGCGTGATCGAAATATTAATGTCGTCAATTAATTCTCGGCAGTTGCTTGGAGGTAAGATCATTGGCCTGGGCCTGGCTGGCTTGCTTCAGACAATTCTCTGGGGAGGCACTGCTTTCATCCTGCTCCGCCTGAGTGGACAGAGCTTCCAGGTGCCGGCCAGTTTCCAATTGCCAGTCTCGATCCTGATTTGGGGTCTGATTTTTTTCTTGCTGGGATATGCAGTCTATGCCAGCCTGATGGCGGCGGTGGGCGCACTGGTACCCAACCTGCGCGAAGCCTCGCAAGCCACCCTGGTAATTATCTTGCCGTTGATCGTCCCCATGATGCTCATCAACGTGTTGGTCGAGGAGCCGAACGGAACGCTCTCCACCGCTCTAAGCCTGTTTCCACTGACCTCCCCGATCGCCATGATGACACGCTTCGCTGCCACGGAGGTGCCCACCTGGCAGTTGCTGCTCTCGGCGGGTTTACTGGCTGCGACAGCGGTTCTTATCGTGCGCGGCGTCGCCGGCATGTTCCGCGCTCAGACCCTGCTTTCAGGCCAGCCATTCAGTGTCACCGGTCTGATTAATGCTTTGGTAGGCCGCTCCTGATTTCACGACTTCAACCCAAATATCTGCTCTGTCAAATCGAGATAATAGTTCACTGGTATTGCATCTACCGATTGAAACGCTCCCGATCAGACCGTGTGTTTTCCACTTCGGTAGCAGCAGATTGATGGACTTGACCATCTTTACCTCTCAAGATTGTTTTTTGATGTAAAATAGGGATTGCTACATCATCACTATCCTAATCAAGGAGTGAAGCCATGACCAAATTTTTGCTCCGCCTGGTCATTAACGCGATTGCATTGTACGTTGCAATCACTTATGTACCGGGTATTCAACTGCAAACTGAACGCTTCGGTGAGATCGTTACGATCCTGTTATTGGCTCTCGTATTTGGATTGTTGAATGCTTTGCTTCGCCCGATCTTAATGAGTTTAACCTGCCCTCTGATTATCCTTACTTTGGGCTTGGGCACATTGCTCATCAATACACTGTTGTTCTACCTGGCGGGTACTATCAGCCAGCAGTTCGGTTGGGGGTTTACCGTGGATGGTTTTATCACCGCTTTCCTGGGAGCCCTGGTAGTCAGCGTGGTAAGTTGGCTCTTGAGCCTGATTATAGGCGGAAGATAAAGATTGACTTTCTTTCCGACTAGGCTTATACTTACTCCAGCCGGAGAAACATCTTGCGTGTATTTTCGCAGACAGCCTATCCCGTAAATCTAATAACTCAGGCACGCGCGCGCGTGCCTTTTCTGTTCCCAATCAAACTTTGAAAGGAGATCAGTATTATGGACTACGGCTTGATCGGCAAGATCGAAAAAGCTAAGCGATATTCACAACAACGAGACCGCATCCATATCGAATCGCTCACAGTGACCTTCGAGGGCCAAAATAATCCCCATACCGTTCATCTAAATCACGGCGTCTGGCAATGCGATTGCGATTTCTTTCAGTCTCGCGGACGCTGCAGCCATACAATGGCCCTGGAGATGATCCTGGAAGGCGTCAACCTGGAACAAATTACCCAGCCACAGGAATAGCGTCTCTCGCTTTGTGAGTTTTGATGTACGAAAACGAGCCCCGGATCGGGGCTCGTTTTTTCGTTTGTGTGCGCAGGTTCTTTTCCGGATCACTCCCATTTCAAACGCCAGGTGGCGATCAGCATGAACAACAACGCCATGCCCGTCAATATGCCCACCTGAGGCAGCACTACCACCAGGCCAGCGTTCTGGTTGATCAGCTTTTCATAAGCCATCAAGGCATTCGCCTGGGGCGTCAGTCGAGAGATAACCTCGATCATGCCACCGCTCTTGTACAATGGCACACCCGATCCGAACAGAAAACAGCCACCCAGGGCGCCCAGTACAAAACCTAGCAGCATCCCGATCGAATCGGCTTGCCGGTCCGATCGGGCCAGCGCAGCCACCAGTACACCCAGACCAGTCGCGGCCAGGCCCAGCGCCACTGTCACCAGTAATAGCCCTGACGCAGAGCTGAGTGCAGCAACCAGACCGCTGCTATAGTTACCGATGGGCATCCCAAACAACAGATTGACCGAGCCAAAAATCAGCAGCACCTGTACGATCACCAGCACCAGATAGGCCAGCATCTTACCGCCGATAATCGTCCAACGTGGCATCGGCGAGGCGATCAGGCGGCGCATCGAGCCTTCCCTCTTTTCTCGCAGCAACTCCGATGCCATCGAAGAAACAACGAAGAAGGCAAAAAGCACCGTAAAACCCGGCGTGAACATGGCGAACATATTGTTCGGAATGAGCACTAAGTCCTCTCCTGAGGCGGTTTTGGACTCTACCTTCACCCATGGATCTGCCTGCATTTTCTGCACCTGGGACATTTCCACACCGAAACTCTGCATGGCAAGCGCCTGCCTGGTTTGCTCATCCGCCTGCTGGTACATTGGAACCTCGCTCAACAGCGTGCGTACGGCATAGGATACCTCTCCTTGAACCACGATCGGTGCAATCACTTCATGCATCATGTCAGTGATTTTGCTGGCAATTTCGAGCTGGGTGGGGTCAACCAACACCTCCACCTCTGAGGGTGTATAACTCTGCACATTCTCAGTCAAGGTAGCCGGGATGAAAATTGCAGCCATCACCTGGCTATCCCGCACCTGTTGTGCTGCTTGAGCAGGATCGTTCAAGATCGTGATCTTAAGCACTGAAATCGATTTTAAGATATCGACGATTTGGTTGCCAAAAGTCTTCTGGTCCTGGTTCACTACCACTACTGGAAAGTGAACCCCTTCTGTTCCACCCTGACTCATCTGCTGGTTCATGTAACCGAACATCATCGAGAACACCATCGGCAGAAAGATCACCACCACCAGAAAAGACCGGTCACGGAAAATCACTTGAAGGTCTTTCCAGGCAGCCGCGCATAGAATTTTAATTGTGTTTCTCATAGCTCACCTCACTCGAACCGGAAGCGACGCGCCCCGATGACGAAGAACAACACCGCGAAGCCCAACAGGAATATTAAATCCGGCCAGACATCCACCAGGCCTTTCCCGCGCGTCAGGATATCATAATATGCATTCGAGGCATACGACTGGGGTAGAAAGCGCGAGACCACGTTCAACACGCTAATCTGTTGTAACATGAAAGTCGGCAGGATCGCACCGCCCAGAAAGCCAGCTACCCACAAGATTGCATTACTGACCCCAGAAACCTGGCCTTCAGTCTTGGCGATCGCGGCGATCAGGATGCCCAAACAGGTAGCACACAGAGCGATCGCCAGGGAGGCTAGTGCCCAGGCCAGCGGGTCCCCGATACTCAGCCGACCAATACCCAGCGTTGGCAATAATGTTGCACCAACCAGGAAGATAAAAATTATCTGAATCAAAGTCAGGATCAGATTGGGAACCAACTTTCCCAACAATAAACCGCTACGACTGATTGGCGCAGCAAGCAGACGACGCAGGCTGCCTGCTTTTCTTTCTTCATAAATGCTGCGCGCCACAGTCTGGGCCGAGAGGAAAACAAATAATACACACATCCCTGGTACAAGAGTCGCTCCGAGGTTGAAACCCGACGCCTGCTCCTTCTCGACCTGAGAGGTTTGTTGAACTACAGTTACCAACGGTGTAGTACGGGAGTACGCGAACTGATCGCTCGCCTGTTTCAGGGTGCGATCAGTGCTAAAAATGTTTACTGCCTGTGGGTTGTTAGCTTGCATTTCGCCCATCTCACGGATGCCATCCAGAATTTGTAACTCCAGCGAGGTATTATTCGCCACGCCTCGGATCACCTGCAATATAGTTTGGGTGGTGCTGGGATCCGTGTTCGGATGAGCATATAAAGTCAGGTTAACCGGATTCCCTTGAGAAAGGTCGGCGGTAAAATTAGCGGGTATCACCAGATAATGCGCTACCTTGATCCGATTCATCGCTTGTTCGGCGTCCTGCAGCGTATACTCCACCACCCGATAACCCCCCGCCTGATTCAGCGCCTGCACAAATTCTTTAGCAGTCACACCTTCTAGATCCAGATTGACAACCGCCAACGGGGTACGATTATCGGCTTTTGTGGATTGGCTGGTGTCACCACTGGACATGCGCGCCAGGAGGGCAAAAATCGTGATGATCACAACAGGTAAGATAAACACCCAGACAATCGCTGCACGGTCTTTAAATAGAACAAGCAAATCTTTCTTGGTCAAGCTCCAGATTTTCATGATGCTCCTCCTATTCCCGCAGCTTCTTGCCGGTCAGGTGCAGGAAGACACTCTCCAGGTTCGGCTCAAGGATTTGCAATGAGGTGATCTGCAAATTTCGCTCGGTCAGGAAACGGATCAGGTTAACCAGCGCCTCCTGACTGTTAAGGGCTTCAACCTTAACCAGACTCGTCTCCAGAGCAGAAGCCTCGGTGCCATTTCCTTTCGATGGAGACGCCAATGGCGGAGTAAACATCACGGCACTCTTGACACCCGGCAGCGTAGCCAGCTGCTGTAACAGCATTTCGTCTACCTGGCGCAGGCCCACCTGAATCACCCCCCCACCCAACATGGCGATCAGGTTATGGATCGTATCCAAGGCGACAATCTGACCCTGATCAATGATCGCCACCCGGTTGCAAAGCTCCTCAACCTCTTCCATGTAATGGCTGGTGTATATGATGCTCATGCCGCGTTCACGATTTAGCTTGAGCACGCTTTCGAAGATGTGGTTGCGGCTTTGCGGATCAACTCCCACGGTTGGCTCATCCAGGAAGAGCAGGCGCGGCTGGTGAACCAGACCTGCGGCAATATTAACCCGCCGTTTCATGCCACCCGAAAATTTCTCGATGGGTTCTTTCTGTCGATCTGTCAGGGCGACGATCTCCAGGACATCGTCTACCCTTTCCTGAAGCTGGTGACCACTCAATCCATAAATACTCCCAAAGAAGATCAGATTAGCACGTGAGCTGAGGGTCGGGTAGAGCGCCAGATCCTGCGGCACTAAACCGATGAGTCGCTTAACCTGCATGGCATCTTTGATGATGTCATAGCCACCGATGCGCGCTGTGCCAGAGGTAGGCGCAATTACCGAGGTAAGCATCGAGATGGTGGTCGTTTTACCGGCCCCATTCGGTCCAAGCAGACCAAAGACTTCGCCCTCCTCCACCTCAAAGCTAACACCTTTGACGGCGATATTTTCACCAAATTTCTTGGCCAGGTTCTCCACCTGAAGTATGGCTGGCATAATGAATCCTCCTTTCCCTTCATCTACAATATGCGGGGATTAACTTGGGAATAACGACCCAAAGTTTTCAATCCCCACCCAACCTCCGTAACCGGATCCGAAGCCCGCTCGCGAAACAAGGGTGTAAGGTAATACCATATACTTTTTGCTTGACCTCCTTTAGCCAAGTCGCCATGCACCCGTATGGCCAAGTGATGGATACTTCCCTCCATTGGTCGGTGAACCCAAGGATTGGGGTTATCTCGCCAGGGGATCTACAGCACACAGACGCGCTCAAAAAAGATAATCGCCTCACCGGTTTTCATAAAGTCGTTTCCCAACGGAAGCGTTTCGGTACACCCGGCCGGGCTGTGCGATCCTCCTGAAACATAGCAAGCGATTGTCCCTGGTAGAGAATCCGCTCCCGGTCTGCCAGAAATGTACCATTGATAAAACCCGCCCACTCCTCGGATGTTTCCCTCCGTAAAGCACAAAAAGCAGCATCACTGGCCAGCGGTCCATAACGCGCCAAACCCATGTCAGTTGTGTAAGTTGGGCGTACATCGTGGAACAGTAATTCTGTCCCCCCACCCAAAGCCAGATCGTTTAACACCCCGAACAGACGCACTTTATCCTGCCAACGCAGCCAGATGCCAATTCCCCGCCCTGGCGGATCGCTCCGAATGATCTCTACAGCTTCAGCTCGTGAAAGATCCTGATCCGCATAAGGATGCGGCCACAATACCGTGACGAAGTTGACATACTGCCCCACAAAGTGCTCGCCACACCAGGTGCGCGCCAGGGCGATTTCATCCTGGAAACTACGCCGGAAAGGCTCGACTGATACATGGCTTACCTGATGTGGAGCAGGCGGCAGACCCAGCCACAAAGCGGCTTCCCGCCGGTTGGTCCATCCCTGAACGCCATGAAGGTAGGTGTCAAACCAGTTCTCCCTCTGAGCCAGGAAATCCGTTGTCCACCATAAGGTGCTCAGGGTACGCAACCTGGTTCGTAATGCCAGGGCGCTGTCAACCACAATCCAGCACGGCAATTCTGAGATGAAGATCACCGAACGATCCCAGCTCAGCCCTTCCTGCTCATCCGTCACCCGCACGCGATGGAACTGCAGATCGCCCAGGCGCGTCTGGTATAGGCGTTCTGTACGAGTCGGCTGGTAGCGCCCGTCCCCACGCAAGAATTCTATCAACCTAAGCCCCTCCGGGCAGCTCCCCGCTTTCCAGACCAGGCGGTTATGGTACGCCGCCGAGCGGTAGATGCCATCCGGCGGGCTTTCACGGTACCCGCTTTCATGTAACAGCAGCGTCCCACGGTGAACGAGCATGGTAAAGCTGCCCTCGTCAGCATGGCCATGGTGCATCTTCTCGGCGCTTACGGCCAGAGTAGTGCGCAGGTAATCCCGAGCTACCCGAGCATAGTCGCCTTCGTCGCGATAGTTTAAACAGGCATAGGTCGCTTGTGGACCCCAGCCCGTCCGCCAGACTAGCTTCTTGATCACCAGGTCATCCAGTGCATCGTCGCGGTTAAGTGGCGGGTGCTCGAAAACGCTTTCATCGCACCATTCCCAACCGAGCATCGCCACCGTGGCCAGGTAAGCCTGTGGTTGATCCCCTTGACGGCTGTCATAAATACGATTGGCGGCCCATTTCATCGCCGGGTTGTGATAGACTCTCGCGCCCCATTCGAGGCACACCAGCCATTCCCACTGTGAGTGCATTAACCAGTGGCTATCGCCAAAATCGGGTAAGATCCCCAAGGGACTGAGCAGTTGAGTCATCGCCTTGAGATGCAGGCGGGGTTGAACCATGTCAATAAATTCTGCTGTGCGACCGCGCGCTTCCGCATACCGAATTAAGGCCCGCAGCCAGTGGGGCTGGTACAACATGGCGTCTTCGATGCTCCACCGCCCCCAGCTTTCTTCCGCCAGCTCATCCGCCAGCGAGATCCACCAGTTGGCTTCGGGATGATCTGGGAAAGTCGCGGCAGAAACTGCCAACCCGGCGGCGCGCAACATGGCCCGATTATGTCCTCCCCATTCCGGGAAACGCCAGATCGGGCGCAGGCTGTCAGCCAGGATGCTGGCCAAACTATCCAATTCGCCGGGCGACAAAGCAGGGCGGATCTGCTGCACTGCAGACGCAAATAACACCGGGTGAAAAACCGGTTCCAGGGGTGGGATGCCCTCTTCATATTCCGGGCGTTGACCGGCGGCCTCGGGGGGCAGGTGATTTAGCCATTCCCGATAAAACAATAAAGCCTGGCAGGCTTGCCGGGCTAACTCTGGCTCATCACGGCGGGCATACAGGAAGGCACAAGTGGCTGCGAAGTCCAACATCCAACGCGGCGCCACATAGCCGAACAATGGGGTCGCCTGGGCGATGTGTTGCAAGGCCTTCTGGCGTTCTTCCTCTACCCGTCCTTTTTCCCACTCATAAGCTGAGGTGATCATTTGCAGGTAGGCAGCAGTATCAGGCATATTCAACTTCCCCTGAATGAATGTAACAACTCGGACTTCAACCGTTATTGATATTATATATTAAATACAAACCCTTTTGGATAACACAGTTGTTATAAAACACACCTTGCATATTCGGTCTGTTTTGAGTATATTGGCTTACGCCCACCTCATACAAACTTCACCTTTACAAGGAATCCCTCACCATGTTTGACCCTCGCCTGGATCGACTTAAACAACACAACAACAGCTACTGGGCAACCCGCTTGCTTTACCAGCTCGAATACGCCCACGAACTCTCCCAACTGAATCCGAAGGAGTACGAGTCATTGATCGAGCAGACAATCACCGCCCTCGTTCACGGCGACGGGCAAGATGGCGCGATTACCCGGAATACGGCTCAAGCGGCAGAAGCAATCCTGACCCCTTTGGCGACTGCGGCCAAAGCCTATACGGTCATCTGTGCCGCCCACGCCCATATCGACATGAACTGGATGTGGCGCTGGGACGAGACCGTGGCAATTACCCTGGATACCTTTCGGACCATGCTAGATTTGATGCGCGAATATCCGGATTTCAAATTCTCGCAATCTCAGGCCTCGGTCTACCAGATCGTCGAGACTTTTGCACTAGAAATGCTGGATGAAATCCGGTTGCGCATCGGTGAAGGTCGTTGGGAAGTGACCGCCGTTACCTGGGTGGAAGGGGATAAGAACCTGCCCAACGGCGAATCACAGGCCCGGCACCTCCTGTATACCCGCCGCTACCTGAGCCGTCTACTCGATCTGCCACCTCAGGCGTTCCAACTCGATTTCGAGCCTGACACCTTTGGTCACCACATAAACGTGCCTGAAATTCTTGCAAGCGGCGGAGTGAAATTCTACTATCACTGCCGAGGTGATAATGAACATCTCCTGTATCGTTGGCAATCCCCCTCCGGTCGTTCAATCCTGGTTTACCGCGAACCGCTCTGGTACCTGGGATACATCGAACCAACCCTGGCCATTAACACTCCCTCCTTCTGTCAGATATACGGCTTGAAATCCATGCTGAAGGTATATGGGGTGGGTGACCATGGCGGCGGTCCGACTCGCCGAGATGTGGAGCGCATCCGCGATATGGACACCTGGCCGGTCTTTCCAAAGATACACTTTGGCACGTTTAGCGAATTCTTTGCAGAAGTTGAGCAGATTGCCCCGCAACTCCCAACCGTAAATAGCGAGCTCAACTTTATTTTCACCGGCTGTTATTCAAGCCAGAGCCGAATCAAACGCGCCAACCGGTTGGCAGAAGCCGCACTCCATTCTACCGAGACTTTCTCAGCGCTGGCTACCCTCCAGGAAAAGCTGCCTTACCCACATGAGACCTACGTCAGCGCCTGGCAGAACACTTTATTTAACCAGTTCCACGATATCATCCCGGGCTCGGGCGTGGTAGATACCCGCGAGTTCACTCTTGGCCTGTTTCAACAGACACTGGCACTGACCTCCAGCCAGAAAACCCAGGCCTTTCGCTCCCTGACACATCAAGATTCGGCGCACTCTCAGGAGGATGTGTCAACCGCTATTGCGGGTGGCGCCGGAACCGGTTTTGGCGTAACCGAATTCAAAGCCTCTCAGGTATCACGCGGCGAGGGGAAACGGCGCCTGTTCCACATCTTCAATCCCGCACCCTGGCCGCGGCGCCAGGTTGTAGAAGTGGTGG
>CAYGZL010000015.1:0-22714 GCA_964354345.1 uncultured Anaerolineaceae bacterium | reverse complement strand
GCGCCGGCGGCGGTAAAGACACCACCGGGGAGACTGATCACACACCACAGATCGCAATCGTCGAGCAATTTACGTTTCGTTTTTACGAAGGCGTCTTCATTGGTACGGAAGAGCAAGCCTTCATCGATAACAATCCCGCAGCGGCCGCCATCGCGCAGGCTGCGGATGACATGCTGCAGGAAGAGCACCTGGGTGGCACCGGTCTTGTAATCAAAGTTGGTCTGGGCTTCTTTGCCTTCTTTACCGCCAAAGGGTGGATTGGTGAGGACGACATCGAAGGTTTGCGGCGCTCCTTCAAAAAGACCGCCATAAATCTCCTGCCCGGTCAGGGTATTACCATGCCAGATGTTGGGCTTATCGATGCCGTGTAGAACCAGGTTAGCCAGGGCGATGGGGTAGATCAGATTTTCTTTCTCACGCCCCCAGAAGGCATGCTGTTTGAGGGTTTCAATCTGGTCGGCGGTAGTATTCAATCCAAACTTGCTTTCGATATGTACGAAACTTTGGGCAAGGAAACCACCGGTACCGCAGCCGGGATCGTAGATGGTCTCAGCCACTTTGGGATCGATGACCTGGACCATGGCTTTGATGATTTGGCGAGGGGTGAAGAACTGACCGCCATCGTTGCCCTTTTCGCCCATCTTGAGCAACAGGCCTTCATAAACCTGCGAGAGGGTGAAAACATGGGTGGGATCGATAGCCTCGGCGGTGAGTTGGTCTACTTTATCGAGCACATCGAGGAAGTTGCGCTCGGTGTCGATGCGCACACGGTCGACGCCGGTCATGATTTCGCTGATGACCTTCTGGCGCGGCGTGGCCGAAGGCTGGTTTTTCAAATTCTTCAGGTAGGGTAGCAACTCCAGATTTACAAAGTTAAAGAAGGTATTTTGGGGAGCGTCTTGCAGCTCGAGGCGCTGGTTGGTTTGACCGACGGGTAGTGCAGAGGGCGGTGCAGCCCAATCACGCCAGCGATATGGCGTTTCCAGCGAGGCTTGGAAGGGAATGCCGAGAATTTCGGCTTCCTGCTCCTCGCGATGTTCTTTTTCGTCGAGGATACGCAGGAAGAGCAGCCAGGTGAGCTCGGGGACGTATTGCAAAGCCCCGGCGCAGTTGCCGCGGCGCATGATGTCGCAGATGGACTTGACAGCCTGGTCGACCGATTGCTGGGTGGCCAGGCGTTTAATGTTATGGGGACGATTCATATTTTTTACCACGAAATACACGAACTACACGAACTGGGAAATAGGCTACCACGAACGGCACTTAGTATTTTATTTAATTATTCGATCTACGGTGGCTTTAGGGTAATGACCGAAGTTAATGAGCAAGCCCAGGCGCATGCCAGTGGTTTTGAGGTAGTTAAAAAGCTGGGCGCGATGTTCAGGACCGATTTCCTTGACAGTTTTTAGCTCGAGGATGATTTTGTCATAACAGATAAAATCAGGTTTATAGGTTTGCCTGAGTAATTCACCTTTATAAGAAATGGTTAATTCTATCTGACTCTTGAAAGGAATGCTTAACCGTGTAAATTCCCGTTCAAGGCATTCCTGATAAACAGCCTCCAGGAAACCATTGCCCAACTCGCGGTACACCTCATAAACCGCCCCTTGAATCGCGTAACATTCCTCCCGGTAAAGGATAAATTGCCTAACCTGGTAGGTTTCAGCCGGTTCATCTACTTCGAAATGTTCGTAGATATCGCCTCCTTCGGTCGCATCACCCTGGTCTTTACTATATATTTCGTGTGTTTCGTGTTGTTCGTGGTTCATAATTCTCCGTTGAACGCCCGGCGAAGCAGCGCGGCTGGCAGGACATTGATGGCGGCCAGTTCTGCTTCTACGGCAAGACGGGCTTGTTCGACTGCGGCTAATTGTTCTTTGAGCAGGGCTGCGATGCACTGCTGTTCAGGGAGGGGAGGGAGTGGAACATCAAGATTTAACAGCTTATCAGCTTTTACAGCACTCTGCCCAATCCATCTATTACAGATCGCGGCAAAGACCCTTTGCTGCCACTGATAATTCAACCATCTTGCCAAAAAATCCGGTAATAATAATTGAGGATTCGTCCGCAGTCGTGTGAAATGGTTACTGTAAACAATTCGCTCAGGATAATCCTTGAATAAAGCACTCTTACCAACGAGCTCTGTACTATTTGTATTATTAAAGAGCACATCACCAGGAGAAAGGTAAAATTGTTCAATCATATAGACAATATTTGGGACGCGAAGGACAGTATCCCAAAGGAAATTCCCTCTGGTATCTAAATTATTCATTCGGAGTTGGACTATTCCTTGAACATCGCGCTCACCGCAAGCAAAGCCAGCTTGTGATTCTCGAATGACATCCTTTAACTTTATCCAGCGCCAGCCATTTGGGAGAGGCTCGCCGGGTTGGGGAAAGACCTGGCGTAGGTAGGCAGCGGGCAGGGCTTTGACTGCCTCCAGGCGGGCCTGGGCGGCGAGGCGGGCTTTGTTCACAGCAGCCATCTGCTCATTTAGCAGGGCGGCAATGCGCTGCTGCTCGGGGAGGGGAGGGAGGGGGATTTCCAGCGCGAGAAGATCATCCATATCCGCTCTTGGCATGCGCGAACCAGTCTTGCTTCGCATTGCAAATTCAACCGTTTCATTACTCCTTAATATCCATGCCAAGAACTCTCGATCAATATCATCAGAAGGTAAAAGAGGGATCATTTCAGTGGTACACCGTCCTGGAGCATCCGGAACTGCTACTTTATTTAAATATGGTCGCAATTTACCATATAGGACATGGCGTTCATCAAAACGAAATGATGTGCTCTTCCCCTCATCTTCAATATTATCGATAGTATTTTTTTGGATACGCCCACTTTCGCTTTCGATGTGTTCCATACTGTAATAAGTGAGTGAAATTGCCTCCGAGGATTGTGGTACTATTATTTGTCTATCTTGCTTACAGATCTCCCTTAATTTCACCAAGCGCCAACTTGAAGGCAGATCACGTTGTAAATTCCCCTTACTCATGCAGCAAACATCCTGGTCTTGGTCTCGACCAGCAATTCACGTGGATTGCCGGCCAACTGCAGTGCCGCCAGGCCGCCGGCGTTCCTGACTTCAGGCGTCTGGAAGATCTGCGGATTCTCCAGCCCCTCGGTGCCACCGCGCTCGAACTGGCTGGCGATGGCGCGCACAGCGGCAGCGGTTGGATTTGGCAGTCCATTGATCCAATCTTTATGCTTATAAATGAATGCCAGTGACCGGTCTTTTCGTGTGCGCGGGTTCATACCCCAGCCAAGCTCAGCCAGGACATCATACAGATCATAATCCTGGCGGTCTTCGACCATGCGCACCACGTTAGGCGAATAACCGGAAGTTACCAGTGCGTTGAGCAACTCCTGGCGGTGGTATGGATCAACCCAGCAACTGCGGAAAGCAGCCAGGGTGGGGGTTTCTTGAACCAGCCGGGCGGCAAGACGGGCTTTGTATTCCTCGATCGGCACTGGCATGGCCTGGCCATCCACCTCAGCAACGATGTAACGACCGGCATCGGTGATATGGACATCGAAACCTTCCACGCTGATGATCGGTTCTGGGGATGGCTGCGGTTCTGGACGGGTGCCTTCCCCGACGGTGCGCGACGGTCGGGTGATAAATTCTTCACCGAAGAGACGGGTGGCATCGGTGTAATCATACACGCGGAACATGAGCTTGCCGGTGGGTGCGTCGATGCGCGTGCCGCGCCCGAGCATCTGGTAAAAGCTGATCGGTGATCGGATATACTTAAAAAAGACGATGTTGCGCACGCAAGGCACATCAACGCCAGTGGTCAATAAATCGACAGTGGTGGCAATGAAATGGCTGCGGGAAGCGGCGCGCAGGTCAGGGAGTTGGTCATTACCGCTGCTTGCGGCGGTGCATTTGAAGGCATAATACTCCAGACGCGGTTTTCCATTGGCAGTACACCAGGTAGCATAGAGATTATTCAGACAGTTGGCCACGTCATCGGCATGGTGGTCGCGCACACAAAAGATGATCGTCTTTTGCTCTGGGCCACCGGTCTCCAGGAGATAATTGAAAAAGTCCTGGCACATGACCAGCACACGATCAGGTAACAGGATGCAGTCTTCGAACTGATAGCGTTCGTAAAGTTGGTCAATTTGAGCAGCGGTGAGGGGCTGACCGGTGATGGCGTCCACGGGATGGCGTGCAATGATGTCTTCTTTCGTGATGCCGGTATCGTCCAGGTTCACGCGACCCTTTTGGATTTCGCAGGCAGCCAGGTAGCCATCCTCAATCGCTTGTGCGAGGGTATATTCATAAACCGGCTCGCCGAAATAAGCCAGGTTGTTGGCGGTGATTTCGGTGTCCTGACGGGTTTCGGGTGTATCGATTTTATAGGCTGACGTCAACTGGCGAGGAGTGGCCGTGAGGCCAATCTGGACCGCATTCCGATTACGGATGAGCACCTGCGACCACTTGCCCCAGGCGGAGCGATGGCACTCATCGATGACAACATGGCTGAAGTAATTTTCGGGATAATAGGTAGTCAGGAAGTTGGCATCGCCGTTTTCGTTTTCGATCCCCAGGGTCTGGTAGGTGGCAATGTGAATGCGAGCATTCTTGGCATTATTCTCACCATTCGAATTGCGAAAAACTTCAGCAGCATCCGAGCCAAAGAAATTTTGGAAGGCCTTAAGAGCCTGGGTGCGTAACTCATCGCGATCGCAGATGAACAAAGCGCGGGTAAGTTGACCGGCATCTGAGATGCGCTTTAATAAATTAACCGCAATAAAAGTCTTGCCGGTTCCAGTGGCAAGGGAAAGCAGGGCGCGTTTTGGCTGCCCGGAATTCTGGCACCGGGCGATTTTTTCCATGACAGCCCGGATAGCGGCATCCTGATAATAGCGGCGGGTGCCCTCACCGCCTGGATAGGGTTGCAATAAAGGTCGGGCGACTTGCGAAGTGAGCTTGAAGCCCATCCCTTGCTCATAACGGTTACGCAGCTCTTCGGGCGTGGGAAAGAGCGAAATGGGTTTTGGAGTGGAGGTCAGACCGGTGAAATAGTCAAATTCGACAAATTGATGGCCGTTCGAGGAAAAAACAAAGCGCACATTGAGACGGCGACACTCGGCATACCCTTTCGCCTGGGTGAGACCAAGACCAGGAGGCGAATTTTCTGATTTGGCCTCGATCAATGCAAGTGCGACCGGTTGGGTGCCGAGGTTTACTTTGATGCGCAGAGTATAGTCGATCTTCCCACGCCCCCGGCGACGACCGCGGCCATTAATAATTTCAACGGTGCCAGCGGTCTCTTCGCGGCGGATGAGGTCTTCAGTCCAGCCACGGGAATGGAGGGCGGGGTCGATGAGCTTGGCGCGGGTTTCGGATTCGTTGAGGGGCATGAAATTTATGCTATATCGTTTGTTGATAAGATTGTTCGATCAAGTATACGATCTTAACGAGATCAGTAATATCTATAAATTTTAATTCCACCTGACCTGTGCCATAATGGCCTAATTTCGTTTTATTTGGCTTTTCAGTTATCTCCCCTTCTTATGCCAGGCTAAGTATACGCTCCCTCAATACTCAATATTGGCGCTGATGCGATTGACCGCATATTTGTCGTGCTCGGAATAAAATTATACTATATTGGGGGAATATTGATATAGCAGTTCGAAAAATGGTTAGAGAGGTGACCTGATAGTTTATTTCCTCCACCACCAGGTCACCAAGATTAACTAAAGCGCATTCTCTCCTGAGTGTTATGGACTCAGGCGGGCTTCATGTCAGACTGACCGGCGCGCTATTCGTAGCGGAAATGCCAGACGGCGATCACGAAGAAGACGAGGCCAAACAACAGCACGATGCCTATCAGAGGCAGGATCTGGAGGAAGGTTTCGTTTTCTGTCATCACCCGGTAGTATCCCTCTACGGCATAGGAATGCGGGATGATCTTGGAGATCGTGCCCATGAACCCGCCGGCCCGGGTCATCGGCTCACTCGATGCCCCCGGCAGCGCCCCTCCCAGGGCGGCCAACACAAACGCCAGGATCAGGCTGACGCTGCTGGCCTGGCTGGCAGATTTTGCCAGGGCGGCCACCATCATCCCCAGCGCCGCGGCGGTGAAGGTCACCACCAGGGTCATCACTACCAGCGCCAGCGGTGAGTTGCCCAACGGCGCCCTCAACAGCAGGTGAGCCACGCTGAACAGCACCACCACCTGTATACAGCCCAACAGCATGAAGGCGAGCGTCTTCCCGGCAATGATCGTCCCCCGCGGCGCCTGCGCAGACAGCAGACGCCGGATCGTACCGGTTTCACGCTCCGCCAGCAGCGAAGTGCTGCACATCGCCACGATGAAAAAGATGAACATCACCGTCAGACCGGCGAACAAATAAGCGATGAAGAGCTCGATGCCTCCCTTGATCTTCACCCCTTTCAGGCTCTCAGTGGCTACCAGAATCGCCGGGTTGCGGCGCATTTCATTGATGCGGGTCATGATCACGCCCAGGTTCTGGGCTTTGATCGCACGCTGCTGCTCGGTGCTGGCTTGAGCCAGCAACCCCGATTCCTCGAGGATGCTTTGCACGCCATGCTGCACCTCTCCCCAGATGGTCACCTCGCCCATCACCTGGTTAATGATCCCTGTGACGATGCTGGCGCTCTCCGGTTCGGCAGGATCGACCATTACTTCGACGGCAGTCGGGGTGTAGGCGTTGATCTTCTCGCTAAAATCCGCCGGGATGAGGATGGCGGAGGTGATGTCACCCTGGGCGACTTTTGCTTCAGCCTGGCTGACCTCTTTGAAAACCTGCACCTCGAACTGATCAATTTCCTGGATCGCTTTCGAGACTTCGGTCCCAAATTCGCCTGTGTCCAGGTTTACCAGACCAACCCGCAGTAAAATCCCTTTCTGGGTCTCGCCTTCGCCTACCGGTGGATTGGTCGCCAGGTTGATGGCGCCAAAAAAACCACCGAGCAGCAGAGGCAATAAGAAGAGGATCACCAGCCAACCGCGGTCCTTGAGGATGACCTGGATTTCCTTCCAGGTAACCGATAGCGTGTAATAAATCGCTTTCATGGTCATTCTCCTAAATCGATTCACTCGAAATCGAACCGCCATAAGCCGATGACGAAAAACAGCAGCGTAAATCCGAGCAGGACTGCCAGCTCGAGAGCCACCTCCGGCAACCCAAAGCCGCGGATGAGCAGGTCATCGAAGGCACGGTTGGCCCAATAATGGGGCACGATCTTGGGCACCGAGCCCAGGTAGCGATCCAGCAGGAAGGCGGGGGCGATGCAGCCGCCCAGCAGGCCCATGCCCCACAACACCAACATGCCAAACCCGCTGATCTGGCTTTCGGTGCGGGCGATGGCAGCGATGACGATCCCCAGGGCGCTGGCGCACAGGGCAGTCAGGATGGAGACGAGAGCCACGCCCAGCAGGGCCTTCTCCAGCGGTACCGGAGTCGCGCCGATCAGGCGCATGCCCAGGCTGCCGAAGGTGAAGATGACCATGATTTGCAGCAGGCCAGTGAGAAAGTTGGGCAGGATTTTCCCGACCAACAGGGCTGTCCGACTCAACGGGGCTGCCATCAGGCGGCGGAACGAACCTATTTTTTTCTCATCAAAAACCGAGTGAGCCGTGGTCTGCGCGGATAAAAAGACGAACAGCACGGTGACGCCGGTCAGGACCGCCTGCCACAGGTCGGGCATGGCCTGGCTCTCGTCCGGTCGCGCCGGGACGGTTTGATTTACCACGATCAACGGCTGAGTGCGGGAGTGCTCGAACTGGCTGCGAGCCTGCGCCACCAGTCGCTCGCTGCTGAAGGCTTGCTGTGCATTCGGGTCGCCGGCCTGCATTTCGCCCATCTGGCGCAGGCTGGCGAGAATCTGGGTTTCCAGGGTCAGGGTGTTCGCCACGCCCTCCACCACCAGCCGCACGCTCTCCGTCTGCTGCGAGTTGGCCTTGGGATGAGTGACCAGGCGCAGGGTCACGGGACTTCCTTCGATCAATCCGGCGCTGAAACCGGCCGGGATGAACAGGACGCGCCCCAGCTCGTTCTTGTCCAACATCGCTTCCGCTTTGGCCTGCTCGTACAGTTCGGTGCGCACGCCGCCGGCGGCATCGATGCCACCCAGCAGCGTTTTTGATTCTGGGCCGCCGTCCAGGTTAACCACCGCCAACGCCAGGCGCGCGTCGCCTGGCGTGCTTCCGATGGTGTTCAATCCGCCACTCATAATGAGCACGAACAGCACAGGCAGCAGAAAATACTGGAACAGCGAGCCGCGGTCCTTGAGCAGGAGTTGTAAATCCTTTAGGGTGATGCTCAGTGCTTTCATTTTCATTCACTCCCGTAGTTTCTTCCCGGTCAGGTGCAGGAAGACGCTTTCCAGGTTGGGCTGCAGGATTTCCAGCGAGGTGAGGGTGATGTTTTTCTGGTTGAGGTAGGCGATCACGTTTACCACGGCGGTCTGGTTGTGTTCTGCCACGATCTTGATCAAAGGGCCGGCCGGAGACGTTTTCAGATCGCCTCCCCTGGCGGTGCCCTCGGCAGCCGGCGGGCTGACCGGCGCAGGCACCAGTTCAACCTCTTTGACCGCCGGCAGCGCTGCCAGCTGCGCCAGAATTTCCTCATTCACTGTTGCCAGGCCGATGTAGATCACCCCACCGCCCAGCAGGTCGGTCAGGTTCTTGATCGTATCCAGAGCGATGATCTTGCCCTGGTCGATGATCGCTACCCGGTTGCACAGCAGCTCCACCTCTTCCATGTAGTGGCTGGTGTAGACCACGCTCATGCCGCGCTCGCGGTTGAGGCGCTGCACGCTTTCGAAGATCTGGTTGCGGCTCTGTGGGTCCACCCCCACAGTGGGCTCATCGAGGAAGAGCAGGCGTGGCTGGTGCACCAGACCGGCAGCGATGTTCACCCGGCGCTTCATTCCGCCGGAATATTTATCGACTGCCTGATCGGCGCGCTCCGTCAGCGCCACCACGTACAGCACATCTTCGACGCGCTCCTTGAGCTGCCGTCCGCGCAGGCCGTATAGCCGCCCGAAGAAATTCAAGTTGGCCCGGGCGCTCAGGGTGGGGTAGAGTGCCAGGTCTTGCGGAACCAATCCGTTGATCTCCTTCACTTTGCTCAACTGGGTGCGGAGATCGAATCCGCCGATGCGCGCCGTGCCGGAGGTGGGCGTGATCACACCGGTGAGCATGGAGATGGTCTGGGTTTTTCCGGCGCCGTTGGGTCCCAGCAGCCCGAAAACCTCCCCCTGTTCGACGCTGAAGCTGATTCCCTTAACGGCCTCAAAGGTGCCATACTTCTTGACGAGATTTTCGACTTCGAGAATTGCAGGCATGTGATCCTCCTTCTTTGTTCGATTGAAGTCGCTACCACGAGGGTAACGATGGTTGTGATTCAATCGTTCTTTGTGCGTGGTGCACGTAGGGCTGGGGGTTTATTCAATTGATATGGATGAGTGAGTGGTTCGGGCGGTACAGCGCCGCAGGTTATTTCTGGCCATAGTGTAGCAAATCCGGGTTGATTTGTCAATATAGTTTGTAGAATATTAGGTTATCGGTCGAATTGTTGCATTGGGGTGGCTTGGATGGGCGATTGCGATCTGGCAGACTGCTTTAAAGGATGAGCGGGATGATCTGCCGGCAACTGGAGCAGCTACTGCTCGATGCGGCGAAAGGTCTCTTCTGGATCGATCAGTAGCATCCATCCCAATCGAGAGTGTAGTTAATGCGGATAGATTTTTCCTTTCCGGAGCAGATAGTTGATCGCAGCCGGCGAGGTGGATGTCGCCTGTCCGCACAGGTGGTCTGTTCCTGCCAGGAAGGCGGCGCAGTGCTAGACCAGGGAGTAGCCCTAGGCGCAGCCCTGGGCGCAGCCGCGCAGGCTCTCCGGTCTTCCGAGGTTTCCGATGAATACCTCCAGGTTTGGCAGGCTGGGCAGGAGGGCAGCCCGCTGGGGGTTGCGCACCAGCGCCCGCACGCTTTGCTCGCTTTCACACAGCTTTCTGACCAAAACCGAGCCGATCGAGCTGGTGGCGCCGGTGATTAAAATGAGTGCTGAGTCTGGCATCCTGCGCCTCCCTCCTGCGTCACTGCGAGGAGTAATCGACGAAGCAATCCCGGTCAGCAGGCTAGCGCCTGACCGCTGGCAGGTAGAGCGGATAGGGCGCGGTCACCTGGATCGGTTCCAGCAGGCTGGCATGTCCGGTGTTCCCCACCACCTCCAGCCAGTAGCTGTAGGCGACGCCCGGCACGGCGGTCGCATCCGTCCAGGCATAGCTCGCACCGCGCAGCGTGCCGGGGAACTTCGCCTTGATCAGGGCAGCATTGACCTGCTGGCGCCCTCCCGTCAGCGGGTCGGAGCGGTACAGGTTGAAGCCAGCCAGGCTCACTTCGGAGAACGTCTGCCACTGCACCTGCAGATGTCCCGCCAGTGAGATGGCTTCCAGATCGGTCACCTCGACCGCGGTGGGGCTGATCGGTGCGCCCACGAGGGGGGTGCCGGTCAGGTCTGTCAGGGAAGGGCTGGTGGAGGTGGTGACGATGCCCCACACCTCGCTGCCACTGACGCCGCTGCTATCGAAGGGCGTCCAGTTTAGGTTCACGGCGTCCCACCACCACAGGAACGCGTTCGGATCACAACTCGTCAGGCACTTGACCCGGATTTCGAGCTGGATCACTCCACTGGTCTGATCCAGGTGGACATCCACGTAAGCCGTGTCCGGCGGGGTGGTGTACGAGCCGGTGACGGAAACCGGGTTGCCGGTATAGTTGGCGACGGTGGCGGTTGGCTCGCCCAGCCCCGACTTGATCAGCTTCACTCCCACCGTGCTGCTGGCATCCAGGACCGCCGGACCGATGGTCAGGTGGCTGGTCGCCTGGAGGGCAGTCGGGGCGCTGTAGCCGACGTATACCGCAGTGGCAGCCCTCGCAAAGGCGTAGCTGCCGGCCTGAGCGCGCAGCGTGGCGACGGTGCGACCGCTGCCCGGAGCGTTGTACGTGACCATGGCCTGACCGTTGCCGCCGGATACGGTGGCGGTTGCGCTGCTCAGGCTGCCGCTGCCGGAAAGCCGGGTAAACGTGACCACCGTTCCATCGGGAACGAGCTGTCCGCCCAGGTCGATGACCGTGGCAACCACTGCGGTGGATTGCCCGGCTGCCAGGTTGGGATTGGCGCTGGTGAGGCTGACCTGGTAGGGCGGCAGCGGCCCTTTCACCAGGATGGCGCCCCACAGGGTGTTGATCTGGATGTTGCTGATGGCTCCCCCGCTGACGGTGTAGGACGGGCACACCACCGGGTTGCCCGTGCAGCGCAGGACATCCACCAGGGTGGTGCCGTTAAAGCCGGTCGGGATGCCGGTGATCGAGACAGTCTGAGCACTGGCGGCGTTGCGATTGAGCACCACCAGCGCCAGATCGCTGACTCCAGTAGAGCGCAGGTAGGCGTAGAGTTTGTTGGAGTTGTCGATCAGCAGGGGGGTAAAATCGCCCGTGCGCAGGACCGGGTAATGGTTGCGCAGCACCGCCAGCTTCTGGTAGTGCTCCAGCAGGGAGGCGTCGACGGTGTAGCCCTGATCAGTCCAGGGGTACACGGCGCGGTTGTAGGGATCATCCTGCCAGGTCGAGCCATCCCAGACGCCCTCCGGCGCCAGCCCGGCTTCGTTGCCGTAGTAGAGCGCCGGCGCGCCGGGGTAGGTGAATTGGAAGATGCCCAGGAACTTGACCTTATTGAGCGCCGCGTTGGCGTCTTCATTTGAGATCTTCTTCAGCAGGAAGCGGATGCGGTTGGTGTCGTGCGAGTCGACCAGGTTCATCATGCTCTGCCAGGCCTGGGGTGGATAATCCTCCCGAATGCTCGCCAGGCGCTGATCGAACTGGCTGACGGTGAGGGGCACGATCGATCCGCTGGAGCTATTGTCGTTGCTGTCATTCTCCTGGAACTTCGTCCCGCCGGTGCAGCCGTTCCCCTGGCAGCTATCGAACAGCCAGCTCAGAGTGGCGCTGCGGAAGCGATAGTTCATCACGCTGTCCCACTGGTCGCCCACCAGCCAGGCGGAGGCGTCGCCCCACTCCTCCCCCAGCAAGGCCGCCTCGGACGACTGAGTGCGGGCGGCGGAGCGGAAACCAGACCAGAAGCCGTTGCTGTCGCCCGTGCCGGTGCCAGTGTCCACATCGCCACCGACGTCGAAGCGCCAACCATCCGCACCCTGCGCCAGCCAGTAGCGACCCACCGACCCGGAACCGCTGTTGTAAATGTAATTCCGCACGTTGGCGTTGCTGCTGACCAGTTTGGCCAGGCTGTCGTAGCCGGCCCAATCCCAATAGTTCATCGTCAGGTTACCGGGCGTGCCGTCATAGCATTTTCCCGTGCCGGTAAAGAAGGTGAACCAGCTACGCCAGCCGCTGAGGGTGCTTTCGCAGGCGCCGCTCTGGTCGTTGCTGCCCGGACCGCTTGGGCTGGTAAGATTGCCGGCAGCATCCCAGCGTTGGTAGCGATCGAAGTACTTGCTGTCTGAAGAAACGTGGTTGAACACACCATCCAGGATGATCTGGATGCCGCGCGCCTGGGCTTCGGCGGTCAGGGTCTGGAAGCTCGCCAGGTTGCCAAAGTAGGGATCGATCAGCAGGTAGTCCTGGGTGTCGTAGAGGTGGTTGGAGGGCGCCTCGAAGATGGGGTTCAGGTAGATCGTGGTCACGCCCAGCTGCTGCAGGTAGTCCAGGTTGTCAATCACCCCCTGCAGGTCGCCGCCGTAAAACTGGTTGCTGTATTCATTCGGGCAGGTCAGGCCGCGCGGATCGCACAATGCCTGGTTCCAGGACAGCTTGCGCACCGTCTGACCGTAGATCCAATCCCCGCCGTTGACGGGGTCATTGGTCGAGTCGCCGTTGCGGAAGCGTTCGGGGAAGATGTGGTAAATGACGGCGTTCTTCAGCCAGGACGGTGTGGCGAAACTCGAGTCGTAGACCGTGATCTGGTAGCTCTTATTTTGGGCGGTGTTCTGGTCGCTCTCGCCGGAGCCCCAGCCCCCGCCGTAGAAGGCTGGATCATCGTCGCGGTAATAGACGCTGGTGGAGCTGTCGGTGGCTTTGAAGATATAATACAGGATCGTGGGGCTGGTGGGGATGGTGATATCCTTCTTCCAGTAGGTCACCCCGCCCAGAGACGCATCGGCGCCGTGGCTGAGAAAATCCATCAGGGTGTAGCTTTCGGTCTCGCTGTTGGTGCGATCGTTGTACACGCGGATGCGGGGCGCCTGGTTCAAGTCGTCCATGCAGGTCCGAAACACCAGGCGCACCGTGCCCTGGCTGTTGGTGACCGCGCTGATCGGGTTGCGGTAGCTGGTCGAGAACGAGTCATGCCCCAGCCCATTCCAGTAGAGGTTGTTGTTATTCTGACTTGCCGAGTTGCAGGAACCACTGGGGGCGTCGACCACCAGCCTGCCATTGCCCGATCCCTGCCAGTACTGGGTGTTATCGGTGGTGTCGGTGCAAAAGGCGGTGAACTCGTACAGCCCCACGCCGGGGGAAATGGTCGCCTTATATTCGTCGTTGTTGCCAACCTGGGTGTTAAAAATCATCGCTGTGTCGGTGGTATTGGCCCAGGTGCCTCCGAAATAGCCCACCGTGCCCAAGTGCAGGGTGCAGGTGATCCCGGCTCCTTGACCTGGCGCTTCGGTGACCCCCGCTTTATAGACCTGGACATAGACCGTGAAAGACCCGCCCACAGTGATGGTGGAGGTGCTTCCGCCGGTTGGCGACATGTTTCCGACCCAGCCCAGCGCGGCCAAGGCCGAACGGAAAATAAAGAAAAGTGACAGCAGAGTGATTCCAAGAAATGTCAGGATACGCACAGTTCGGTGGTTCATTGATTTCATCCTCTAAAATGACTATTGATAAAGTGGCACGAGCCGGAAATGAATTGTTTCTCCAGATGTCAGATCTCGGTGTACTGCCATCTGACATATTTTATTGATCAAATTATAATAGCTTAATCATCAGTTGTGTCCTGAGACAAGGATTGAATTGAACCGGTGAGCCGGCGCTGCAGGTGACGCACTGGAAAGCCCGGCAGCTACACGGCGGCATGGAGTGGGACTCGGCGGTGTATCCCCTCCAGGGAGAAGCCCGGGAGGCCGGTGAGAGCCGGCCCTGGTCGCTGATCCTGAAAGCCGTCCAGCCCTCTGAAAAGGCCAGCCATCCAGACGGGATCTGGTACTGGAAGCGCGAGGTGCTGGCTTACCAGTCTGGGATGCTGCACCGGCTGCCGGGGGGCAACTTCACTGCGCCCCAATGCTACCAGGCGAGTGAACGACCGGATGGCTCGATCTGGCTGTGGTTGGAGGATGTGAAGGATGACATCGCTCAGCCCTGGCCGATCGAGCGCTATGCCATCGTCGCCCGCCAGCTGGGCCAGTTCAATGGGGCTTACCTCGTCGGACAACCCTTACCCGGCGAGTCATGGATCATACATCACTGGCTGCGCAGGTACGTTGAGCACGGCACAGAGGCGATTACCTTCATCCGGAGCCCCGTATCATCCGGTGGTCCAGCATATGTTCCCCAGCGACAGCCCGGCGCAGGTCCTGGCAGTCTGGGAAGAGCGCGCGCCGGTGCTGGACTTGCTCGAGAACCTGCCGCAGGTGTTCTGTCATCAGGACGCCTTCCGGCGCAACCTGTTCACCCGCCAGGGTAAAATCCTCGCCATTGATGTGCTTATGGGGGCATCGCCCCGCTGGGCGCGGAGCTGGTGGGGGGTCGCTGGTTTTTTTGAGATCCCGGCTGCGCGGGTCAGAGAAATGGATCGCCTGTGCTTCGAGGGTTACCTGCAGAGGCTGCACGAGGCCGGCTGGAACGGCAACACCCGCCTGGTCCGCATAGGATACGCCGTCACGCTGATGATGCGCTATCCGATCGGTGGGCAGGTCGGCGAGCTGCAGCCTGCCATGCTGGATAAGGAGAGCCGGTCCAGGATGGAGAATGTCTTTGACCAGAAGACCGCCTCAGGGATCGAGCATCTCGACTCTGCTATCGCGGACTATTACAAAGGGATGCTGCCGGAAGCGATTAGGCTGATGGGGATGAGGTGAATGATCAGCCTGGCCGGTTGGATCGGGATCTATACGCTGAGGTTGAGGCGGGAGAGGGAGCGGAGACCTGCCCCTAAATGTTATAATAAATCCAAATTAATTGCCTGATTGCATAGATCTGGGCAGCGGAGGAGATCAGATATGCGAAGAAAGTGGTTCTGGATTTTCCTTGGCACCATCCTCCTGGTCGGTATACCCTTCTGGTCGGCAAATTCCCAAAAAAGCGCCTTTCTGGCATCGCCATCTTTTATCGGGATGAACCAGGCAGGAGATGATTGGAGAAAGGTGTGTACGACGCCTTATCCGCTCAGTCCTGAGCTGCAGGCTTGTTTATGTAGCACTTTCGAAAGGGCGATTACGTGTTGCAAGCCAGATAAACCAGATTACGAATTCTGTATCAGTGACCCCTTTTCTGCCGCTGCTGAATGCAGCGAAGAGGAGCAGGAGAGGCAAGGAATGAGCTTAAGAAGCTGTGCAGACAGTGCCTGTGTCGCTTTTTGTGGCCGCCAGGGCTATTCAGAAGGAAAATATATCTTTGCGGGCGATTATCCCGGTACAGAAAATAATCATTGCGAGTGTACCGGCAAGATCAATGCCCCTGCGGAACCACCTGCAGCGCAAGCAACAATCCAATTGCAGCCCGAGGAAGGGGCGCCAAACTCCACGGTGCGGGTTACTGGCGACGATTTCCCGGCTGGCTTGGACGTTGAGCTGTATTGGAACTCGGAGAATGGTGAGTTGTTAGGAATCGTCCCGGCGGATGCCACCGGTCACCTGGAGGTCGATATTACTGTGCCAGATGTCGGGGAGGGGGAATACCAGGTGGTTGCGGTATATCAAAGTGGAGGTCGCAGAACGACGGCAGCGAAATTCACGGTGCGCCTGCTGTGCATTGAAGGTCAGGTACGGGTGAAAATGCGGGATGGCTGGCCTCTGGCAGGCGTGGAGGTATCCCTGTGGTGGCAGGATCCGAGGGATCCCACCAACCGCCAGCAGGTAAACGATGTGATTACCGGTGCCAACTGGGTGGCAGCCGATGATCAAGGCAGGTATCGCATCTGCAGCCCGCGGATCGGCATCCCCTCCCGTTTCTGGCTCTTGCGGGTCCGGTTGGGTGAGGTGCAGACCAACGCCTATGCCCTCTTTGATGTACCGGCCAATGACCTCGCACAGGGTTTTTTTGGTCAGAACAGTGAAATTGGGGCGGATTTTAACGATGTCTCCACCTGGTTTACGATCGAAACCTCGGCGGATTTAAGGCGCGACCTGGTTTTTGAAGATCGAGAAGACAAGATCCAAACGACGAATGTCCAGGAAGATCACGGTCTGGATGCTGCCTTGATCTACTACCACCTGCACCAGGCATGGGAGGTGTATCGCAAACTTAATGTGACCCTGCGCCAGCCCATCCAGGTCGAAATTTACTCGGATCGAGTCACCTCAGCCGATGGTACAACCATTTATATCAACCAAAATGGCAGCGATTGGAATGATGGCAATGCGCCGAAAAATCGTGAGTGGCACGAGTTTTCTCACTGTGTCATGTGGCATGTGTACGGGGGAAGTTTTCCGCCAACACACCGTGAGCAGCGCGGCATCGGATTGGCAGGCGATATCAACGGGAATCATATTCTGGATCGGGATAAGAATCACGCGCCGTATCTGTTCAACGCACTCAGCAGCAGTGATGCGATCGTCGAGGGCTTCGCCGAATTTATGGCCATGGTGATCGCCGACCAGATGAACCAGGCGGGTGAACCCTACCTGCAGGATACACTGGCGCCTTATATCTATACGCTCGCTGATCGAACTTCCGTGCCGGAGATGACGAATTATGAGATTAACTACCACCAAAACATCGTTCCCAGCCTGCCGCCGGCAAAGCGGAAGATTATCTATGATATCTATAAATGGCTTCAGGACCGCTCCCTTTATGAGGATATGGTCCCCGATGAGCTGTGGCTGCCGGGTGAGTTTGCTCAAGGAGACGAAGAGAACAGCGTTGCCTCCCTGCTATGGGATCTCTATGATGGGATGGCTCCTGAAGAACAGGACCAGATCCAGATTCCCCTAGAAAACCTGTGGTCGATTTTGAGCGGCGTATACACCTTTCCCGCTTATTATCCTGGAGAGGTTGTCACCAGTTTCCTGGGCGATTCAGTCACCTATGCCGGCTTTTATCAATATTACGACCTGAATAATAAGCTGGGGTCATTTGTTGGAGTGAGGGAATATAACAGTCCGTACCCTACCGAACGCCGGCATATCGGATACATCAAAGACCTCTACGATGCACTGGCGGGCTCTTTGCCTGCGCAGAAAGCGCAGATTAACCAGGTTTTCGCCAGCCACGCGATCCAGGTGGATACATACCGGGTTCTGGAAAATTACCAGTCCCTGCAGGCCTCGGCGATAACCACCTTCGGGGATCAGGGCAGCCAGGTCAAGATAAAAATAGGTCCCCAGGCAGCCTATGAGTTCTGGAGCCAGGGGATCGTCGCTGACCTGGAAGTCACTGGCTGGGGTGCAGGTTTCGTCATTCCCAAAGTCTATGACGCCCGCGGCTATCTCTACCTGTGGAATTGGATGAAAATCCCGGACGGGATTAACTTTGATCTGGTTGTTGAAGATCAAAATGGGCAATGGCTTTGCCCGGGCACCTCGGAAGCTTTATACGAGCTGGCGACTGCCCCCGATGATTGGAGGCTCTTTCAACGCGGCACGGGGAATTGGAGTGCCTATTCGCCTCCCAGCATGACCGGAGGCGGTCCATTCCCCTTCGTAGCGGTCCTGGGTCCCTCCTCAACCGCCGAGACCTGGAAGCATGTGTACGATTGGAAGCCTGATCTGAACTATAAGACGCCTTCTCAGAACAGCTCTGGTCCTGACCTGGCCAACATCCAGGCGATTGGGGTGCTATTTACCACCCCCGGCTCATATCAAGCTCTGGTAGGAGCCAGCGTCTTGACTGCAGATTACCCCTGGAAGGCAGGCCTGCGGTCGGTTTATGGGCTGGGAGACAGCGCCCTGGGCGTTTACCTGCCCTACCGGCGGGATCATCCCATCGTGGCGGGTTCGAAAGCCTTGATCGCGGTTGACCAGGTTCCAGCCACTGTTCTGGTGACGATGAACTATGGCGCCCCCTATGCAGACCTGAGCTTTACCTACCCGATCTCGGTCACCCAAAAGACCCAGGAAATGTGGCTCTACATCGAGCCGGCTTTCGATGGTGTGGAAAATACGATCCACATTGCGGCGCAACGACCGGGCAAGTCGCCTGGTAAGGCCTTTGAGATCACCAGTACAGCTTTTTGGGAGCGACTCGGAAACCAGGAATATGTGGTAAATGTCAGCCTGGATACACGGACGGGTCCTGGCGCCTGGCTGTGGGTGATCGTTGGGGTGGTGGGAGCTGCGCTGGTTGGCGCAGGCGTACTCCTGGCGATGAACTATCGTAGGCGAATAACGCCGGCTCCACCGCTGAGCGACGACTGGCTGGATGATTTTAAGATGTAAGGAGGAGACCTGCCCTCTCCCTGAAGGGAGAGTAGATACCCTCACCCCTGACCCCTCTCCCTGAAAGGGAGAGGGGGGTCGGCTGTCATTCAGAAATATTGAATGGGCATGCATTCGATTCAATACTATAATATCAATACTGTAACAGGAAAAAATCAACCATAAAAGAAGGGAAGATAAGAATGAACAAAATCCGCATCATCGCTGCCAGCATCGTTCTGGTATTGGTCGTGGCTTTGACCGGTGTAATTTCAATGGTCAAAAGCCAGTCTGGTTCTTCACCAGATATGTTCGCCTGTTTCAAAGCAGGCAAAGGCACTCTCGTATCTTCACCGGACCAGTGTAAAAAAGGGGAAACCGTCTATTCTTGGTACAGTAATTCTGTCACAGACACTCTGCTGGATGGTCTGAACAACAGCCTCCAGGGCAACCTGGATGCTGAGACAGCCGCTCGCGAGGCCGCAGATGCTGACCTGCAGGCTCAGATCGATGCTTTAGAGGCGCGGCTTCGGGCCTTAGAATCGAAGACGGCAACGATGGAATTTGGGCAGGATTTTTTTAATCTGGAGACAGGCGAAATATATCGCGTAGAAGTATGGGAATTCTTGCCTCCAGCGGGATACGATTTCAAATTCGCATACAATTCAACCTTTACTCCTCACACTGTCGTGTTTCAGGTGGCTGGTGTACAGATTGCATTTTTAGATGGCACGCCTTTCGATAATGTAAATTCGACGGCTGGCTTAACCTTTACCTCGGCTTATATTGACCAGCCATTCCATAATAACGACACGATTGTTTTGCTCACTGCAGATGGGAACTACTTCAAGATCGGAGAATCGGTCGAGAATCCTGACTTCACGGTAACCTTCAAGTACGCGCAACTCCCTTGAGGAGGATGGCTCTTCTGAGGTCAGTGCAACCAGCTCTGTCTTTTCGTCTTTGTTCAAGTCTGCTCCCAGGCGTAGGAGCAATTCATCAGTTCTGGGATTGGTATGGAAAACTCAACCGGATCAGGAAAGAACCTTGCGAACCGCTACCGCCTCCTCGAGCTGATCGGGCACGGCGGCATGGCCAGCGTCTATCGGGCGGAGGATACCCGGCTGCGCCGTACGGTGGCGGTGAAGATCATCCATCCCCACCTGGCGGAGCAGGCGAATTTATTACAGCGCTTCGAAGCGGAAGCGGTGTTGGTGGCGAAGCTGCACCATCCCAACATCGTGCGAGTCTTCGATTTCGACCATGCCGAGGGTCTGTATTTCATGGTGATGGAGTACCTGGAGGGGGAGACGTTGGAGAAGCGCCTGAAGCGACTGGCGGGCAACCAGCAGCAGATGGCGGTGGAAGAGGCCTTGCGGATTGCGATCGATCTGTGCCAGGCGCTGGAGTATGCCCACCAGCGCGGCCTGATCCACCGTGATATCAAGCCGGCCAACGTGATGCTGGACCAGGAGGGGCGCCCCATCCTGATGGATTTTGGTATCGCCCGCTTGCTGGGAGGCGGAGCGCACACCGCCACGGGCACCGTGCTGGGAACCGCCCTGTACATGGCGCCGGAGCAGGTGCAGGGTCAGCCGGTGGATGGTCGGGCGGATATCTATGCCCTGGGCGTGACATTGTTCCAGATGCTGAGCAATCGCCCGCCCTTCGAGGCGGATTCGGTGGTGACACTGATGATGAAGCACGTGCAGGAGCCGCCCCCGGATGTGCGCCAGTTCCAGCCGCGTGCGCCGTACCAGGTCACGGTGGTGCTGAACAAGGCGCTGGCCAAGCAGCCGCAGGAGCGCTACCAGACTGCTCAGGAAATGGCCGAGGCATTGCAGGCGGTGCTGGCGGGGGAGACTCGCCCCGCGGAGCAGGACCTGCCCACGCCGGCTCAGCTCCCCGCCTTCCGGCAGGGAGTCGCCCCTGGAGGGGTCGCCTCACAGGGAGCTGCCCGACAAGGGGCTGCCCCACACGGGGTCGCCCCGCCAGTGACCGCTCCGCCAGGAGCCAACCTGCAGCAGCAGATCGCACTGGAAGGCTTGCTGGCGAGTGAGTGCCCGCCGGAGACCCGCCGCTGGCCACGCTGGGCGCTGCCGATGGCGCTCTTTTTGATCCTGGCGGTCGCCGCGACCGTCTTCTGGCTGCTTCGCCCATCCGGCACGACGCCCGCCCTGCAGCAGGACACGCCCACCCCGCCGGTGCAGGTCGCAGACACGGCCGTGGAGACCTCCGTCGCGACCGGCGCGCTGCTCTTGTTTCCCACAGCGACCGAGACGCACCTGCCGGTCACGCAGCCGCTGCTTGTCACCTTCACGCCGACCTCGGCGCCGCTCGCCACGTTGACGTCCCTGCCGCCCACCCACACGCCGACCAGCGAGCCGGGTCGCCGGACGGGTTTGAGTGGCGACTGCATCGAGGCGCAGGTCTGGTCGCCCTATAAAACGCAAAACATCAGCCAGGATGGGCGCGGCTGCTGGGATCTCTCGCATTGGGGGGTCGCCGCCCAGGGTGGAAAGCTGCGCATCCAGGCCAGCAACCTCACGACCAGCGAGTCCTATCGCGGCCTGTACACGCCCATCCAGCGCCTGCTGGCGGAGAGCGGGTCAGAGCGTGCCATCCTGCGCATCACGCTGCAGGTCGAGCAGCTCGTGATGGCGCCGAACAACACCCTGGGACTGGCGTTTGGGGTTGGCAAGGTGGATTCCTGGCAGTACTATGGCCGGTTTGTGGCGCTGCGTCCCTCCGGCAGTGCGGCGGATCAGCTCCAGGTGTACGTGACCAACAACCTCCAGCAGACCGGCAACCTCGGGCCGGCGGTCTCATGGACGGAGGCGCACACGATCGAAGTGGAGTACCAGGCCGACACGGTGCGGCTGCGGGTGAATGGGCAGGCATTTGGGGAGGAGTACACTTTCGGACGGGGGATGGTGACTGAGCCGGTGTTCTGGATCGGGTTCAGCCTGCCGCCGGGGGGCAGGCTCTCGGCGCTGCTGGAGGTCGCGTTGGGGGAGTGAGGGGTTCGGGGGCGGTCTCAAACACATCAGGCGATGCACAGCGATTCTTACAATCTTGACATATCCCATTGAGGCTCTTAGAATTAGTTCTGGTATGATGAGATGGAGGTGGAGATGATCCGACACCATAGAACGAAGATCGTTTGTCTCTTGGCGCTACTGACCAGCATCTTGTTACTGGCCAATACCCCTGCTTTGGGCAGCGTGCCTCCGGACAATGCAATGTACCTTCCGGTAATAGCTCGTCATAGCATTCAACCCAGCAAGATGGTTTTCATCCCCGCCGGAGAGTTCCAGATGGGCTGCGACCCGGCCCACAACAGCGGTTTATCGTGTTTTTCAGAAGAGCTGCCCCTGCACACCGTCTATTTGGACGCCTATTCCATTGACAAGTACGAAGTCACCAACGCTCAGTACGCTCAGTGCGTGTTGGCAGGCGTTTGCGCTACGCCAGATTTGAATTCTTCCTATACCCGCTCTTCCTATTATGACAACCCGACCTACGCCACCTACCCGGTGATTTACGTCTCGTGGTACAAAGCGCGTGACTACTGCCAGTGGACCGGCAAACGACTACCGAGTGAGGCCGAATGGGAGAAAGCTGCCCGCGGCGCGAGTGACACACGCGCCTACCCGTGGGGCGATGCAAGCCTGAACTGCACGCTGGCGAACCATTATTACTACAATGGATCATCTTATAGCTATTGTGTGGGCGACACTTCGCAGGTGGGCAATTACCCGACCGGCGCCAGCCAGTATGGCGCGCTGGATATGGCGGGCAATGTGTGGGAATGGGTGAATGATTGGTGGCAGAGCGATTATTACAGCAGTTCCCCGTATAGCAACCCGCCTGGACCGACCAGTGGGAGTTATAAGGTGCTCCGTGGCGGGAGCTGGTACGTCAGTTGGTACTACTTGCGTGTGGCGTACCGCGACGGCTACGGCCCCGACGGTCGTGGCGGCAGCGTCGGTTTTCGGTGTGGGCTCTCCCCAGCACCTTGACCTGCTGGGCTGCTGAGTTCTGAACTTCTGACTCCTCCCCTCAGGCGGTTGGGGGGAGTACACTTTCGGACGGGGGATGGTGACTGAGCCGGTGTTCTGGATCGGGTTCAGCCTGCCG
>CAYGZL010000014.1:0-5407 GCA_964354345.1 uncultured Anaerolineaceae bacterium | reverse complement strand
CCGGCTATTGGGGACGAGGTGAAACGACCGGTGATGTTTTGGTGCCATGGCGGGGGGTTTATATCGGGTTCAGGCGGGGAGCCCTGGACGGAAGGAACTTCTCTATGCCGGCGCGGCGATGTGGTGGTCGTCTCGATCAATCACCGGCTGGGCAGGCTGGGTTACCTGCACCTGGGGCATCTGATTGGCGAAGAGTATACTCGCTCAGGGATGGTGGGCATGCTCGACATCCTGGCTGCCCTCGAGTGGGTGCGGGATAATATCGCCGCCTTCGGCGGCGACCCGGGAAACGTGACCATTTTTGGCGAGTCGGGGGGTGGGATGAAGGTGTGCATCCTGCTGGCGATGCCAGCCGCCCAGGGTTTGTTCCACCGTGCCATCATCCAATCTGGTCCGCTGCTCAAGGCGCAGCAACCTGAACGGGCGACTGCCTTCGCTCGCAAACTACTCAAACGGCTGGGTCTGCGATCCGGCGATATACACTCGCTCCAACAGCTCCCGGTTGAACGGCTGCTGGCGGTGCAGATGAGCCGGGGATTATTCTCTTTTCCGATGATGCAACCTGTCGTGGATGGGCTGGCGCTGCCCCGGCACCCATTCGATCCGCTCGCGCCAGAGAGCTCAAGCAGGATTCCGGTTATGATCGGGACCACCAAAGACGAAGCCGCCCTGTTTCTGGGTGATATACCGTTGCTGGGCACTTTCAGCCGGCAGACAGTGCTCTCAAGCCTGGCGCTGCCGATCGTCTCACGGCTGTTATTAAAACGCTCTGCTGGACGGCAGCTTGCGACCTATCGCAGTGAGAATCCACAGGCTAAGCCGAATGTGCTGTTTGCCAGCCTGATGACTGAGGAGATTATGCGTGGTCCTTCGATCCGGTTGGCTGAGCGCAAGCTGGCAGGAGGCGGGGCGCCGGTTTACATGTACCAGCTTGCCTATGAGTCACCTGTGCTGGATGGGAAACTGCGCGCCCACCACGCCCTGGATGTCCCCTTCGTTTTCGACAATCTTGCCCAAGGTCCACTTGCCCTGCGTGAGCTGCCCGAATGCCAGCGCCTGGCGGAGCAGATGAGCACTGCCTGGATTGCCTTTGCTTACACCGGCGACCCCAACCATCCTGGTTTGCCGGAGTGGCCGGCCTACCGCCTCCCTGAGCGTGCGACGCTGTGTTTCGACCGGGAATGCCGGGTCTTTACCGGGCCTCCCGCTTAAGCATCCCGTCACCGGCCAACTGCGCCAACCGGATCTTCTGCCTGAGCTGGATACACAGGTCGCAGATCGAAAAATACCCGCCAGAATCGGGCGATACACCCACTTTTCGGGCGTATTCGATTAATCCGGCCATACCCTGCTCTAAAATCGCTTTCGCTTCCGGGATTGCCTCAGGATCATACCGGTCGATAATTTGGAGAATGTCTTCGTCGGCGGCGTTTCCGATCGACCAGTCGAAGCAGATGGTTGCATCGCCGTTGGGTGCGATTCCCAGGCTGGTCATCTGGTCGAGGCGGCTGCTGTAAGGCACATCCGCGCATGATCCTTCCGGCAGGGGCTGTTTGGGCGGCAGGTATTCACTGAGCCATTTTTGCGCACTGCCAATGGGTTGCAGCCGATTGCCCTCCCCACGACGCACCGGCAGGTACGCCAGCCGGTCCAGGATGGCGCGCGTTCTCTGATCCCAGGGATTGTCTCCTTCCTCCGAGACGACCCAGCACGGATTCCACTCCAGGCGGGGAATGCCGGCGGCGATGTAAGCCTGCACATTGCGCTCCACAATCTCCAGTGGGACGTACGCCTGGTGGAAGGCATCCACGGAGATGCACAGCTCGATCACCCCGCTGCTCGCCAGACGCTGTGCGACTTCGTTGGCGCGCTTTGCGGAGCGCGGCGTCCCGGCGTTGGTGATGATCTCCCGCCTGGGGATGCCCGCCAGCATGGCCGCTTCGTGGATGGCGCAGACCACCTGCGGATAGAGCAGCGGCTCGCCGCCAAAGGTCATCACGGCAAAGGGAGCTTGAGCCTGGGCGACTTTGCGGACGATCTCAACCGCCAGGTCACGGTCGATCACGGCGGGGAGGGTGTGGCGCTTACCTTCCCCCACCTGGCAGTGCTGGCAGCGTGAGTTGCAGCGGTAAGTGACCTCGAATTCGAGACGATGAATCTGCATGGAGTAAGTGTACAATTGCTGCTGCTGGATTGATCAGGTCATCATTTGCCTGTCCCCATGCGTTCATCATACCGCAGGGGGACAGGCTTTTCTATATTCGCCCGGCGCCAGTAAACAGCGCCGGCCAGGAATGGGCAAGGCTTACTTTCAATGGCGCGCGAGTCTCCATAGAGCGTTCGCATCCTGCCAGGTCAAGACGGAGAAAGTAATCAGGCGCAACGAAATCCGTTATTGTTGTTACGGTTGTCCGGATTGTTCCTGTTGAGGTAGGAGCACCGCACGTTCTCTGCATTATTGTTCCAGGAACCGCCGCGCTCACTGCCCACCCCCACGCTCAGTGGTTCTTTCTCCCACTGTAGTCGTAGTAATTGTCTTTAACCACCCGCCCAGCAATTTACCCACCTCGCTGGTCAGGCGTGCGGCATGTTCATATTGTTTAAAGCTGATCAAGTGTAGCTCTTGGGAGAGACGCAATAACATTCGCAAGCGTTCTAATTCCAGATCTGCCTGAGCTATTGATGAATGTTTTTCTCGACTAAAGGCCGCCTGTAATAAATGATCGTAAAGACGAAATACCGCGTCTTCCAGTCGGCCAGCCAATCGAAACCTCTGATCCTTTGGAAAAGCGGTCAATACCGGGATCAGCCACAGGATGAGATCGTAGGTTTTTGAAAAGATGGGCGACTGTTTTTCAACCATAAGTTATAGAAGAAAAGGTTTTAATATCGATTGACGCAATGCCCACGTATCGCCATGTTCGGCATGAGCGATCCAACCGCGCAACGAGGCTGCCAAGGCATCATATGCCACCAATCCTGCGGTGTAGCGTTGAAATAACCGATGAAACCGTCTTTGGAAGGTATGCCCACGCATTGATTTGATGCGCCGATGATCAGGAAAGACGATAAAACCTAGAAATGGCAAACCTTCAGCGACCGGGCGTATTTGAGCAGCATTTTCATGCAGTGTCAGACGCAGGCCGATCAGGAAATGAATGATCTGGCTCTTCCAGGCGTGTAAGATGGATTTTTCGTCTGCGAAGAGCAAGAAATCATCAACGAATCGAAGATAACGGCGGTACTTCAAGTTGCGTTTGATGAATTGATCGAGCGGATTCAGATACACATTCGCCCAGAACTGAGAGGTCAGGTTTCCCAGGGGTAATCCGCGCGGCCTCAGACCGGCGAATAAATCATCGCCTGGGAAATAATGCATTTTATATACCTCAGCGAGCACGCCAATACCGGTGTTCAGGATTTGATCGCACAACCACAGCACCTGTTCATCTGAGATATGCCGGTTGAGTTCAGTGCGTAAAATTGCATGATCCACGCTGGGAAAAAATTGACGGATATCGCATTGCAGAACATACTGACTGGATCGTAAGAACTGCGTGCAACGATCCAGGGCCTGATGAGTGCCCTTTCCTTTCCGGTTGGCATATGAATCAAAGATAAAAGCACGTTCGAATGTCGGTTCGATGATTTGTAACAGTGCGTGATGAACTACGCGGTCGCGAAAAGGTGCGGCGGATATCAATCGGCGCTTGGATTCGGTTCTGTAGAAACTGGTATATGATCCGGGTAGATAGGTCTGGTTGAGCAATACATCCTGTAAAGTGATCAGTTCCAGCTCCAGATTGCGCTCGAATCTGGCCACGATTTCTTTATCCCGCTTGCCGCGCCGCGCTCGACGGTATGCCAGGTACAGGTTCTCTAAGTCGCACAGGTCTTGATAACTGCTACCCATATGCTTCAGCTCAAAAAATCGATTCGTGCAGGGGGCAAAGCCCCCTGCACCCCCCAGGATTCCAGAATCCTAGAAACCAGCTCAAACATTTGAAAGTAAGCAGGCGCAACGAAATCCGTAAATGTCGTTACGGTTGTCCGGATAATACCAGCAGCGGTAGGAGCACCGCACGAACTCTGCATTATCGTCCCAGGAACCGCCGCGCACGATATAACTGCTTGCGTCATAGGGTGTAGCAGTCCACTCCCACACATTCCCGGACATATCTGCACAGCCGTACGGACTATCGCCAGCCGGGCTGAATTTCCCGACCGGTGTGGTGTCTTTATATATTGAAGTAAAGTTGCATAAGTTGCCATCCGGCTGCTGCTCGCCCCAAGGATATTTCCGTCCATCCGTCCCGCGGGCGGCTTTCTCCCACTCCTGCTCCGACGGCAGCCGAATCGCTTTGCCGGTCGCCTGGCTGGCCCACTTGCAGAAGGCCTGGGCATCAAACCAGGAAACGTTGTTGACCGGATGATTGCTATATTGCCTCAGATCCCGCAGGGCGTGTCGATCACACTTGTAGCTCGTCGCTTTGACGAAGGCGGTAAATTGAGCCACGCTAACCGGGTATTTGCCCAACCAATATTCGTCCAGATGCAGCCTCTGTGCATTATCGCCAAAGATAAACCCGCCCGCCGGTATGTGCCTGAAGATCATCTCTACCCCAGCCGCGAGGTTAAACTTCAGCTCATTGGTTTCAACCGGATCGACTCTTTTGAACGGAGGGACGACCACGGGTCGCTGAAGGGTAGGTTCATCTTTCGGGATGCCAGGCGTGGGAGGGTGCGCCGCAGCTACTGGAGTCTTCCGTGTACAGGCACGCAAAGCGGCCAGCAACTCACTCGCACTCTGGTAGCGGTTTTTTGCGAACAGCGCCATCGCTTTCATCACCACTGCGTCCAGCGCCAGGTCAACAGCCGGGTTGAGCGTGCGTGGCGGTTTCAGCTTATCCTCTTCGACGCGTTCGGTGCTGTCCTCTGGTTTCACACCAGTCAATAAGGCATACAGCGTCGCTCCCACCGAGTAGATGTCGCTGCGCGCATCCGTCCGCCCCTGTCCGTACTGTTCGGGTGGGGTGTAGCCGGTCGTGCCAGCGCGACCGGTGGCCTCGGTCAACTGGTTGACGCTGTAGGACTTGGCAATACCGAAATCCACCAGCACCACCTGGCCTCCCGGTGTGATGCGCAGGTTGGCTGGCTTGATATCGCCATGCACGATCGGCGGCGCCTGGCTGTGCAGGTAGATCAACGCCTCGCAGACCTGCCCAATCCAGTCCTTGACCTGTGCCTCAGCAAAAGGCATTCCGCTGCGCTGCTCGAGCAGTTTCTGCAGCTCTTCACCCGCTATATAGCGCATCACCAGATACAGACCTTGCTCCGGCAGGCTGAACCAATCCAGGACGCGCGGCAGGTTGGGATGATCGAGGCGGGAGAGCTGTTCCGCGCTGCG
>CAYGZL010000013.1:0-8582 GCA_964354345.1 uncultured Anaerolineaceae bacterium | reverse complement strand
TATTCGAGCATCCAGGCGTAAAAATCGCCTCCCACCAGGTCGATCGCCAGCATGTGCGGGCTGAGTCCGCCCAGCGTCAGGGGGGCGACGTCTGCGCGACCCTCTTTGCCATGAAAGGTTACTTTGGTCTGCGCAGTCAGTTCCTGCATGGTACGCCACCACTCGATCGTCGTCCCACGCAGCCCGGCATCCGGTCGGGCGATTTCGAAACGCTGCATGGCTGCGACGGTATGGATCGTCGGGATGGCACGCAGAGGCTGATCGTCGCTCCAACCGACCTCGGCGCCCTGACCGCTGGGTGGGACGGCGTTGTCGAAGTAGGGATGCAGGTAGATGACCGGTTCGGTGCAGAAATCGGCGGGGATCTGCTCGATCTGGTATTTAGCAAACTGCAGCAGCCAATAATATTGGGTTTCGGCGTCCTTGAAGAAATCGATGTAACGCAGCCCGAAGATCGGCGCGAAATATCGCGGTACAACGCAGTAGTTCACCGGAACGCGGTCAAGATAGCGGAAGCTGGGACGCAGCTCCATCCGCTTGCGGCTGAGCTCCATTTGCTCGGGGGGATAATCGATGTCTATCGTAAAGCGCATACGCTGCTCTCAGGGATAGTATAAGTTAGAATTCGTAGATCATACAGATCAGATTGGACGCGGAGGGGGATGATCGGACGCGGAGAACACGGAGGATGCGGAGGGGGATGATCGGACACGAGGAAGCGGAGGATGCTGATCCTAATGCGATCGCTGATCGCTGAACTTTACTGTCCAGTGGGTGCGTGCCAGACTTGGGCCACGGACAGGGCGGCGGGTTTCAGGTTGCCATCGTAGTCAATCAGGCTCGAGTTGATCGCCAGGGGGAAGGTGTCATGGCCCGACCAGAGCAGGACGCCGCCGCAGCGGGGGAATCGGACCTTGCAGGATTGGATCTCCAGGGCAAGCATCTGCGCCTGGTTGGCCTGGCTCCAGGCGATATATTCTTCGAGATCATACGGCTCACGCCCGTGGATGGCGATCAGCCGGCGCCAATCCAACCACCAGGTGGTCAGGCGCGCCCAGTAGGGGTTGTCGGAGGTGGGCGGGAAGAGCGGGAGCTCACCGGCGTATTTGCGGATCGTTTCCAGAGGGCTGGCACCGGGGCAGTAGATTTCTGAGCGGAACAGGGCGTCGTCAGCGGACCAGTAAGCCTGTGCTTCAGCCAGAGGGCTCATCGCCGCGCCGCCGTGCACATCCCAATGCACGCCTTTGCCGAAATCCGGAGCGGCAGCGCCAGCGCGTGGGCCGCCGGGCGAGGTGGGGATGAAACGGTGGGTGGGATCGAGTGCCTGCGCTACTTCAGAAAGGCGCATCAACAGCGGGTGAGTCAGATCGCAGGGCTTGCCGATGCCAGTTTTGTGACCCTCAAAATCGCCCTGCAACTCGTTACCACCGGACCACAGCAGCAAGGAGACATGGTGACGGCGGCGCTCGATGAAGGAGCTGGCGATACCGGTCATGGCTGCGAGGCTGGCTTCATCTTCGGGCGGCCAGTTATCGATGCCTGAGGAAGTCAACGGTAGCTCCTGCCAGACCAGCAAACCGAACTCGTCGCACAGATCGTAGAACCACTCCCGTTCGAGGAACTGGCAGGCGTTGATGCGCAAGGTGTTGCAGCCCAGGTCGCGGTACTGCCGCAGCCTGACTGCGTAATCTTCCTGGCGCAGGTCGGCGAAATTGGGGGAGAGGGGCGCGAAATTCACTCCCTGGAGGAAGATTGGGCGACCGTTGACTGCGCATAGCCAGGGATCGGCGGCAGGTGGTGCAGCCTCACAGGGCAGCCAGTCAATATGCTTGAAGCCTACGCGGAGTTCACGCCGATCCTGTTCCTGTGACTCGGCGTTGACCAGTTGGACGGTCAGCGTGTAGAGCGGTTGGTCACCCGACAGGTTGGGCCACCACAGTTCGACCGGCAGATCATCCCAGCGGACGCCGTTAGTGAACTCCGTTGTGGTGAATACGCCTCCCCGAATTATGGTATGTTCCTGGGTCAGCGAAACGCGGACAAGTTGAGATTCGCAAGCCGAGATGCTGCCGGATAGTTCCAGGACGCCAGCGCCGGTGTTGAGATCGGCATCCGCCGTACAGTGCATGTCGCGGATTTCGCTGCCCTGGACGGCGACCAGGGTGATCGCGTCCCAGATGCCAATCTGTACCAGGCGTGGCGACCAGTCCCAGGTGTAGTTGAAACGCGGCTTCCAGTCGGTCATCTGCGAGGTGAAGCCGAACTCTCCCAGCCAGCGCGGCGGAAGGTCAAAAACGATCTCTACCACATTGCCGGTCGGGTGCAGGTAGGAGGTTAGATCGAAGATGTGTGGGATGTGGGTTCCCTTGAAGGCTGCGACTTCGACGCGGTTGACGATTACCCAACCAGAATAATCGAGACCCAGACACTCTAAGCGGAAGGACGCTGATGGAATCAGCCACTCGTCTGGAAGATGGACGCGGTACATCCAATGGCGATGCTCGACCCATTCGCAGGCGCGCCAGTTGAGGCCGATATTCCAATCGGGTAGGATACCGGCTGCACGTAAGGCGCCCTGGACAGAACCGGGGACACGGGCTGGGATGGGAGGTACATCCAGGCAGCGTGCATCAGCACCGAAGCCAACGCCGTACATACGCTCGAACTGCCAGACATAAGGGGTGTAACCCTCGACGGTCCAGGGGAGGCAGCTTAAATCGTAACTGAGTTTCATGATTTATTCCCAGGTGACCGTTTTACGGGAGTTATCGAAGACTTTGCGAGAGAAATTAGGTTTAGCCCCGAAGTTGAGCAGCAGACCGACCTCGAAGGGAGTCGCCCGCAGATAGTTGAGTAATTGGGCTTCGTGCTCTTCGAGCATTTTAGGCGCAGCTTTGACTTCTACGATGACCGCATCCTGGACGAGGAGATCGGCATAGTATTCACCGACGATTTGTCCCTGGAAGAAGACGTCGATTTTGAATTGAGTCAGGACACTGAGGCCCATTCCACGGAGTGTGATAGCCATCGCGTTCTGGTAGACTTTTTCGAGGAATCCGTATCCGAGCTGGGGATAGACCACGGATAAGAATGCGTGGATTATTTTTTCCGTGATGTCTTTGTGTTTTAGTTCAATTTCCATTTTGATCACCTCCAGATTATTCTATCAGGACTTACGCAAGACAAAATTTGACAGCATGCGGTTTTTAAGATTACAAATGCCGAATTATTTCTTTGCCTTTAATGGACTACTGCCTAACGCTCGCGTTCAGCCATTTGCGTATCGCCTGCGGAGCAAATTGGCTGCAACCGTTGGTTGGGCAGCGCCCATGTTACTACTAGCGTGCCCAGACCCTCAAGGTTTGAAGTTTCTCAAAGCCCACGGCCTCTGCGAGCACCAAATCTGGACCGTGTTCGTAGTCCACCAGAGGCAACCCCGGGAAACTATCTCTAGCGGTTTCCACGCAGCCAGCCCAGAAGGACACGCTATCTTGAGGTGGCGTAAAGACATTTGACAGGCCGACCACATTATCGGTGCGGTTCGCGATGGCTCCCGCGATAATCTCGCTACCCTGGAAGGCGGCGATGAATGCAATATTTGGATCGGCCAGAAGCGATGGAAGAAAGAGGCGCGGTTGTTGGGTTGATGAATCGTCGGCAGGGTTACTATTCCATACGGTTTCCCACTTCGCCAGTTTCGATCCATCTTGTAAGCGAACCCACTGTATTCCAAGATCAGGACCAATCGGTAAAGGTGCAGATGGTGCAAGCCATAACCAGGTGGCTTCGAAAGCAAGCTTGAAGTCCAGTGCATCCAAGCCTAATTCACAGAAGCTATCTTTGACTGCCCAAGAGCCTGGAAGACTTGTAGCCAGATCCTGGATATGAGCAAGCTGCGCGGTGGTATGGCGCTGGCTTGTGAGGGTTACCAAATTCGGATAGAAACGGGGAACTGGGTGTCGATTGAGCCACACTGGCTCAAGGAACTCACCTAAAGAGCCATGCGCGCGGCATAGGGTATCGCACCAGATTGCATTATTATGGGCGGCTAGTTCTACTCGTGAAAGAGTCATTCTTGTATTTCTCCTAGGACTTTCGCAAGACTGGAAAATTGACGAAAAGGGCACATCCTGATAAGTTAAGGAGGTGAACGCAAAAAACGAACGAGTAACTCGATTGGACTACTGCCAATAACTGATGGTCAGTCAAATCAATTATACGCTAACGAATTACGCCGAACACACCGAGAAATTCAGCCATGATATGGCGAACCGATATTTGGCAGGGGATGAAATCCGACCCAGGCTGGTATGGGAGAATGTCAAAGAGCAAGTGACCACCACTCCCTACGGATTTCTGGTTTTTGACGACACAGTGATCGACAAGAGTTATGCGAACCAGATCGAACTGGTCAGAAGGCAATACAGCGGAAACGCGCATGGGGTCATCAAAGAGATTGGAGTGGTGACTTGTGTCTATGTCAACCCGAAAATCGATCAATTCTGGATCATCGACTACCGCATCTATGATCCGGAGGGAGACGGGAAGACATAACTGGATCACATGCAAGAGATGCTGATGAACTGTGTCTATCAAAAAGAGCTGGAGTTTTGGGTAGTGTTGATGGATAGCTGTAATGCGGCGAAAGATATCATGCTGCGGATTGAGAAACTGGGCAAAATCTACTATTGCCCGCTCAAAGACAACCGGCAGGTGGACGACTCGGGCGGCACCCAGCCCTTTCAACGAGTGGATAGCCTGAAATGGACCGAAACAGAGCAGCAGCAAGGCAAAGCGGTCAAGATCAAAGGGTTTCCTGCGGAACATAAGGTGAAATTATTCCGAGTAGTGCTGTCTACCCAGCGCACGGACTACATCGTGACCAACGAGATGGCTCAGAACAATGTGAAGGTCGTACAAGATTTGTGCGGCTTTCGCTGGAAGGTCGAGTAATTTCACCGAGAGACAAAGCAGTTGACCGGACTTGAAGGAAATCAGTGCCGCAAGGCGAGAATTGTCAGGAACCATATCGGTTGTGCGATCCTGGTTTGGGTCAGGCTCAAGTAAGTAGCTGTTGAATCTCAGCGCACCATTTACCGCGTCAAACATGATTTGCTAGACGATTACCTGCGATCCCAACTTAAATCCCCTCTATTATATTCTATTGGACATGGAGAATGCGGAGGGGAAAAGAGAATTGGACGCGGAGAACACTGAGGACGCGGAGGGGAAAGATGGTTAGGAAAGAAATAAAAAAGGATGCTCCGCGTATTCCGCGTCCTCAGCGTCCGAAAAGTGTAATTGGACGCGGGGAACACTGAGGACGCGGAGCAGAATTTATTTGGTTTATTTGAATAAACCTCCGTGTCCAGGGGGAAGGATTATAATGGTTGCATATTTGAAAGCAACTCCTCAAGATCACTCATATAGAACTCAATTCATCCCATCACAGGCAGGCACACCATGGAAACTCAGAGTAATCCATTTCCCCTCGAAGCAAAACCCGGATCGATTGACTATGTCCGCGCGGTTTCTGACCGCGTTCCCATCCCACCGTATCCTGGGATAGCCTACACCGACCGCGTCCCGGATACTTATGATGTCGCTGAACGGGCCGCGTTGGCACTCAACGCTTTAACCGCGTCCACCAATCCGTTGGCGGATTATGAGCTGTATTGGCTGGTAGTTTTCGGGCGAAATCCGGTGGTGATGCTTCACGATTGGAACGACTGGTGCCAGCTTAAGTTCATGGAGGCTCTACCCTTACTGCGCATAGCCACTGGAAGTCCGCGTAATAACGAGGTTGACGACGCCTGGCAGTCGGTTGTGCTGCGCAGCATCGGTCCGGATGGCCTGTTTTACATCCCCCTGACCGGTCGTCCGTGGGCGCGGCGTGCGGTCGCCTGGACAGCCGGGGTTGCACGCGCCGATAGGACGCTGACCTCTGTGGACGATCCGACGGTGACGCAACTGGCGCACCCATATGCATGCAGCCGCGTGATCAGCGTGATGATCGTCTACTACCTGCGCGATCATAACCCCCTGTGGCTGGCGATCATCCAAAAGATGATTGATCGTCTGGCTGAGCTGGCGATATATATAGACGATTACGCATACTTCCCGGCGCTTACCTTCGAGCCGCACGCCCGGTATGACCCCACCGACCCGATTGCCGCGCCACCGTTGCACATCACCGGCGGTGAGATTAACAGCCGCGTCCCCGAATGCCTGGGGCAGTTCTACCGCCTGACTGGCTACGAGCCGGCGCGCCAGCTAGGCGAGAAACTGGTCCGTTATACCCGCTGCCACATGGACTACTTCGGTCCAGGTGGCGAGTTCCTGGCAGATGGCTCATTCCACGGTCATACTATTTACCTGCTCAGCATGCTCGAGCTGGCCATGGCCACTGGCGATCGGGAAATTATCGAGTTTGTTAAGCAAAGCTACACCTGGGCCAAATCGCCCGCTTCCGGCGCCTGCGACCTGGTAGGGTTCTTTCCTGAGGCGGCCCGTCCGGACTACCTGAGCTGCGAATCGTGCGAGATCGCCGATATGATCGCCCTAGCCTTGCGTCTGACCGAGGCCGGGATGGGCGACTTCTACGGCGATGCCGAGCGTTGGGCGCGCAACCATTTCGCCGAGAGCCAGCTATTGGAGGCGCAATGGCTGTACGACCAGGCGCAGAGCCAACCTGCCCAGGCGATCGGCGATAACGAGACCGCCGATCATACCCCGGAGCGCAACATGGGCGCGTTTGCCGGCTGGTCGAGCGGGAACGAGTGGTGGGTGCAGGGACCGGGCATCATGCACTGCTGCACGGGCAACGCCGCGCGTACGCTCTACCGGCTGTGGCGGGCGATCGTGGAGTGGCAGGCGGGTGAGTTGCGGGTCAACCTGCTGCTCAATCGCGCCTCCCGCTGGGCGGATATTTATAGCCACATCCCCTATAGCGGTGAGGTGCAGGTCAAAGTGAAGGTGGATTGCGCAGCGCTCAGACTTCATGTTCCAACCTGGGTAGAGACTGGCAATCCGCAGGTCACCGCCAGCCGGGATGGGCAAGTGCTTGACTATGCCTGGGAGGGACGCTATCTACACCTGGGTCCAGCGCGGGCGGGAGAGACCATCCAGGTGACCTTCCCGATCGCTGATCAAACTGTCGAGGGGGTGATGGGCACCCGATCGTACACCCTGACAATACGGGGGGATACAGTCGTGGAGATCGACCCTCCAGGTAAGCTGGCGCCACTATATCAGCGGGAGCGCTACCGGAGCGGCGAGGTGGAATGGAAAGAGGTGGCCCGTTTTGTAGCGGATGAGGATTTTTATTATTAGATTAATCAGACAGATTGCGCATAGGCAATGAAGGTTTCCTGTTCTTCAATCCAATGCGAATTTATCTCGTTCAGGCTCAATCGCTAAAGCCTTTTCCATCTGACCGTTCAATTCGTAAGCCCGGTGTAACTGCGTATACAGATCCTGCAAATCGGCCTTGCCTGGCATTTCTGGGAGTGACGCCTCCCGTACGAACTGGTGGGCACGCTCAAAATGGACGATGGCTTCACTCACCGCCGAGAGACGCAGCGCCTCTCGCCCGGCAGCCAGGCTGTGGTGGAAAGCAGCCTGTGTCAATCCGGCGGCCAGGGCATGATGGGCCAGCACCGCTGGCGAGTCCCCGGCTGCTTCCAGGATATCCAGGGCGCGCCGGTGGAAAAGCCGCCGGCGAGCGTCGCCAGCCTCGGTATACACCACATCGCGCAGCATGTCGTTAGCGAAAGTGAATGCGCTGGCCACACCCGGCTGCGCCGCTTCCAGCAAGAGCCGGCCGCTGATCAATTCATCCAGGGCGGGTAAGGACAGATCCTCACTCACATTAGTGATGGCACACAGGCGCTCGAATGTGATCAGATGTTCGAGCACGGCTGCACCCGCCAACAGGCTGAATGCGGTCGGGCTGAGGCGATTCAAGCGCGAGCGGATCACGGCATGCACAGTAGACGGGACGCGCACTGCTTGCCCAAGATTGTGCTCAACGTCTACATTAAATGTCCAATGCCCCTCCGCTCGTTTTTTGGGATGGAGCACTCGCCGTTCGAGCAAATCTTTCAAGGTCTCCATCATGTAAAAAGGCTGTCCATGCGTTTCGTCATACAACCACTGGGCGAAGTCGGCAGCAGGTGGATCCAGGATTGACAGCACCATTTGCACCGTCTCGCCCTCACCCAATAGTGCCAACTCGAGATGCACCGGTGGCAGTTCACGCGTCACGCGCGCCAGCCACTGGATCAAGCCCTGCGCCTTGCCCGTTGGTTGGGTCTGGGTCATCGGGAGCAAAGCTTCTGAACGCAGGCTGACCAACAGCAGGACTCGCGCCACGCTGTTATTTAGCGCCGCGCTGTCTCGCCAGCGCCGGATGGCATATTGCAGCAGATCCAGCGTGGCGCTATCTGTCCACTGCAGATCATCTATGAACAGCACCAACGGCGCTCGTTTGGCCAGGGCCAGCGTACATTGCACGAGGGGTTCGTAGAGCTGCACCTGACTTATTTCTGCTTCTGGGCGAGGCCGCTCCTTTAGAGCGGTGG
>CAYGZL010000012.1:0-4627 GCA_964354345.1 uncultured Anaerolineaceae bacterium | reverse complement strand
TACCTAACACACCATACTGCTATTTATCTACATGGATTAAGGTGGGAAGTAATCCAGGCGCGGAGGTTGGCGCCGGAGCAGTGGTATGTGGATAAATCGTGGGTGGGAGGAGGGAGGACGGTTACGCGATCGTAGAATTTCAAAATAGAATATTCAGTGGTAATACACACGCCTCCCAAACCAGATCGACAGCAATTACCCCTCAGGAACGAAACCTCATGGTTGGCGAACTGGCAGAGAGCATCTTGATAATCAATGCCCAACTAAATGGACAGATTGAAGCCGCTTGCCAGAGGTTTCTCCAGTGGGGGAAATTAGTGGATGGTTTCCTGTCGCTTTGACCCCGCTCAGCAAACCACTCCCATCATTGGAGTCCTTGCCAGGCACTGCAGCATTTTTTGAAACCAGGGATTCCCCGGGGCAGATGCTGGCCTGATCTGCAAATGGACCGCCAAATCCGGTGTCGACGAATTTAATAAAATTGTGGTAGAGTTAATTCCACTTCATTTGAAATGGTTGGAAATTTATGTCGCCGGCTGAGTTGATCACCCCTGAAAAGATTGACGAGTGGCTGAAGGAAATCGAGGCGCGACCGGAATCGGCCCCCCTGGTCATCCGCGCCATCGCTGACCGGCTGCGTGAGCTGGCCCGGCGCGACGAGACGCTCCAGGCGGAGAACATCGCCCTGCGCGCCGGTCGCAAGGTGGAAGAATATGAGCGGCGGATTGCCAGCCTGGAGCGCCAGCTCGAGCTGCTCAAGCGTCGTTATGGCGAAGCAGCCCTGGCTGGCCTGGAAGATTCATTGGAACCAGCCGGAGGCAGCGCGGGAGAGGCGGCGGCCATCTCCCTTGCCCCCGTGCAAGCCGCTTCCGCCAGCCTGTTTATTTATAATCCTGCCGGACAGGTGTTGCGTCTGGAACTGCCGCTGGAGAGCCTGGTTTCCGGAGCGGCGGTCGGTAAGCTTTTACCGGATGGAATCCTCCCCGGGCATCCGCCTGGTTTATTGTTCACCAACTCCCAGGAGGAGTTACTGCTGGTGTTCGATACCGGGCGGTCGGTGGCTGTTTCAGCGCAGACCATCCCGGCCGCGACGGGGGAAGGCTTAAGTTGGGCAGCGGCGTATGTCCAGGAGCCGCTTGGTCGAGAGGAGTTGGTGCTGATCGTACCGATCGCACGCCTGGCGTTGCACGACGTGTGTGTCCAGGCCAGCCGGCGCGGTTTCGTGCGCAGTATGCCCGAGGCGGTGTTTGAAGACCACCTGGCGCGTAATTTTGTAGGCAGCGGGGTACGGCTTAAAGCAGACCGCATCTGCAACCTGGTTTTTTGCTATGCCCAGGAGCGCCTGGCGCTGGTCACGTATGAGGGCCTGGTTACCTCAGTAGAAATTAAACGCCTGCCGGTCGCTCCTGAAGAGGCGCTGCGCTTGAGCAACACCGATCATATCGTTGCCGCCTTCGCACTGGGACGCAAACCTTATTTGTTGGCTGTAACCCAGGTCGGTAAGATCCTCCAGCGCCAGGCAGAGTGGATCGAGACCGCCGCCACGCCCCGCGCCATGGGGCAAGGTCTGTACTCCAAAGAGCGCCGCGAAAGTGGCGTACGCGTGGTTGGCTCGGCCCTGGTGGCGGCTGGCGATTGGGGCGTCGCTCTGCGCAGCGATGGACGATTGGTGACCTGTTTAATGGGCGACCTGTTCAACACGGGCAACCTGCTCAGCCCTTCCCTGTCGCCAGCCGATCTGCCCACACCGGCTGAGCAGCCACTTGAAATCCTGGCCTTCGCCGTGTTGGAGTGAGGACGATGGGCTTGCGGGTGGGCATTGATTTCGGCACTTCCAATTCCGGTGTCGCGATCTATGATGGACAGCGCGTGCAGGTTCTGCCGGTTGACCAGCAGACTATGACGCCCGAGGTGATCAAGACCATCCTGTATATCACCCGCGATCATCGCACTTACATTGGCCAGGAGGCGGTCGAGCTGTATTATCGCCAGAATGTCAACCGTTTACGCCGGTTTGAGCGCCGGTGGGTGGGTGAGATAGACATCTACGGCGCGGATATGCACTACGTAGATGATGTTTACGCCTATATTGACGAGCTGGCGCCGGGCCGCCTGTTGCAGTTTATCAAAACTGCCCTGCGCTCTGAGCGCTATTCCGGCACGCAAATCTTCGACCGCTTTTATAGCCTGGTTGACCTGATCGCCGCTTACCTGGGCCAGCTCAAGCAGCGCGCCGAACGCCTGCTGGGGGCGGAGATCGAAGCAGTAACGCTGGGCAGACCGGTAAAATTTTCAGCGCTGCCTGAGCTGGATCAACGCGCTGAGACGATCCTGCGCCAGGCGGCTCTCCAGGCAGGTTTCCAGGCGGTTCAGCTCGAGCTGGAGCCGATCGCAGCTGCCCTCTTTTATGAAACCAGCCTGGATCACCCGCAGACCGCTCTGATCTTCGACTTCGGCGGTGGCACACTGGATGTGACCATCCTGCGCCTGGGCGACCCGCACGACCGGCGCGTCTACGCCAGCGGGGGCATCGCCATCGCCGGCAGTGACTTCGATCGCGCCATCATTCACACCCGGCTGCTGTCTCATTTTGGAGAAGGTCAGATGGATCCTGACCCGGAGTTAGAAAACCTGATCCATGCCGTCCCTGACTGGATTGCTCTGCCGGAGCTGAGCACACCGAAAGTGCGCGCCCGTCTGGAGCAGGCGATCCAACAGGGCCAGGTGCCCGTGAGGTTAAAAGCGCTCGAGGCTTTGATCTTCAATGACCTGGCTTTCTCCTTTTACAATACGGTCGAAGCAGCCAAAATCGCCCTGTCTGCTCAGGGCGCGGCGGTGATCCATCTGCGGGCGGGCGGCCTTGACCTGTGGGAGCTGTACACCCGCAACCAGTTTGAGAAGGACATCCGTCTGGAGGCAGCGCAAATCGAACAGTTTCTGTTGGAGACTTTACGCCTGTCTGGTTTACACGCCAATCAGATCGAGGCGGTGGTTACCACGGGTGGTTCGTCGAATATTCCCTGTTTCACCGCCATGCTGAGTCGCCTGTTTGGCGCCAGCCGCATCAAAGCTTCGGGCGTATTCAGCAGCGTGACGGCCGGATTAGCCATCCGCGCCCGGCAAATGTAAGTCGCTGGTCAACTGGCGGGGGATCAAGCAGCCAATTTATGATCGGTTGATCTGCAAATGGCAGGTGATCGGACTGGTTGGCAGCAGGCGGTAGGAGTGACTGGCGCGTAAACCTGGAACCCAGACGATTGTCTCCGCAGTGCAGACCAGCGGCCAGCGCAGCCGGGCGCGGCGGGGCAATTTCTGGTTGACCATCAGATCAGCGATTTTGACCGATTGGCCATTCATGCCCAGGGGTTGGAGGCGATCGCCGGGCTGGCGGGCGCGCACGGTCAGAGGCAGGGGCAGGTTACTGGTGTCGAGCCAGGTCTGGTAGGGATCGGGATTGGACAACGCCTCAGCCAGCCGTTCCGGAGTCAGCTCCAGGCGCTCGGCAGTCAACTGCCAGCCGCCCGGCAGGGTCAACCCACCCGGCACGGGCAGGCTGAGCTGCACTCCGGGTGGGAGCTGCGGCCAGTCCTGGCCGGGTAGATCGGCTTCCCAACTGGCCAGCCACAGCTGGTCGCCCTCCCAGAAAAGACGCAAACCAGCGACCAGGTCAACCGAGCCGCGTTGTTGCGGGTTATCCAGCACAGCCAGGCCGCGCTGCATGGCTGCGTAGTCCAGGTCGCGCAGGTTCGCACGCAGTGCCTGGACCGCCCGGCGTAGCCAGCGCCGGCGCAGCGCCTCGGGTTGGCGGTGCAGCAGCGGGCCCGCGAAGGTCAGGTAACCATCCCCACACTGGATCAGCGTCTCTTGCCAGGCTGGCTCTGCCAGGCTTTGGAGCAGTTCATCATCCCGCGCCAGCGCCTCCGCCGTCTGCCAGAGATGAGCTTTCACCCCCGGATTGAATGTCTCCAGGTAGGGCAGCAGGTCATGGCGCAGGCGGTTGCGATAAAAACGGCGATCCAGGTTGCTGGCGTCAAGGTTGGGGTGCAGGCCGCGTTCAGCCAGGTAAACCAGAATTTCCTCCCGCCAGACGCCCAGCAGAGGCCGCACCAGTGGGATCTCCGCACTCCAGGGATTGGGCAGGCTCCAACAGGGCATGCCACACAGGCCATCCAGACCCGCCCCGCGCAGGAGATGCATCAGCACCGTCTCCACCTGGTCGTCCGCAGTGTGCCCGACTGCCACCGCGCATGCGCCACACGTGCGTGCCTCCTGAAACAGGAACTGGTAACGCTGCGTGCGGGCGGCCTCTTCCAGCGATATTCCCTGGCCTGCAGCATAATCGGCGACATTGCAGCGCCTCAGGCGAAAGGGCAGGCCGCGGACTTCGGCCGCCTGGCGCACGGCTTCGGCTTCCTCGGCTGATTCCGGACGCAGTTGGTGATCGAGATGGGCGACCACCAGCGGATAGCCCTGGTGGTGTAGCACGTCCAACAGGTACAGGCTGTCCGGTCCCCCCGAAACGCCAATCACCATCGGGTGATCAGAATCCTGTAGGGGCAAACCTGTGTGTTTGCCCCAGGGCGAACACATAGGTTCGCCCCTACCGGGCGAACACGTAGGTTCGCCC
>CAYGZL010000011.1:0-7513 GCA_964354345.1 uncultured Anaerolineaceae bacterium | reverse complement strand
GATTGGCCCTTTGGTTGTTGGGGCGATGACAAAGATCCATATTACGGCGGCGGTTACTATGCCGAAATGCTTAAATCTGTCTATCCCGCGATCAAGTCCTCGGATGGGGAGGCTCAGGTATTAATCGGTGGATTGATGTTGGAGTGTCCTCCCGATAACCCCCCGGCAGGTAGCTGTGTACACGGTAAATTCTTCGAAGGCATTTTACGCAATGAAGGTGGAAATAACTTCGACGGGATCAGCTTCCATGCCTATGATTTTTACTTCAATAATAAGACCTATGGAGTCCCGAAATGGGGCGCCTCTGACACGGGTATGTCGGCCACGCGCGCCAAGCTGGAGTTCCTCCAGAGCGTCGCCGCGAAATATAATTTGAGTGGGAAATATTATATTAACAGTGAAACATCTCTGTTGTGCTGGAATGATACCTGCGATGCACAATTTGAGACCACCAAAGCAGAGCGCCTGGCTTCTTCTTATGCAGAGGCGCTTGTTCTGGGGCTGCGTACCCACATCTGGTATGATCTGTATGGAGATTGGTGTAAATCCGGACTGCTGCCAGGCGGTGTGGTTGTGCCGGCTTATACGGCTTACGTCCAAAGCAATCGGGAATTGGCCGGAGCCACCTACTCGAAGGATGTCAGTCAGCCAGGAGTGCAGGGCTTTGAGTTTACGACCCCGCAGCGGCGAGTGTGGGTGCTTTGGTCGAAGGATGGTCAGGTCCACCCATACAATATTACCGGCACACCCTATACCGTGTTGGATGTGTATGGCAATACGCTTCCATTCGCGGCAACACTCTATATCTCTCCCAGCCCAGTTTACGTCCGTTGGGTGCCTTAGTAACGCCCCCTGGTCAGCGGTATCTGTCAGGCAGCCTGGCCAAACGACGCACCGGACGGATGAAAGAATGATTACGCGCCATTAATTACCTGTTTAATGATTTGCATTACCTGCAACAAGGAAATGCTATACTATGCATTAAATGGCATACTCAATGCACACTATGGATTGAAAGACTATCCATTAAAACATGCTGCTGAGTATGGACGGCTGAGGCGGATATTCATTTTCACGAGCAGAGGAGGGAGAAATGAGTCGAGGCCTGGGGCGAGCAGAACGATTAAGGGAGCTGGAATGGCTCTATTTTCAAGGACCGCAGACGGATGTCGCATTAGCACAGAAATTTGAGGTAAATCGCTCAACGATCTACCGTGACCGCATTCTGTTATCTACGCAAACCCCCTTGATTGAAGTTGACCATGGACGCTGGCAAATTGATCGCCAGGGATACATCACCAATTTGCGGGTCAATATCCACGAGGCGCTCGCATTGTACCTGGCTGCCCGGCGAACCGCCCGGCAAACACGCTATGCCCAACCCCACCTGGCGAGTGCGCTTTTTAAGCTGGCGAAAGCCCTCCACCAACCCATGACTGAGCGCCTTGTGGAGGCAGCCACTTTCCTGCAAAAGCAGACTGGGCTGGCTGATCAGCTCGTTATCCTCGAAACAATCACGCGGGCGTGGGTCGAACAACGCAAGGTTCGCATCGCTTACCGCAGCATGCGTCGTGACAAAGCTTTGTTTTATAACGTGTGTCCCTACCTGATCGAACCCTCGCTGCTCAGCGATGGCGCTTACCTGATCGGTCACTGTGATGTCCACGACGATGTAACAACTTTTAAAATTGAGCGGATCGAGCAGGCAGAGCTAAAATTCGAAACCTTTGAAATACCCGATAATTTTAATCATGTGGGGCTTTTGCGATATACCTGGGGCATCTGGTATGATGACCATCCACCAGAAACGGTACGCCTGCGCTTTACACCAGGCGAGGCAGACCGGCGATTGCGTGAAAGCATCTGGCATCCCACGCAGAAGATCACGGATCTGGCTGAGGGTGGTTGTGAATGGGAAGCGCAGATAGCGGAATGGCGGGAGATGGTGCCCTGGGTGAGGGGATGGGGGGCAGATTGTGAGGTGATGGAACCGCAGGAGATGAGGGACTTGATCATCGCTGAAATTAGAGCGATGGCAGTGGTTTATTATCCCGGTGGGCAATGATCGTTCGTCAGTGGAATATAATATAAGGGTGGAACTATTATGGGCAAAATATGAAAAAACTACTGGTAAATTCCATCCCCTGATTTGTCATCTGGTTGATGTTGGGCAAACGACTCTTGCATTATGGCAAAATGCGTTATCTGACCTTACGCGAGAACATATCGCTACCTGGTTAAACCTGGACTCAGGATCGGCTGGCCGGCTGATATCGTTTTGGGCCAGCTTGCATGATCTTGGGAAAGCTTCACCCAGTTTCCAACGGAAGGTGCCGGATGTAATTCCCAGGCTGGAGGTGGCTGGTTATGTATTCCCTTCGCCTTCGCCCACGCCCGCCCGGCACGGCACAATCACAACCTGGGCGCTGAAGGATTTATTACCCCAACTGACCTATATTTCAGCTCTGGATGCCAGTCTGGTAGCCATCAGCTTAGGCGGGCATCATGGTGCCTGGCCATCTCCGATTGATCTACTTCCAGCAGCTCTGAAATATTCTGATAAAGGTGATTTGGTTTGGGACCAGTCTCGAAGAACGATCATCGAGCTAATGATTAGCATCTTCACGCCCCCAACGGATGTTCATTTACCCGCATCTACACTGGAAAGAAATGGATTACTCACCCTGGTGTCTGGTTTCGTCAGCGTAGCGGATTGGATCGGGTCGATGTCAGAAATATTTCCCTACGAATCTGAAATACCCGATATATATACCTATGCCTCGAATTCAAAATTATCTGCCCTGAAAGCCCTGGAGGATCTGGGTTGGATAGGATGGAAGCCTGACCAACATCGTATGTCTTTTCAAGAAATGTTTTCAATACCCCCCTATGAACTACAAAAAGAAGCTATTCAGGTTACTGGGAGTATTCAACTTCCGGTATTATTGATTGTTGAAGCCCCAACCGGCATTGGGAAAACAGAACTGGCTTTATATCTGGCCGATCAATGGCTACAAAAACAAAATGGACGGGGTATCTATATCGCCATGCCGAGTCAGGCTACCAGCAACCAGATGTATGAGAGGACCACCAAATTCCTATCCGGTCGTTATCCATCGCAGTCCATCCATATCCACCTGGTTCATGGAGCAGCGTTGCTCTCCGCGAAAAGCGATTTCACTCCTCCCAAGGAAATAGCTGATGACGATGACATGTCTGGCGGTGCAGTCCGAGCAGAAGCATGGTTCTTGCCCAGAAAACGCACTTTACTTGCGCCTTTTGGTGTGGGCACGGTTGATCAGGCTTTACTGAGTATCTTACAAACGAAGCACTTCTTTGTTCGTTTATTTGGTTTGGGTCAAAAGGTGGTGATCTTCGACGAAGTTCATGCCTACGATACCTATATGTCAACGTTGTTTCAGCGTTTACTCGCCTGGCTACGAACCATTAATACTTCTGTAATTATCCTATCTGCCACACTATCCGAAAAGACACGCCAGGAGCTAGCCTCTGCCTGGGCTGGATCACCCAAAGTTGATCTCCCAACGTCTGATTATCCACGCCTGACGATGGTGTCGGCCTCCCGATGCACAACTCACGCTCTACCCAGACCGGATTCGCGCACCATTACACTCGACCGTGCACCGCATGAGTCTCAGGCAATCGCCTCAAGATTGGCGGAATTAAGTCAAGGAGATGGTTGCATTGCAGTAATCTGCAACCGTGTGGCACGCGCCCAAGAAATCTACCAGGCGATGAAGGAGCAGAATATTCTTTCTCCCGATCAGCTAATCCTTTTCCATAGTCGTTTTCCTTATGAATGGCGGGAGGAGATCGAAAAAAAAGTTATCCATCTCTTCGGAAAGAAGGGTGACAGACCCAATAAAGCAATCGTCATTGCCACCCAGGTGATTGAACAAAGCCTCGATCTGGATTTCGATTACCTCATCAGCGACCTGGCTCCGATCGATTTGCTGCTCCAGCGCGCAGGAAGATTACATCGCCATACAATCAACGACCCTTCCAGACCATTTCAATTCAAAGAGCCGCACCTGGCTTTATCATTCCCGAATACTATCCACACGATACCTGAATTTGATAAGGATGAATTCATCTACGATTTGGATATTTTATTCCGCACCTGGTCTTTATTGAGAAAACGGCAGCAGCTACGAATTCCTGAAGAAACATCTCAGCTTATCGAAGCGGTCTATGGGGCATACCTGCACACAGAGGATGAACCCGAATTAATCCAGGCTATCCGTGATGCACAAGAACAAACCCGTCGGGATATGGAACAAGATATTGCCCACGCCAAAAGCCGGTTGATCGCCAAACCAACTGACTCACACCTGCTCACAGATGCCAACCAGGATCTTGAAGAAGAAAATCCCCTGATCGGCGAAGCGTTTCGGGCATTGACCCGTTTATCCGAACCAGGCGTTGCGGTAGTTTGTTTATATCAAACTCCTGCTGGTTTAGCTTTATCAAATGAGGGGGAAGGTGAACCAATTTCACTCACCCATAAGCCTGACCGGGTTCTCATACGGAATCTATTACGAAGGGTGGTTAATATCCAGCATCGCGGGGTAGTCTCCTACATGAGAGACCAACCTTTCCCTTCAGGATGGAGTCAGGTCGCGGCGCTTCGCTATCATTCTCTGGCTGTGTTTGATGAGCAGGGCCGGTGCCCACTAAAAGGATCCCCGTTTACACTCACTTTAAACCAAGAAACAGGGTTGACTGTGGTCAAGGAGGCAAAATAACCGTGATATTCAACTTAATTGACGATCCCTGGATACCTGTGATAACGACCAGTGGAAAAAGCCGGGATTTTAGTATAAAAGAAACCTTCACACAGGCGAATCGATTGACTGGTCTTACCGGAAGCTCACCCCTCGAGACTGCCGCCATATACCGTTTACTATTAGCGATTATCCATAGTGCATTGCGTGGTCCACGTGATATCGGGGAATGGCACCAATACTGGAAAAAGGACACCTGGGACATTCCTGAGTTGCATGACTACCTGGACCAGTGGCACCACCGCTTTAATTTATTTGATCCAAAGCGTCCTTTTTACCAGATGCCAGATGAACGTGCGAAACCAAAATCGATCAACAACATTGTATTCGATATGGTGTCTGGCAATAATGCTGTCCTGTTCGATCACCACACTGACCTAACTGGAGCAGGATTAACCTTTGCTCAAGCCGCGCGGGTAATCGTTACGGTACAGACTTTTGGTCTGGCCGGCTTGGCCGTTCCGCAGTTGAAGTTAACATATACCGATGCACCCTGGTCACGTGGGGTAATCTTCTTGATCGAAGGAAAAACGTTATTCGAAACACTCGGATTAAATTTATTAGAGTACGATCCCGATAATGACCGGCCAATTCCTATCAATGGCATTGATCGACCTGCCTGGGAAAGCGACGATCCCTATTTTCCCGAACGGACAATACCTACAGGTTACCTGGATTACCTTACCTGGCATAACAGACGAGTATTTCTAATCCCGGATGACGCCTCCCCCGGATTGGTCAAACAAGCGACGGTTTTACCAGGCTTGCGCCTGTCAGATATCACGCTTAAGGATGCCAAATATCTCGATCCGATGAAACACTACCGTCAGGATCAAACCCGTGGGTTATACCTGCCGTTAAGGTTTAATGAGGAACGTGCTTTATGGCGGGATTCATCAGCATTGCTCAATATTCATTCACAAAATCACCCACCCCAGACGTTTCATGAAATCGCAATCCTATCAGGCTCAGGTTATTTACCCATGAGCCAATCGTTACAATTTATCGCTCTAGGCATGGCGAACGACCAGGCGAAAATCGAATTTTTCAGAGAAGAGCGCTTACCCCTACCGATTGTATTCCTGGGGAATGACAGGCTGGTTGGGTTATTGGCTGACGCGGTTACCCGGGCAGAAAATATGAACAGAAATTTCTTATATGCCGCTGGTTGGTTGGCTTTACTAACGATCGATCCAGGAGCTGACGGGAAAAAATGGAATGAAATTAATAAGCCCAGCCGAGAACAGGCACGGCAATTGATCGCTCATTGGGGAGTAGAAAGAGCCTATTGGGGAACACTCGAAGCGCCTTTTTATCATCTGCTGAATGAACTTCCGGATCATTCAGATCAGGCGTTGGCTGAGTGGATTACGATCCTGGAAAAGGCGGCCTGGAAGGCGCTGGAAGACGCAATCGGATATGCAGGGGATGATGTCACTGCGTTAAAAGCATCCGTTCGGGCGCGTTCTATTTTTGGCTATAGCTTACGACAACAAGATCAATAAGGAGATAATGATTATGAACAAAACAGAACACGAGACTCATCCATTCATTGCCTATCTTCAATCCCAGGTTGAGCAGCGGGGTGTATTGGCCTCCTTACGCCGAGGTTTAGGACAACCACCTGGCAGTGTGATCGAGATGTACCGGTATATAATCCCCTGGGTGCCTACCAATGCCTCTGCCAGCCAGGAAGCAGCCTATTATTTAATCGCTTCATTATATGCTCTCCATCGCCTCTCAGCAAGCAGTGGCAATTTAGGCGGTCATCTGGCACAATCTCGTCGCGAAGGCGGTGAAGAAGCCTTGGAGCGTCGTTTTACCGCTTTGCTCTCCGCTCATAGCGACGACTTAAGTGAATACTTGCGCCAGGCAGTCAGCTACCTGAAGTCGAATGAGATTGCCATTAATTGGGAGCAACTGTTTTACGATATTCAAAACTGGAATTCACCTGATCGACGGATACAAAAAGCCTGGGCGCGTGCTTTTTGGTCGCGCCCTACGGCTGATCAGGATTCAAGCCAATAATCTATACAATCCATAATGATCCAATATTAGAAGGAGATAAGAACATGTTTATCGAAGTCCATATCTTACAGAGCTTTGCGCCATCGAATTTAAACCGGGATGATACCGGCAATCCAAAATCATCCGATTTCGGTGGAGTCCGTCGAGCGCGCATATCGTCGCAATGTTTGAAGCGAGCCATTCGGCAACACCCTTCCTTCGCTGCGGCTACGCAAGTTGACCTGGGTGTGCGTACGCGCTGGATCACTCGACTATTTATCAAACCGCTCAGCGAGGCGGGAAAACCGTTGGACCAGGCTCAAGCTGTTGCCAATGCCTTCGCCATACAATATAGCAAAATGGATAAGAGTCACACGAGTGTTTTACTCTATGTGAGTGGAACCGAGATCTCTTTTGCCGTTCAGAAGATGTTATCCAATTGGGACGCGATCATCGCCAGCATCGCTGATGGGAAAAGCCCGGTGATTGACGAGATCGCCAAGGAATTGTTTAAAACGATTAAGGATCGTACCAGTGCACCCGATATCGCTCTTTTTGGTCGTATGCTGGCTGAAAATCCCGAGTTAAATATCGATGCTGGCTGTCAGGTCGCGCATGCTATTTCAACTCACCGGGTAAACATGGAGATGGATTTTTACACCGCGGTGGATGATCTCTCCACAGATGAAGAAACCGGTGCA
>CAYGZL010000010.1:0-12471 GCA_964354345.1 uncultured Anaerolineaceae bacterium | reverse complement strand
CAGAGACCGGGAAGATGGGAGTGAAATCGGAGCCAAAATTAGTTGAATTTCGCCTTTCATACTCCTGGTATGTTTTAATCCCTCTGTCAGTCCAATAAATTGTGATCTTCTTTTTCCCACTCTCTTGCGCACTTACTCCCGAATTCCCCCATATTAAGAGGCAGGCGATAATTAGTACAAAAATCAAAAAAAGGTATCTTTTGGAGATCTTAGCCATTTTTCACCTCCAATATACTTAACCGATACTTACTATCATAGGCCACATTCTTGACCTGTCAAGATGTAGATCCCTGAGTATTTATTAACGTAATGCGATATACTCGGTATTCGCTATAACATATCTTTCTGTATAATAAGATAATTACATGCCCACCATTCTTACAAAACGTGAACGCATCCTGCGCACCATGGCCTGCCAGGAGACCGACCGGGTTCCGCTTTATGACCTGCTGATCTGCGACCGGGCGATCGAGCATTTCAGCGGTGAAACGCTCCCGCCCCGCCTGGAGGATGAGCCCACTCGCCGGGCATATAAACGCCTCACTGGAAAGGCGATCGCGCGCTTCCTGGATATGACCCGCACAAGCGATTTCGGTCCGCTGATCGATCGCGATATCGTTGACGAAGATGGCTTCGTGATCCACGAAGATACCTGGGAAAAGACCAGTTGGATCAGCCAGCGACCGTTTGATGACCTGGAGGGCGCCAAGGCGTACCTGCACAGGCGGATCTGTCGCACTGAAGCGGAGACCAAAGCCATCCGACTCAATCCACGCACGTATGGGGAACGCTATCGCAGGAATTTCCTGGAACATACGGTCGGCCACCTGGGCGATACAGTACACCTGCTGGCTGAGCAAGGCACCGGCCTGGACGAGATGCTGTACCGCCTGGGATTTCAATTGTTAGCTTACCTGATGGCCGACGACCCTAGCCTGGTCTCTGCGTTCTTAGAAACATTCACCACCCACAATATCACCGTCTGCCATGCCGTGGCGGATGCACACTTGTCGCCGGCCGTGCTGACCTACGGCGACATCGCCTACAAGAACCACCTGTTGTACTCACCGAAATTCCTGCGAGCTGAGTTCTTTCCGCGCCTGAAACGGCTGAATGACGCCTGGCATGAGCATGGCATCCAGTGCCTGTTCCACTCAGACGGCTATGTGATGGATGTGATGGACGACCTGGTGGCAACTGGCATCGACGGATTGAATCCGATCGAGACCGTGGCAGGCATGAACCTGGCAGAAGTACGCCGCAAGTACCCGCGCTTGTTCCTGGCGGGTGGCATCGATATGAGCCAGTTGCTCTCGAATGGAACCCCAGAAGAAGTGCGGGAGGTATGCCGACAGGCGATCCGCGACGCTTACCCGGGATACTTCATGGGCTCGACGACGGAAGCCGATAACAGTTGTCAGGTTGAGAACCTGATCGCGATGTACGAAGTGGCTATGGAGGGGATTTCGGTTTATCGACCTGCACCTTAATTGGTCGTAACCGGCGATCCCATGCCTCAGCCCAGCCCGTCTGACCGGCTGCCAGACTTTCCACCAGTGTATCTTCGATCCTGCTCTGCCAGCGAGGGTCATGGACAAAAACTTGCTTTACCAGCTTATCGACGGCATAAACCAGGTAAGATTGCCCATCGAGCAAGATCCTGACGCGATGGCCGCGCCGCCAACCGAACTGGATATCCCCATCCTGCTGCTCACCCCACTCCAATCGGATTTCGACAGCAGGCTTCTCTGGTGGCCCAACGCGGGTTACTGAGATGTGACTCGGTTGACCTGGCAGATAAGCCGACCGTAAAGCATGGAGCACCAGATAAAGCTGGTGCCAGGCACGCTTTTCAAGGGCACGGTAACGGGCTTCGATTACGCGCAGATGCTTCTGCTCCTCGTCAGCGATCCTCTTCTTTACCTCTTCGATCTCTTGCTGGCGCCGGAGCTCATCATTTTTCATTTGGGTCAAACGATCCTGAAGTGGCATTAAGCGGATTATATCACTTTGCCAATTTGAAAAATTTCGAACAATTGGGGCACTACTACCCGAGCAGATGGCGCGTATTGGGCCACACGCCGTGTGAAAAGTCGTAGATTAACTCTACCTGGGAACTGGCCTGAGCTGGGCAATGCCGGGCGGGAACGCAGCGGTTGCGAAAGCGGACGCCAGAAATCATCCCAATGGACTGCGATCACCAGCCGTGGCTGCACTTGCGCCAAAACCCGCTTCAGCACCAACCCAGGCCGGTCGGGCAGAAGCATTAAGACATCCGCCGCAAGCAGGTTGCCGGGTCGTAAACCCGGGTCAGTCTGAAGAGTCAACCCGTTTACTGTAATCCGATAGGCGTACAACGCATCCATGCGGTAGTCTATGGCGTGCAGGGGCAGCGAATCCAAATGTCGGTGCAAAGAGCCAGGTGTGAAGATGGGCAGCCACTCGTGGACAGCCGCCATAACTTCAACCGTGAACTCGCCAAAATCGAAATGATCGCCCGGGACAACCAGACGTGCCTGGTCAGGCGGTACTCCCAAAGTGCGCAGCAAAGCCACCGTATTGGCCGAGCCGTAAACGATTGCATCCGTTTGCTGTGCGATCACAGGAACATCGAGAAGATGGTCATAATGGGCGTGCGAGATCAGGATAAAACGTGCGTCTGGTAAGTGGTGGTCGATTACCTCCCGATCGGGCTGGATGCGCCCGATGAACTGCCGCCAGAATGGGATGCGCGTGAAATATGGATCGATGACCAACCCGCGCGGATCTGACTCAGTCTTGAGCTCAATGCCTGCCACACCAAGCCAACACAGGCTGACCATCGCTTAACCGCCGACCGCCCGCTTGCCCAAGCGCTGCAGATGGTCAGCCAGCACCTGGCGCGCAGTCGCAATAATATAGGCCATGTTCGCCTCTCGACCGGCAGCAGCACCGACACCACCCATCCATTCCCGGAAGGGTGGTAATGCGTCGCCGAATGTCAGGCTGGGCTCCAGATCGAATTTCTTGCCAACCAGCAGTTGCAGCACCACCTGCAAGAACTCTGCCAGGACACGCCGCCGATGCCCGGCGCGGCGGATGCGTACGATCGGGCTGCGGAAAACCTGCCTGGCCAGCACACCGCTGGCGATCACTGGCTGCAGGCGCGTCTCCGGCGCCTGGCGCAGCATAATTTCCAGGCTGCCCGACCAGTTGGACAATGCAGCACCTGCTCCCGGCTGCATCTCCGGGTCTGGATCCACCAGACCAGTGGGGAAAAGGAACACCGCGCCACCCTCCCGCAGGTGACGAATGGCGCCACGGATCACCAGGCTGCGACCCTGGGCGTCCTTAAGGCCTGGTGTATATAAGAAATGCTGACCGGCATTGGGCAGGTTGTGTAAAAATGGCACTCCCGAAACAACGATCTTAAGATCATCCCGCGGCAGGGCAGCAGCGATGGCGATGGAGTCGTAGGCGCCTGGGTGGTTCGATACAACCAGCAGGGATCCATGAGTTGGGACACGCTCCTGACCGGTGGGATGGCTATCGTTGACAAAGATCGGCAGCATCCACTGCGCGGCTGCTCGAAAACCCTGGTTGGCTGTGATCTGGTCGAAGGTAGCCGCGATCCCGGCAAAGCGGTAAGCGGGTTTGTAGAAGAGGGGTCGGAGCAGCCGGCGCAGCAACCCAGGACGGGGCAATCCAAGCGCAATGAACAACTCGGCTAAGATCTGGTTGGTGAGCTGCTGAACATGGGCGGGATCGGTATTCATGTCTGCTTCCTGAATTTTCCTGACAAAGAGATCTGGATCGCCAACATGACCAGGATTGCCACGGCATCCATCCACACACCGGTGAACGGTGCGGTACCAGCTACAACCAGCCCTTGTAGCCAGGGTAATAACATCCCGCCCAGACTGCCCAGGGCAATGACTAATGACGCTGCAGTGGCTGGCGAGTGAGGGAAAAGCGCAGGCACAGTGGCAACAGTGGTAGGGAAGATCGGTCCAAAGCAAAAACCCAATATTAAAATTGCTAACAGCGTGAGCACCAGCACGCCCGGACTGAATACTAAAAGCCAACCGCCCAATGTCGCACCAGCCAGACAGATCGTCAGCAGACGCGGGGGGGTAAATCGGACTCCCAACAGGGTGCTGAACAGACGACCACAGGTCAGGGCCAGCCAAAAACTGGCGGTAACCTGGGCAGCTTGTGCAGCGGCCAGTGTCGCTGTAGACTGCATGTAACTGGTAGTCCAGGCGCCCAAAGAAGTTTCCGTGCCCACATACAGGAACAAAAGCGCTCCACCCGCCCACAAACGGGGTGAGCGGTAGGGCGGAACCGGTTGCGGACGTGTCACATTATCGGTAAGTGGATTTCCCAGACTGCTCGTTTCTGTTTCCGGGGTGGATAAAGGCTCCCGTGAGATACCCCGGGAAACGCCTGCCTGCGGATGTTGCCCGGGGTAGCTCACACGGGGAATGCGCGCTAAAAAAGGCAGCAGAACTAATAATAATCCCGCTGCCAACCATATTGACGGCAACGGCGTCCCCCACCATTCCAGGCATAAACCAGCCAACGCTGGTCCGGAGACGGCTCCCACCCCAAAGAAAACATTCAGCAGGTTGACGGCGGCTACCCCGGACGAAATGCCGAACATACCCGGTTGAGGGCTACCCGCTGGTGATACAGACAGGCTACCAGGGGCATAGAGCATCACTGCCAGGGTGCTGAGCGCCACAACAAAGGCGCCCTGCCCCAGACCGGCCAGGATTCCCGCAGCCAGGGTGGTTGCCAGGTTGCGGCTGAGGGTGATCCCCAGAGCGCCCAAGGCCAGGAGCGCCTGCCCAATGACCAGGACGTGACGTTGACCGAATCGATCACTGAGCGGTCCGGAAACGAGCTGGGAGGCCATGCCTCCCAGAAAAGTTACCATAAAAATGCTGCCCATCGCCGCCAGGCTGGTCTGGTTATGGGCAGCCAATGTTGCCAGGGACGGTCCCAGGCTGACCATGGCCATGCCGCTGCCAAAATAGGAAGCGCACGACAGACCCATCGCTGCCCGGCGAGACAGAGCAGGTGAATGTATCGCCATCCTTCAAGGATACCAATAAGCGCGACAATCCGCCAGAGGGGATCAGTGAATGTGAACCAGGTGGGGGAGTAACCTGGGTGGAGGATAATCCTTTACAGCAAGGTGTTAGGTGGCTACAATATGTCGTTGTGTCAGATATCATCACAATATTCACGGTTGCCCTGGGATTAGCGATGGATTGTTTCGCGGTCGCCCTGGGAATTGGCACCACCCGCCATGCCAACTCGATACGTCCGATTTTCCGCCTGTCCTGGCATATGGGCTTATTTCAAGGGTTGATGACCCTGTTGGGCTGGCTGGCTGGGGCAGAGCTGGCCAACTGGATCAGCCCGTTCGACCATTGGATTGCCTTCGGCCTGCTGGCGTATGTCGGGGGGCGGATGGTCTATTCTGGCTTTCACCCCGAACACACCAGCTATACCTCAGATCCTTCGCGTGGCGGATTACTCTTGATGCTCAGCGTTGCCACCAGCATCGACGCACTGGCGGTCGGGCTGAGCATGGGGATGCTGCACCTGCCGGTTTTACTGGCATCGATCATCATTGGGACCGTCTCGTTGGTGATGGTGGTGATCGGATTGCGTTTCGGAAGCGTGCTGGGGGAGCGCTTCGGCAAACGGATGGAGGTGTTCGGCGGTCTTTTGCTGATCGCGATTGGATTACGGATCATCATAACTCACTTGTTTCAGGTTTCACCCTGATAACATTGTGCTACAATTTATAAGAGATTGCTTTGCGAGGAAGGATGACATTCATCATGAATAACCGAGAACGTGCCTTAGCGATCTTAAATTACCAGCCCTATGATCGCCTGCCGGTCGTCCATTTCGGGTTCTGGGACGAACTATTGGACAAATGGGCGCAGGAAGGTCACATCACCCAGGAGCAAGCCCAGCATTGGTCTGATGGCAACCTTTATGATGATCAGGTAGGCAGTTTGTTGGGTTTCGATTTCAACTGGAACAACTGCTTCCATTGGAATTCCAGCCTGAAGCCAGGTTTCACACCCCACCTGGTGCGTACCAATCCGGATGGCAGCCGGGAGATGATGAACATCGATGGGGTAGTCATCCTTCAGAAAGACGAAGCGGGTGCGATCCCGATGGAAATTTCCCACCAGCTCAAAGATCGCCAATCCTGGGAGGAGTTGTACCGCCGCCAGTTGGCCTGGTCACCGGAGCGGGTGGATTGGGATTGGTTGAATGACCTGCCCGCGCCTGAGCAGCGTGACCGTCCGCTGGGTCTGCATTGCGGAAGCCTGTGGGGACGAATTCGGGATATCACCGGCCTGGTCGGGTTAAGTTATCTGATGGCTGATGATCCAACGCTTATCGAGGAGATCCTCGATGTCACAGGCGAGCTATGCTACCAGGGCGTTAAAGCCATCCTGGAGCGCTACGACCGCTTCGATTTTCTGCACTTTTGGGAAGATATCGCTTACCGCGCCGGTCCATTGGTGCACCCCAAGTTTTTCTATGAGAAGGTCGGTCCATATTACCAACGCATCACCGAATTGGGCAGGACTCACGGCATCCATCTCTGCTCGTTAGACTGCGATGGCAAGATTGATAAGCTGATCCCCACCTGGTTGGAGCATGGCGTCAATGTCATGTTCCCCATCGAAGTAGGCGTATGGAATGCCAATATCACCCCCTGGCGGGTGCAATATGGTAAGGAGCTGCGCGGCGTGGGTGGCGTCACCAAGACCATGTTCAGTAAGGATTATACCGCCATCGACCAGGAAATTGAGCGTCTGCACCCGTTGGTCGAATTAGGCGGATTTATTCCCTGCCTGGATCACCGCATCCCGGTGGACGCTATATGGGAGAATGTGCAGTATTACTGCGAGCGAATGCATAAGGCATTCGGATAAACGAAAGGAGCACGCGATGAAAACGCCAATCGATTCGAATAAAATTTTGCCCGGGATTCTGGTGCTGATCCTGTGGCTGGGGTCTGTGGCGATCGGGCTGTACATCCTTGAGTTGCTTCCCCGCACGACGATGTTAATCTATGCGTTCCTAACAAAAGATGATAAACCCGCTCTGTTTTTCAGCACAGCATTAACGCTTGTATTAGCGTTGGGCCTGGTGATCTTTGCTATCTTGACTGCCGAATTCCATTTAAAAAGGATAGGTACGCGGGCTTCATGGAAGCTCTTCCTGGGCTCATACCTGGGCGAAGCGATCGTGATTGGGGTGTTGTGGCTCATCCCAAACCTGCTCATCTGGATCAGCGGATAGGAAGATATGGAGGAATGTTCAATGGCGCCTGAACAAAATTTTGACCTGCAAGCTGCGCATCGCTATTTTTCGGTCGATTGCTTCAACCGCGCCTGGGAGTTGATTGAAAAGCCCGAGCGTACGTCCGAAGAAGACGAGTCGATGATCCAATTGAGCCTGACTTCGGCCTGGCACTGGTCACAGCGCGGGGACTGCCTGGCAGGCAACCGATCGGTTGCTTACTGGCAGATTTCGCACATTTACGCCCTGCTTGGTCAGGCAAATAACGCGCAACGCTATGCCTCGCTCTGTCTGGATTTCAGCCAGGGTGAAGGCACACTCCCCTACCACCAGGCTTACGCATACGAAGCGTTGGCGCGGGCGGAGGCCGTGGCGGGTAATGCCGACACAATGCAGATGTACCTGGATGCTGCACGGCAGGTGGCGGAGAGGATGGGAGATCTTGAAGCGAAGCAGTGGTTGTTGAATGATCTGGAGACGATCAGGGTTTAATATTTTTAACACGAAGGACGCGGAGAAACGCGAAGGTGCACGAAGGTATTGCCCCTGCGCTGGCTGTTTGAGCTACACCATGCCTTCTTTCTACGGATGGTTGAGCCGTCCGACACGATGTATGCGGTTGATTGGTGAAATATGATGCAGCATCCGTTAATTCCCATCCCACCTGGCATGAAGATCGCTGCGCAGGTCTCTCCAGAAGCGAGTGAGGCTGATTTACGCTTCATTCGCCAAATGGGTATAGATTATGTGGTCTTGTGGACAACTGGTGATAAGGCGAGTTATGAATACTACGCCAGCCGGCGGGTAATCTTCGAGGCGGTTGGCTTGAAAATCTACGGCTTTGGTAACCTGGATGTACATAACCAGGATGCAATCGTACTCAACTTGCCAGGGCGAGAGACTAAAATTGAAGAATACAAGGCCCACCTGCGCAACCTGGGTCGGGCAGGAATTCCGTACACGACTTACGCCCACATGGCGAACGGCATCTGGAGCACTGAGCGTGAATCGACACGCGGAGGTGCACTGTCGCGCGCCTTCGACCTGGCTAAAGCAGAGCATGGCTGGTGGGTCGGTCGTGAATACGCCGCACCACTCTCACACGGTCGGGTTTTCAGTTCTGATGAAATTTGGGATAACTTCACTTACTTCATCCAGCAGGTAGCCCCGGTTGCAGAGCAGGCTGGCGTACGGATTGGGATCCATCCGGATGACCCGCCGGTGGCAGAGTTGGGTGGCGTGCCACGTTGCATCTTCAGCAACTTTGAGGGATACCGCCGTGCCCTGGAGATCGCTGATAGTCCGAATGTGGGTATCTGCCTGTGTGTGGGCTGTTGGCTGGAGGGCGGCGGTGGGATGGGTCAGGATGTGTTGGAGACAATCCGTTACTTTGGCGAGCGGAAGAAGCTCTTCAAGGTGCACTTTCGCAATGTTGACCAGCCGTTACCACATTTCGTTGAGACTTTCATTGACGATGGCTATATGAACATGTACCCAATCGTTAAAGCGCTGCACCAGGTGGATTTTGATGGGGTATTGATCCCCGACCACATCCCGCAAATGGCGGATGATCCGAAGGTGGGGACGGCATATACGATTGGATATATGAAGGCGCTGGTGGAGCGTACTGAGATGGAGGGGTGAAAGTCAGAAATCTTTAGGCGCCATGATCGTAGGATAGCTGATTTTTGGACGAGTACTACAGGTAGATGATGCGCAACCAGGCGGGTATCTTTCATCAGTGAAATAAAATTCTATAGAATTATGCAGCAGAACCTCTGTTGATTCGATATAATAGTCTTTAGAAACCGAACCTTCAAACTTTCAACCTTCAAACCTTCAACCCATTAAGGAGATCCCATGAAAGGCGAACCGAAAATTATCGCAATGTTGAACGAACGGCTGTCGGAAGAACTGACCGCCATCAGCCAGTATATGGTGCACAGCAGCCTGTGTGAGAATTGGGGCTATGACCGGCTGCACGACGCGATCGAGAAGCGCGCTATTGACGAAATGAAGCACGCCGAAAAGCTGATCGGTCGGATCATCTTCCTGGAAGGCCTGCCAATCGTCAGCCGTCTGGGCAAGCTGTTCATCGGTGCTACCGTCGAGGAACAGCTCAAGAATGACCATGCTGCAGAGGCTGGCGCAGTGAAAGTTTATAATGACTCGATCAAGCTGGCCCTCGACCTGGGTGACAACGGCTCACGTGAGTTGCTTGACTCGATCTTGAAAGACGAAGAAGCCCACATTGACTGGCTGGAAACGCAACAGGACCAAATTTCTCAGATGGGCATCGCCAACTACCTGGAACGCCAGGTCTAAAATAATGTCTCAAAAAGTCGTCTTAATCGGGGCGGGAAGCGCCAATTTTGGCCTGGGTACACTCGGCGATTTACTGCGCAGCCCGGTCTTCGCCGGCGCTGAAATCTGCCTGCATGACATAAATCCAACCGCTCTCAAACGGGTGGAAGACTTTGGGCGGCGTTACCTCGAGCGCGAGAAGCTGCCCTTCACATTGACTGCGACAATCGATCGCAAACAGGCTCTGAAAGGCGCAACATTCTGCATCATCTCGATCGAAGTTGGCAACCGTTTCCAACTGTGGGAGCAGGATTGGATGATCCCGTTAGAATACGGCATCCGTCAGGTCTACGGGGAGAACGGCGGTCCGGGCGGGTTGTTCCACTCCTTGCGCATCATCCCGCCCATCCTTGAAATCTGCGGCGATATAATGGCGATCTGTCCGGAAGCCTGGGTGCTGAATTTCAGCAACCCGATGAGCCGTATCTGCACCACCGTTCACCGTAAGTACCCCGATCTCAAGCTGGTTGGACTATGCCATGAGGTCGCCTCGCTACCCGAGCATTTACCGCGTATCCTGAATACTCCGTTAGAAAACCTGAGCTTCCGTGCCGGTGGTCTGAACCATTTCAGCGTGTTGAAAACAGTCAGCTACAAGGACAGTGGACGGGATGCGTACCCGGATGTGCTGCGTAACGCTCCGCCCTATTTCGAAGCGCTGGATTTCGAGCTTGATTGGGCGTTAGAAGGCATCCCCGAGGAGGTTCGCCTGACCTATGGACGTAAACCGTGGGCTGAGCGAGGCGTTTTCAAGGTAATCCTGGAAAAGTTCGATTACCTGCCAATTACCTCTGACAGCCACTTCGGCGAATATATTCCCTGGGCGTATGATGTGGCCGACCTGCAGGGCATCCTGGATTTTTACCGCAGCTATGTGCAATGGACTGCACAACTCATTAACGAGGAGCGACTGTTGCAGGGTAGTGGGGGCAGTTGGAATGTCATCGGCTTGATGGAAGGGATCGTGACGAATTCTGGTCACGAAGAACTGGCGGTCAATATCCCCAACCGCGGGTTGATCGATAACCTGCCGGCGGATATTGCTGTCGAAGTCCCAGCGATGATTGATGCGAATGGGATGCATGGCATCCCGCTTGGCAGGTTCCACGGTGGGATCGGTGGATTGTATCTCAACCAGTATGCGGTGCACGATCTGACAGCGGAGGCAGTGTTGACGCGCTCGAAGAAAGCCGCCATGCAGGCGCTGCTGGTCGATCCGATCGTCAATAACGTCCGCGCGGCTGAACAAATCCTGGAAACAATGTTGACCACCCAACGGCGGTGGTTAGGTTACTTACAATAATATGAAAATCACCGATTTGAAATGCGCCATCATCGGGCAGAATCCGGTGGTGCGTATCACGACCGACGTGGGAATTGATGGGTTTGGCGAGGCTGAGAACTCCAAACCCTACCTGAAACCGCACGTATTGTTCTATAAGCAGTACCTGATTGGCGAGGACCCGACCAATGTCGAACGGGTGATGCTGAAAATCCGCCGCCTGGGCAGCTTCAAGCCGTGGGGGGCGGCGGTCAGCGCGATCGAGATGGCGCTGTGGGACATCGCCGGAAAAGCAGCCGGACTGCCGGTGTATAAACTGCTGGGAGGTAAGGTGCGCGATCAGGTGCGCGTCTACAACGGCGCAGTGCGCTTCCCGATGAGCGGTTCAACCCCAGACGACTACGCCAGGGACGTGGCCAAACAGAAGGCTGCGCCAGAAGGTTTCAGCATCATCAAGCAGGGCATCGGCTTTCACAGCGCCATGCCCTCCCAGGTACCAGACTTTTCTTACGGCGAGACTCGTCAAGGCACGCCTCACCCCAACCGTGCACCTCTGACCGAAAAGGGACGTAACCACATCATCGCCTGCGTCGAGGCGATGAAGGCTGTGCTGGGCGACGAAATCGGCCTGGCATTAGACTGCGGTCCAGGCTGGATGGTGCCAGATGCGATCCGGGTGGCTCAAGCTCTCGAACCATTCAACCTGATGTGGATGGAGGACCTGATCACCGGCGACTACACGCCGTATGTGATGGCGGATGTCTACCGGGAGGTGACACGCGCCACTTCGACCCCCATCCACACCGGCGAGCAAATATACCTGCGTCAAAACTTCCGCGAGTTGATCGAAGGTCATGCTATCAGAGTCATCGGTCCTGACCCGGCTGACATCGGTGGGATCGCCGAGTTGAAATGGGTGGCGGAGTACGCTGACCTGCACGGCATCCTGATCGCGCCCCACGGAATCATCGATGGCTTGATTGGTCTGGCGGCGTTGGTGCAGGTGTGCGCCACACTGCCGATGAACTATATCGCCTTCGAGTACCCACTCGGGCAACCAGCGTGGTGGTACGACATCATCGAGGGTCTGCCGCACCCGATCGTCAAGCACAGCCTGATCGACGTGTGGGATGCGCCGGGATTAGGTGTGACCTTAAAAGTGGACGCAGCTTTAAAGTACCTTTCACCTGACGACCAGGGATTCTTCGATTGAAATGACCAATTTCTGGCAGACCGACCTCATTCGCCTGCGTGCGATTGAGCCAACGGATGCTGAGATTTTCCATTATTGGAATCAGGACAGTGACCGGGCGCGCCATCTGGACTTCCTTTGGCCGCCCGGTTCGCTGGCTGCGGTGCGAACCTGGACAGAGGCCCAGAGTCAACGTAATTTGGAAAAAGATGCCTACCACTGGTTAATTGAGACACTGGATGGCACGCCAGTCGGCTCGATTGACACGCATCACTGTGATACGCACGCAGGAACGTTCAGCTACGCCATCGCC
>CAYGZL010000009.1:0-36118 GCA_964354345.1 uncultured Anaerolineaceae bacterium | reverse complement strand
CTGCCTGTCTGCCTGTTGCATTCGCTTCATCGTCTGCCCAATAGCTTTCCACTTCATCCTAATAAGCCGCCCAAGACTGAGAGGCTTCCGCACGAGAAGATGTGCTCGGAAAGGCAATGTCAGCGATGACAATCCGTCCACCCGGCGAAAGGGATTGCCTGGCTATTCGTTGAAGCAGTTTCTTTGTCTCGGCTTGCTCACGTCCTTTAGGGGTCAATCCATGCCGAAGGCCTCGATTCGAAATCTCATGCAGCAGGTTAGCCTGGCTTTCCCCATGGCGAATTAAGTAGATCCGCATGGCTAACGCTCTTCTCTCTTTACGAGCTGTCCTATCTTCATACCGAACAGTACCCGCAGGATACTCACCGGCTTGATGATCCATTCGATCACCAGAGGGACGCCCCAAATGAGCCGAGGACGACAACCAGCAGCTTGAGGCCTATGGTCGCCTCCCACTGCACGACGAAGTAGGCGATGACAACAATCACCGTCTGGTGAACCACAAAGAACGGCAGGATGGTATCCTGGCTGTAGCGCAGTGTTTGGCTGTCACGGTCCAGGAAACGCATGCCGACGAACAGCATGAAGGCTGTCCGACACCAGCCATTGACTGCAATGAGCCCCCACAAGAGGAACTCCCAAATCGTGCAGGGCGGCGCTTCAATACTGAACGACTCAAGCGACATGCCAATCGCCATCGCCGCCAGCGTGGCCACAATCCCGACCCCAAACAGCACAGCCCAATCGCGCTGGATGATCCCGGTGAACCGCTCGTTAGCAAACAGCAGGTAGCCCAGGACAAAAAATGCACCGAAGGAGAAGAAATCAGCCCAGTCGTGCTCTTGCGGGAAGAAGGGATGGAGACCCAGGCGCACCACGATGAGGGGGAGGATGAAGAGCAGGATGGCGCCGTGATGGTCGCACAGCTGTGCCAGACGTGCAACCATCCTCCGTCCCGCTTCCCCCTTGAGCCAGATGAAAAGAGGCAGGGCAAGCAGCGAGAAGGCGAACAGGTAACCCAGGAACCACACGGGATACCCGATCGCTCCGAAGAGCTTGGGACCGATACTCGACAGGCGGTCTGCCACGAACTCCAGGAAAATCCCATCCGTCACACCTGTCTGGGTCTCGTGGCGCCATCCGAGTTAGAGCTGGATTGGTCCGAGCAAGAGGGTTCCAACGAAGAAGGGGGCAATCACCCGGCTGGTGCGTTCACGGATGAACTGGGTGCTGAGCGCTGCCGCAGCGCAAACCAACTCCCTACCCCGGCGACCAGGAAGAAGAGAGGCATCCCCTATGGAAAGAAGAACGCCTGGTTGTTCGTGATCAAATCGGTGCACTCGGCGTTCTTGATGACGAAGCCGGTGGTATTGAACACGTTGGTTGCATGGAAGAGGAAAACCCCCAGCGTGGCGATGACGCGCAGCCAGTCGAGATAGTACAGGCGTACAACTCGAGAGGGGGCGTTGACGGTTGGCTGCGAAACGGTCGGACTCTGTATAGCCATTTTCCAAAAAGGCTTATCGTCGGTCATGGCGGCTAAAGGTTACCATAACTCTCCGTTTCGCCACTCGGCAGTCAATAGCGTATCCAGATCAAGATCAGGTGTGTGCGCAAGTCTCAATATCATGACTTGTTCATCAGGCGGCGTCGGCAACAGACCTTCTGGCATACGGATGGCAAGTGGGCCGCGCCACAACTCCCAGCCAAGCGGCATATAAAAGCCTGCATCAGATGGAGACAGCCCTCCCAGATCGTAATCACCAATGTGCGCCTGTAGCTCGCGCAGGACAGCGGTCGCGAAGCCGCGATGTTGATAAACCGGAGCGGTCGCCACGGCTTCAACATAAGCAGTGCGCAGGCATGCACAACCAGCAGGCTGCAACCAGCGGGTGACCCAGGCTGCATGGCTGACAAGTTCGCCATTCAAGCAAGCCAGCATATGCATGGAGCCTGGCAACATCTCAAACATGTTGTCAAAATTTTCCGCATAAGCTGCAGTACACAAGCAGATGATTTCCGCTTTTTGGGCTGGAGTTAAGCTGTCCGCAAGGCTGATGTTCAGCGTTATTTGAGCCAGATTCATTGGATGCATGCTGGTTTTGCCAAAATTTTAATTTATAAATCGTTTTCTTGCTACATTCTTGACCGGGAAAAGCTGGCAAAGACCACCCGAACACCGGTTTATGGGAACGTTGATTACACCTACTTCACCGGCGCAGTCGATTTGACCCACTGGGGATCATGAATATCGCTCGCCGGCGTAGAGCCAAGATGCCCATCATTATGCCTGAAGGTAAATCAATCACACTCACTTCCGGAAAATTCGACTGGCCAGGAAAGCCACGGCAACCAGACCAATTATCCGCCGTACCCACGATGAAAGACAGGCTCTGTCCCTGGCCAAATGCCGGTTCATTTTTAAAAACGATCGCTCAGTTCTATCGTTTAGCAAATCTGACGCAGAGGACATTCTCGATCAGCGGAGAAATACCGGCGGTATCCATGCGATCATTCTGCGGGTTCCAGCCGAAAAGGCGCTGTGCATCCGACGGGGATTCTGTCACGAGAGTCTCGATGATCCGTCGGATTTCATCCCAGCTTTTCGACCATGGTGGCGTACACTTTTTACCGGTGAGAGCTACCTGCTGTTGTTATTATACAGAAAAATGCACGGATGCGGTAATGGTCGCCGTTGCTCAGGATAGCGGTGTTAACTGGCTGGCAGCAGGTAAATCAGTGGTATGGCCAACAGCGCCGCCACAGCGCTACCCACAAACACCGGGCGCATACCAAAGTGGTCTGCCAGCAGGCCGACAATCACCACCACGCTGGAGCGTAAAATAAAACTGGACGACATATAGACCCCATTTGCCAGGGAGCGGTTGGATTTGAACTTCGTCTGAACAATCGCCAAAAAGATCGGATTGGCTACAAAGGCACTCAAGCCGATCCCTACCAACATGACGATTTGCACCCAACCCTGCGTCAGCAGGAATCCGGCAGAGAAAATCGCCGAGGCCAGCGTACCGAGCAGGGCAATGCTGCGGTAGCCCAGGCGGTCGCTGAAGACCCCCATCAAGAACACCCCCACCGTACCACTCAGCTCCACCACCGCCAGCGAAGCGCCTGCCAGGGAGAACACCGCCCCCTCGCGCGACATGAAGGTCGGCAGGTAGTTAACGATATTGGCGTTCAAAAAGCCCGTGATAAAGGTGATTGCCATGATTGGCAGCATCAACCCGCGCATTTCCCACAGCGCCTGACGGGCGGGAAGGCTGGGCGCATACTTTAACTGCTTAACGGTAGAGGCATTTTTCATGCGGACGTAAAGGATGAGCGAGGCGAGCATGCCCAATGTCATCAGCCAGGGCAACCCGCGCAGGGTGAGCGCGCCGATGACAGCCACCGCCATCAGCGGACCAAGGCCAAAACCCATTTCGCCCCCCACCATGAAGAAACCCATCCCCCGACCCACCTTGCGCCCGGAATGCGCACCAACCATGGCCGGGGCGATAGCGTGGAAGCCGGCAGTGCTGAAACCTGCCAGGAGCAGCAGTAGCGCGGAAACGCCAAAATTAGGCGCCACCCCCACCAGAGTAATCAGCAGGCCTGAGATTGCTGGAGCCATCACTACCAGCGTCCTCAGATTCCTACGGTCTGCCAGGTGTCCGATCACCGGCTGCAGCAGGTTGGGGATCTGCGTGCAGGCTGACAACAGCCCGGCTTGAGCGGTGTTGAGTGAGAAGTTCTGGATCAGCAGCGGCAGGATGGTTGGCAGGTAAGAGAAATAGGTATCGTGAGCGCCATGTGCGGCTGCCACGGTGATCACCTCGGCGGTGTGGAAGTCTTCTTCGTAGGCAACTGGTGCGGCAGTGGCTGTGGCGAGCAGTGCTTCTTCCTGGGAATTGTCCATAGGGTCCTTGTGATTTAAAAATGGAAATTCCTGGTCAGGAATTCATGCCAAGTATACCGTTAAAATACAATACTTGGATGTCCTTCCAGCGTGCTCAGCTGATCAGCATCAGACGGCCTTGGGTCGCCTGAAACGAACTACTACCTCCCGCCTCCCGCCCATGCATCCGCGACATAACTTGTCGCTCATGGTCGTCTTCTACCTCGTCCCACACATGGGCGACAGTCTAGGCGCACCCGCCTCCCGTTGGGGTTGGTTTCACCCAACGCTTGAAGAAATTGCGCATCGCCTTCAGCCGGAATTCGTAGCATTGCGTCCAGTTAGAATAGATCGGAGACCGGAGTGTACGGTTAGGCGGGAATTGCATCACCTACGAATCCGGAGGAATCCAGATGAAAATTGGATGACATATATGTTAGATTTCATGGTTCAGTACCCGTGATTACTGCCAGTGGGCTGGCAAACACCTGTCTGATGAGACGGAATGAAATAAATGCCCGACAACATTGACACACGCCAATATCCCTGGGGAGAAGAGACCCCCACTTGTAATTTTACTAATTTTTATCCATTAACTGGCGATTACTGCGTGGGCGACACTACAAAAATCCCACTAGACCAACCAGTGGAAGTATTCGAGTGTTACGAGGCGGTGTATGGTACGAATATTGGGCTTGATTAAGAGTATCACACCGCAATATCTTGGTTCCGGTTATTCTTAGCTACGGGCTCGGATTTCGCTGCGCGGCCAATCCGTGAAGGATTGAAATGAATGGTTGGATTTAATTTACTCCTCGCTAAAATTTGCCAGGTCCACGTAGTCGCTGACGCCAGCGTAAATGGTGGACGTGGCGCGGGCACAATAAATGATGTTGGCGTCGTGGGTGATTTCCACTTCCACCCGCTCTCCCGGACGGAAGACGGAGATGATGTGCCCCCAATTATCCCAGTGTTCGTTGCCGGTGTGCTTAAGCCAGATGCATGTGAGGGTCAGGGTGTGCTGGCAGTCCTGGCTGACTTTAGAACAGTCACCGCAACCTCGGTAGCGCAGCACGCGCTTACCGAGGATACGCTTATTGGGAAGATATTCCGGGGTAGCCATGATTCCTCAGTGAGGATAATTATATATTGAAAACACGGCTTAGCTTCTGGTAAAATAAATAAAACCGGTAATAATGATCTGCCAGACCTCATCTCAATCCTAACCAATTTGCTCGACTAGGCTGGGCTCCATGAACATGCTTCCCTATGCACGATTTCGTCCTGCACCCCTGCGAGAAGTCCGCTCCGGCGGGTGGATTCAGGATTTCCTGGAACGCCAATCAACAGGTCTGACCGGAAATGTGGTAGTCTCCGGCTACCCTTACGGAATTAAATTCTGGGGTAGTCAGGATGATGATACCAAAGGCTCTTACGATACGTGGTGGCCTTACGAACAAACTGCTTATTGGATCGATGGGGCCTTAAAATGCGGTTACCTGGTCAGCGATAAAGTGCTTTATCACCAGGCGCTCGAGGAAGTTGATTTCGCCATCGATCATGCCGCGCCCGATGGCTTTATTGGTCCAGACAACCTGCGCGATAAAGACCGCTGGCCCCACGCCGTATTTTTCCGCGCCGTGCTGGCTCAGTATGAAATTTCTGGCGATGTGCGCTACCTTAATGCACTCACCAAACATTACCATTCAACCCCCCATCCGATGGGCTGGGATCGGGACGTCACCGGGGTGGAAATTCTGCTCAACCTGTACCAGGAAACTGGGCAGGCTGACTTGCTTAAACTGGCTGAAACCCTGTATGCTCGCTTTAACCAGAAGTGGCCCAACCATGATTGCGCCACCCACACCCTGCTTTCGGAAAAGAAACCCACCGAACACGGTGTTACCTTCAACGAAGAGGCCAAGCTGGCAGCCATGCTCTACTGCGCCACCGGCAAAGACGAGTACTTGAGCGCGGTTGTACACGGTTACCAGAAACTCGATCGCCATGCGCTACTGGCTGACGGGCTACATTCTTGCTCAGAACACATCCGCGGCAAAGGCCCGCGTGACAGCCACGAAACCTGCGATATTACCGACCACACCTGGGCACTGGCTTACCTGCTGCAGGCTACTGGTGACGCCCAGTATGCCGACCGTATCGAGCGAGTGATCTTCAACGCTTTGCCTGGAGCGATCACCAAAGACTTCCGCGCTTTGCAATACTTATCCTGCCCCAACCAGGTGATCGCTGATAGCTTTTCGAACCACAACTTCTTCATGCGCGGCCTCAACTGGATGAGCTATCGTCCGGATCATGAGGTGCAATGCTGCCCTGGCAACCTGCACCGCGCCATGCCAAACTTCGTCTCCCGAATGTGGATGCGTTCCGCCAGCGGTGGGATCGTGGCGGCGTTATATGGTCCCGGCGCGCTAGAAACTACCGCTGGAGTAGAAGAGACGCCGGTTAAAATCACTGCCCAGACGCGTTATCCTTACCAGGAAGCCATCGAATTTTCCATCCAACCGGCTCGCCCCACCGCCTTTGCTTTTTCCCTGCGCATCCCCGCCTGGTGCGGTCGGGCCAACCTGGCGGTTAACGGGGAGGCAGTCGTAGCTACTTTGCAGCCGGGGAGCTTTTTCACCGTCGAACGCCTGTGGCAATCCGGCGATCGGGTACGGCTGGAACTGCCCTTCGAACTGGCGTTGGATCACTGGCCAGGTGGGGGCGTCAGCCTGACCTACGGGCCGCTTAGGTTAGCCCTGCCCATCCCAGCCCACGCTGAAATTGAGTCAGTAAACTCCACTACGATCCAACGCCAAAATACTCTCGGTGCTCAGTACGATTCCCGCCAGCCGGTAGAAAAACCGGATTTTCCCGCCTGGAATCTCTATCCCGCCGGTCTCTGGAATTACGCGTTGTGCGTGGACGAGGCATCGATCAAAGACCTGCGGATCGAATGGAACCCAGCCTGCTCCGATCCGCTGGACGCAGCCAATCCCCCGCTCAGGGTGCGCCTCAAAGCCCGCCGGGTGAGCGGCTGGCGTCTGGTGCATACACATAAAACCAGGCATTTCGGTCATTGGAGCGAAGACGGCAAATTATGCCGCGGAATTCGTACGATCCATGGCGACTTCCGCTTCACCCCGCCTTTACCTGAACCAGGGCGGCTGTCCGCCAAACTGGCTAGCGAGGCGGAGGAAATCGAGCTGATCCCTTACGGAGCGACCCTGCTGAGGATCACGGTATTTCCGCAGGCTTAATATACCTTTTAAATAATAATTTTCTTAGTAGCTGGCCAGCTCGGCGAGTGGTTACATGTCCTATGCAAAGTAGTGCTCCAGTGTTGACCCCAAGACCATAGGGTATGCCAGGCAGGCTTCAACAAGATCAAGCCTGACTGGATCATTTATCAATGATGAAAAAACAGGATATCCAGGATAGATAGGATATGGCTTAGCGTCAATCGGTTGGAATAGGGTCGTGTGTCTAAGCGGTGGGCAGACCGGGGACGAAGTCTACAAACAGCTTTATGTCGCGGAGCTCCTTACCATGGCCGGAGCAAACAAGAGAAGGTGCCAGAGCTGCCAGAGTTCTGAGCGAAGCGCGGTTTTATGCCACATCGTCTATCACTGATGTAAACGGTTCGCACAAACCCGATCGGGGCGTGACGGGATTGCGATGGAACAGTGCGTCACCGATCAGGAGGATACGGTCCTTCTCGCGCCAGAATGCAAGGGGGCCGGGAGTGTGCCCTGGCACTTCCAGCACGCGGAATCCACCAGCCAGGTCGCCGTCATGACGAATACGTGGAACCGGATAAGGCGGATCAGCCAACCATCGGTCAAGCCATACAGTCTGACTGAATCCTTGAAGCTCAAAGTTACCATGGGCGAGCGCGTGCACTTTAAGTGGGCGTCCCTAAAGTGCCAAAAGGAGATTCTTTTCGACGAAACGCACCCACGCATCTACCTGCACGTCTTCTAGAATGTAGACATTGATGGTATCTGCACCAATCCGAGATACTGATAAAGTGTTGGGCATGGTCTTCAATCTGTATGATTTGCGTCCGATTCCTTTCTGCACAAGTCGATTGTTTTACACTAGAAAGCAACAATATTAATCATACATGACAACCGTCCATAAATTTGCTATAATGGCTATATCGTAAGTAGAGCATAGACAAGTAAGGTGGGTGTATTCAAAGTCAATGCTTACCCTGAAGCCGATAAACCTGCCAGGTTGGTCGGTTTACCTCGTGTTTTTAAAAGGCAGTATTGGGGGTTGGAATAAAAGGCAGGATCGTAATCAGTATCAGGAATGGGTGGCTGATCGGAGAGTAAGCGTATGCGTACATCCTGGATAGCGAATTTGTCCGCAATCAGATTGCCCCACAGGGGTCAAACCTGGATTAATTGGAAAATCCTGCTGGTTGTAGGCGGGCTTTTGATTGTTTTGATGGCATCCCTGATGGCGTTTATCATCAAAGGATCAAACGTTACCGGACGCCGGATCATTTCCGACCAGCGCGGTCAACTGCCGGTGAACCACTCGCAAGCCGGGATGATTCCGCTCCAAGAATATGTACTGTCCGGGCGGGTATACAACGGCCTGGTGGGTGACGAAAGTCGCCCGATCGAGGGCGTGACGGTCCAACTGGGCTGTTCGAATAATGGCGGTGACATCGGTCCAATCGTGGATAGCCAGGTCACAGATTCGACCGGTTGGTACGGCTTGAATGCACCCAACACCTGCGAATTTTACAATATCGTGGAGAATGATCCGCCAGGTTATAACTCGCAGGGCGCCACCAGCGTCAGTGCGCTGGTCGTTAACAATAACTGGATCCAATACATCACTCCTTTAGCAGGAAAAACCCTGACCGGGAATAAATTCTGGGACACCCCTGCTGCCACCCAAACCAGCACCCCAACCAGTACAGCCACGTTGCCGCTCACGCCTACCCGCACTGCCACAGCCACTCCTACCAGCACGAATACCCCCACCCAATCCACAACACCCACCACTACTGGCACTGCTACCTCTACCCTAACACCGACCCCTTCGCACACTACCACCCAGACCAGTACCGTGACACCCACTTCTTTGAACTACACCACCATCCATTTCGAAGAATATTCTACTAACACCTGGATCAAAGAACAATATGCCAGCCAGGGGGTGCACTTTTATAATGATTATGTATCCGGCCAACCGTATCGCGCTGCAGCGCAGATCCAAAACCATTTAAATGCCAGGTCGGCCTCGAACGTGCTGGTCAACATGTACTCAAACGCGGAATTCAGCAGCAGCAAAAACGTGACCCTGGCTTTCTGGTTCGACGACCCGATCGCAAGCCTGCGCGTGTGGTTGGGCACACCCACCAATTGCTACGGCCAGGTTTCCGGCACGATTGCCCTGTATGATCTGGCAGGTGTTCAGCGCGCCACACAGTCGATTACCGTTAGCAGCGCTTTCGATACATTCGTACAATTAGATGACTCTACCGGAAAAACACGCCTGGTGGTGGTTGATTATGGCACCTCAACCTGTGCGGAAGCCATCGATGAACTGGCCTTCTCAGCGGGCAGCGGGACTAGTAACGATTACGGTTATCCAGTGATCACCATCACTTCGCATACCAATAACCAGTCCGTCAACGAAGCAATCACGACCATCGAAGGGACTGTATTCGACACGTCCGGCATCCTGAGCTCCGTCAAAGTCAACGGCAAATCTGCTCAGTTTTACCCCATCTCGGGCACCGTTGGAAATTTCAAGTTCCGCTATCCTGTAATCCTGAAGGAAGGCGCTAATGTTTTCGTGGCGTCTACCAGTGACTGGGTTGATAATGACGACAGTAACTCAGTAACCATCTACCTGGGTGTTCCAAAATCCGTCTCACTCGGTTCGTTCCACCTGACCCAACGAGGGATCATGCAAAACAAATCCTGTGACGTGGATAGTCCTTTCGTAGCAGGCAAACCTGCCATCGTGCGCATGACCATGCCCGCCAAAACTGCCTCTGGTGCAACAACCTATGTTTCTGACGTGCAACTGTTGCTCTATCAAAAAGGCGTCAGTTCACCCGTTTTGTATCTATGGAGTGAAGAATATTCCTCCTACACCGGCCAATTCGAGTCCCCCAGCCAATACGCCGCCATGACTTTTGTGATCCCCGGTGAGAACCTGGCTGCTGGAGATTATAGCTTCGTCTTCCAGGCTTATGTGGGGATCACTGCGCTTGGTTCACCCATCACAGCCGATTGCGCCGGTGCTTACCTGACCTTTAGTGAAACCGATCCTGTACGCCTCTTTATCCAACCGGTAGAGGCAGGCAGCAGTAATCCCAACCAGGCGAGCGACCATGTAAAAAATATGTATATCCAATGGCACCAAATCGAAAGGACATTCCCGGTGCACGAAGGGTATGGTCCGCCCTGGTATACAGTTGATGAAGGATTGTACTACCAGGAAGCCGCCCCCCTACAGCTCTGCGATGGCAGTCAGTCCATGGCGACGGCCTTCCCTAATTGGTGTAAAGGAACCGGTTGGACCTGGCAGTTAATCGACAAGAATTCCAGCGGTGTTCTGCGCCGGGCTGACACCACGGTCATCTATGATAACAACAATAACAACATTTGCAGTGGGAATAATCACATTGTGGGCGCGCAGTATTCTAATACTGTTCCAACCGACGCCAACCACACCCTGAGCTTTACCGCCAGCCTGGGTCTTTTCCGCAGCGGCGCCCACCCCGATTGGTTTGGCCTCAAACACGCCGTCCCGATAGACTACAACCACGATGGGAAGCTGGATGGCACGGATATCCAACACCTGGTGGCTGAGTTTTACGACACGCAGACCAATCAATGGTCTACGACCCTGGCGAATTACCAAAATGGTGAGACACTGCGTTTTTTTGACGACGCTAATGGAAACCAGTGCAACGATCAGTCTGATGAGACGCAAGCCGATATCATCACTCTGTGGCAGCATGCCAATATCGTCGCCTTTGGCCCGGCTGCTCAGACGATGAGCGATTGGAACAGCGAGTTCGGGAGCAAGTATGGCAAATTTACAATCCCTTCCTTGTGGTTTCCTACTGTCGTCAACCCGCAACGTACAGATTTCGGCACCTGGGGACCGGGCAGCTCCCAGGGCGTCAACACCTGGATTCGAGTCGAAAATGACCAGACGATGGCGCATGAGCTGGGTCACAGCGTCGGTGGTTTATCGGATACCTACATCGCTACCACAGGCGCCTGCTATATCGAAAGCACCCGCTTGAAACCCTGGGCGGCGTTCATCGACAATAAGAGCGTCAGTGTCACAAGCATCTGGGATGTAATGGAATGCAGCAGCGATCGTAAATACTTCTTCAACAGCAGTAATTACACCGCTTTGTATAATAAACTGAAAACAGCCACGACCTCCTCGCCGGCCGGCAGCCAGGTAGATCAGCAGTTCCAATTCAGCGGCTGGTTGTATCCAGGAGAGGCGTTGGTACAGGCGACCTCCAACGTGGTCAGTGGGCAGACACTCACGCCTGCCAGCCCAGACAGTCCCTACCGCCTGGTTTTCGGTCAGGGCGTGCAAATCCTGGGCGAGTTTCCCTTCACCACCGAGAAACCGGTCAATCCACCCCAGGGATTCCCTACCTGGGATTTACCATTTTCGTTCTTTAATGTCATCACGCCCTACCCGACCAATACCGGATGGGTAGAGTTTCGCCAGGGTGGCCTGGTACTCTGGAGGGGAGAGCGCTCGGTCTCCGTACCGGTTGTTACCTTGCTGGCTCCGGTTGGGGGTGAAATATTCGAAGGTTACCAGGAGCTGACCATCCACTGGAGCGCCTCTGATCCAGATAGCAGTATGCTGCGCTTCTCTATCTTCTATTCACCCGACAATGGAGCAACCTGGACTGCGCTGGCAAGCGGATTGGGAGGGGATAGCTACACCTGGAAAGCGGGAAATTCGCCCGGTACGATCGGCGCGGGTGGACGGATCAAGGTAGTCGCCAGCGACGGTTTCAATGAAAGCGAAACGCAAAACGCGACCACGTTCAGCCTGGGCGGCAAGCCACCGCAGGTAGCCATCTTAGCGCCGCTCCCTGGCGCGGTTTACCTGAGCTGCGAGAAAGTTTATGTAAATGCCGTCGCCCACGACCCAGAAGGTCAGTTAGCCCACACCACCCTGCGCCTGGATGGACAACCGGTCGACTTTCCTGACAGTCAAGGCTATCTGGCGCCCCTACCGGCTGGTGAGCATGCCCTGACCTGGGAGGCACTCGATCAGCAGGGTCTGACTGCCAGCGACGTGGTGACCATCACCGTCAAGGGCGACCTGGACTGCGATGGGATGAGCGACGATTTCGAGGTCGCTTACGGTTTGCAGGCCGATAATCCAACCGATGCAGCTATTGACTCCGACCAAGATGGATTGATCAATTTCGATGAAGCCTGGTACGGCACGTCACCCACCCAGCCTGACACCGACCAGGATGGATATGCGGACGCAGCCGAAGTCCGCCTGGGAAGCGATCCCACTGATCCGCTGAGTGTTCCAAGGACTGAGCTGTATATGCCAATCGTCCACCGGTAGGGGTGAAGAATTTGTCGTATGAAATCGGGCGTATACGCAATTCATGGATCGCCAGGTACGATAACATGATTACTCGCCGTCCAATAATCCCGCTTATCGTGTTGATTTGTGTTTTCTTCTCGGCCTGTGGTATGTCGAAAATCACGCTAGATACGACAGCCAGTCAGGTCGCTGCGACAGCCACCCAGACGCCAACGGCGACTGCCACACCGACCGTTAAGTTTACGCCCATGCCCTCTGATACGCCCACACCCAACCAGACAGCTACCGCGATGATGCTACAAATGAAACAGCGCGCGACACAGCAAGCCGAGACAACACCCACGGTTGAATTTTTCCCTCCCCTGCTTAAAAAGGGGTTATCAGTCGCAGCGTTGACTTTGGATGACCTCCCAACTGGATTCGAAGCGGTATATGCTGAGGAGTTAAAAAGTTGGGCAGCGGGATTTAACCGGGCTGAGGTCATTTTTGGCTTTGGCGACGCCCGCTATGGGATCACGACGGAAGGCGCCTCGGTGCGTGTTGACATCCTCTCTTTTCGCCGAGATAAGGTTGGTGTGTTCATTGTTGGCCTGGTGACCGACACGAGCGGCGTGAACGACAAAGCCTTCAACCAGTCTGCCTGGGCCAGTGTGCAAAAGGCTCAGAAAGAGTTCGGATTTAACGCCAGGTACATCGAATCCAGGCAACCTACCGACTATGAAAAGAATATCGATCAGTTCGCCGCCGAGAATTATGACGTCATTATAACGGTCAGCTTCCGATTAAGCGACGCCACAGCGGTGAAGGCCAGGCAATATCCGAACATTAAATTCGCCATGATCGACAACGCTTATACCCCCACCCAGGATTCGGCTGCCTGTCCCGACACCGTCAAGGATTGCTACGACGATGGCGGTCTAAAGAATGTCACCAGCCTGATGTTCCAGGAAGACCAGGTGGGTTTCCTGGCGGGTGTATTGGCCGGCGGCATGACCTAAACCGGCACGGTCTGCACCGTGTCAGGCATAGAAATCCCTCCGGTCGTACGCTCCATGATTGGGATAACAAAATCCCACAGACAGTGAAGGATAAGATCCAGGCAGCCATCAAGGCTCTGGTGGATGGTTCGCTGCAAACTGGTTACAAATAAGAAAAATCGGAGCGAATCTCATGAAAACACGTCTCATAAGTTGGTCAACCATTATCATTCTTCTGGGACTCCTGCTGTCAGCCGGTGTTGGCAGCACGACCAAAGCTTTCAATCAGCCAACCGCTCTATCGGTCAACCTGTCTGCTCAGACGTTCTTTTTGCCCCTCGTTATTCTCAACGCTCCGCCTACCCCACATGGTGAGATGGTACTCGTCCCCGCGGGCGAGTTCCAGATGGGTTGTAACCCGGATCATAACGGTGGGCAGGATTGCGAGGCAGACGAACTGCCCCTGCATACGGTTTACCTGGACACGTATTCGATTGATAAGTACGAGGTCACCAACTCTCAATATGCTCAATGTGTGGCAGCCGGGGAATGCGCATCGCCGCGTTACAATTCGTCTTGGACCCGTTCTTCCTATTATGCCGACCCAGCGTATGCCCATTATCCAGTGGTCTATGTATCCTGGTTTAATGCCCATAATTACTGTCAGTGGGTTGGAAAGCGCCTGCCCACTCAGGCCGAATGGGAGAAGGCTGCTCATGGGGGGAACGATACGCGCACCTATCCATGGGGCGACCAGCTACCTGACTGCACGCTGGCGAATTCTTGGAACAACGCCACATTCAGTTACTGCGTGGGCGACACGGCGCGGGTGGGTAGCTACCCGGCTGGAGCGAGTCCGTACGGTGCGTTGGATATGGCGGGCAACGTGTGGGAGTGGGTCAACGATTGGTGGCTCGACAATTATTACAACCTTTCACCATACAGCAATCCTCCTGGACCGGTCAGCGGGGAATTTCGGGTGGTGCGGGGGGGCGGTTGGGACAATGTTTGGGTAACCCTGCATACGGCGAGTCACAACTGTTATCTCCCCGACGATCGCGCCAGTATGATCGGTTTTCGTTGTGCAGCCAATCCGTGAATCACTGAAACGTTGATAAATAAACAACCGGATGATTAATTACCTGGGGGTAGTTGGATAGTGGGATCCGCTGCTATCGGGTGTGGCGGTGGTGTTTCACGCACGCGCACCAATTCAACCTCGAAGCGCGAGCGGTCGCCGCGATGGACGGCGTGGTAGTACTCTACCGGTGCACCGTTATCCAAAAAGCTGACGCTATCCAACGAAATCAGTGGCGCACCCTCTTCTATATGTAGCAGGCTGGCTTCGGTTTCGTTGGCGGCGACAGCCTCGATGTAACGCCGGCCGCGGGCGATCCTGAGCCCATATTTTTTTTCCAGCACGGCATACAGGGATTGGTCGGTCAAGTCTTCGGTTGCCAGTTGAGGGCAGAGTGTATATGGCAGGTAACTGGTCACCAGCACGATCGGCTCGTTATCTACGAAACGCAGGCGCTGGAGGACGATGACTGGCGTACCGGGCGCCTGGTGGAGATATTGGGCGACGTGGCTCGGGGCGGAGATGATTTCCTGGCGTAATACCTGAGTGACGGGTCGCTTGCCGAGTTCGACCATGTCCTGGTAGAACCCGGTCAGCTTCTGCGCCAGGTTTTCGTTGATTTTGGGTTCCGCCACGAAGGTGCCCTTGCCTTTTCGCCGCACGATCAACCCCTCCAGCTCAATCTCCTGTAGCGCCTGGCGAACGACGGTACGGGAAACGCTGAAGCGTTCGCACATCTCGGGCTCACTAGGCAACTGGTCGCCGGATTTCCAATCACTCGCCGTGATTTTCTCCTTGAGCAGCTTAATCAGTTGCAGGTAATAAGGGATCGGGCTGTCAAAATCGATGGTGTCAGTGAAAGTACTCATCAGGTTATTTAATAACGACCTTATACCCTTGTAATCCTGTCATTACAATTATATAATTGGCAGAAAATATCGTCAAGAGCCTATCCCATTCCGTAAAGCAGACGAGGGAGTTCGTGCGATGAAATCAGTGGCTGTTATTCAACCGAACGAGGTGAAATTTGTCGAGGTACCAGATCCGATTCCTGGTTTATATGAAGCCCGCATCCGAACGGAGGCAACCTGCCTGTGCAACGCAACTGACCGCAAGCTAATTGAGGGTCACTTTCCAGGTATGGAACAATACCCACTGTTGCTCGGTCACGAGACAGTCGGCATCGTGGACGCAGTGGGTGCAAAGGTGCGTTCGTTCAAAGTGGGCGACCGGGTGGTTGGTGGGCTGCTGCTTCAGACGACGGACCCCCACTATGCCAGCGGCTGGGGCGGCTTTTCGGAATACTTGCTGGCCGGGGATCATCCAGCGATGATAGCGGATGGAGTCGCCGATGCGCAGCATGGTTATTTCGAAGTGTATGAGATCATGCGTGTCGTGCCACCTGACATTCCTGTGGAAGACGCAGTGCTGCTGTGCACCTGGCGCGAGGTCTATGGTGCGTTCGGAGATTTCAACTTGCAGCCCGGTGACGATATCGTCGTCTTTGGCGCTGGTCCGGTTGGTTTGAGCTTTATCAAGTTCGCCCGGTTACTGGGTCTGGGTCAGGTTATCTGTGTCGAACTCCTGCCCGAGAAGCGTCAGAAAGCACTCGAGATGGGCGCCGAGGCAGCCTATCCTCCCGATGCAGCCCTCCTGCAAGATCTGGTACAGCAACGCGGTAAACCTTTTGATGCATTGATTGATGCGGTAGGAAAAGAAGCGATTATCAATCTGGCGTTGCCGTTGGTCAAACTGGGTGGAACGATCGGTGTTTATGGCGTGATTGACACTCCCTCAATTCGGGTTGAAAAGAACCGCGGTCCATATAACTTCAACCTGATCATCCATCAATGGCCAACCCGTTTCCGAGAGGCTGCCGCCCAGGAGCCGCTCTGCGAATGGATCGCACAGGGGAAATTGAGCCACCGAGAGTTTATTACGGTTGAGTTTCCAATCGAACAGATCCATCAAGCGCTGGCACTGGCGGTAACTGGCCAGACAATCAAAACATTATTACGCTTCTAAGGAGCTGCTTGTATGCCGAAGCAATTAATTCTGGCGCATGATTTAGGCACCACGGGTAATAAAGCCTCGCTCTATGACAAAGCTGGACAGGTGCTGGCCAGCGCTTTTATCGGATATGGAACGGAGTATCCGCAGGTAAATTGGGTCGAACAGAACCCGGAGGATTGGTGGCAGGCAATCTGCCAATCTACCCAGGCCTTACTCAATCAGGCGCATGTCTCGCCGGCAGAGATCGCTTGTGTCGCGTTCTCTGGGCAAATGATGGGCTGTGTGGCGTTGGATCGACAGGCGCGCCCGCTGCGTAACGCCATCATCTGGGCTGACCAACGGGCTGTGGCTGAGGCGGATGTGTGGCTCGAGCGTGTTGGACGGGAGGAGACCTACCGCATCACCGGGCACCGCGCCAGCCCGTCATATTCCGGCGAGAAAATTTTATGGATCCGCAAACATCAGCCCGATATCTTCGCCCAGGCGTATAAGTTCGTCCATGCCAAGGATTTTATCGTTGCCCGGATGACCGGCAATTTTGTCACGGATTATTCGGACGCCTCAGGGATGAATTTGCTCGATCTGAAGAAACGTGACTGGTCCGCACCGATCTTACAGGCGATCCAGTTTGACCCGCAGCGATTGCCCGAACTACACGCTTCAACCGATGTAGTTGGCGAGGTGCTGCCCGGTGTTGCTGCAGAAACCGGTCTGGCAGCCGGAACGCCGGTGGTGATTGGGGGTGGAGATGGTTGCTGCGCGGCGGTGGGAGCAGGTGTTGTGTGTGAAGGCAGCGCCTATAATTACATTGGCTCCTCGTCCTGGATCGGAATTGCCACTAACCAGCCGATCCTGGATCCCAAGCAGCGCACATTTACCTGGGTGCATCTAGTGCCAGGGATGTACCATCCAACCGGGACGATGCAGGCTGCCGGTGGTTCTTACCAATGGCTGCGCGATATTTTCTGTGAACCAGAAAAACAAGCCGCCTCCCAACAAGAGATCAGCCCCTACGACTTAATGAACCTGCAGGTAGAGCAGTCGCCCCCGGGGGCGAACAACCTCCTGTATTTCCCTTACCTGATGGGGGAGCGTTCACCGCGCTGGAACCCCAGGGCGCGTGCGGTTTATTTCGGACTGACCGTGAAGCACACCCGGGCTGATATTATCCGCGCTACTCTGGAAGGGATAACCTTCAACCTGCGCGTCATTCTGGAAGCATTCCTGGAGCAGGGTGCACAGGTGGAGGCAATGCGGGTGATCGGCGGCGGGGCGCGCGGGCGCGTCTGGCGGCAGATCATGGCGGATATATACGGTGTTCCCATCGTTCGCCCGGCATTGCTGGAAGAAGCCACTTCGCTGGGCGCGGCTTTGGCTGGCGGCGTGGCGGTAGGTATCTTCAAGGATTTCAGCATCGCGGAAGCCTTGACGCCGATCGTTGATACCATCTTGCCCAACTTGCAAGTTAAGGAGAAATATGAGCGGTTATACAAACTCTTTAACTACTGTTACGAAGCTTTTGTACCGCTGTATGACCAACTGGCAGAATTATGACAGGCTGTAAACCCTGAGGAGGAAAGCATGGATCTTGGATTGAAGGGTAAAGTCGCGGTCATCACCGGTGGGAGTATCGGGATTGGTCTGGCGGTGGCGCATGGCCTGGCTCAAGAAGGCGTCCACCTGCTGCTTTGCGCCCGGGATGGAGCGCGTCTGGCTGAGCGGGTGCAGGAATTACATACCCGCTACGAGGTGCAAGTGGTAGGGGTTCCAGCCGATGTGGCTAAAGCAGACGATGTGGATCGAGTGGTAGCGACAGCGGAACATGAATTCAGTGGTGCCGACATCCTGATCAATAACGCCGGTACGGGTAGCAATGAGAAAATCATGACAGCCCAGGACGAGAAGTGGCAATATTACTGGGATTTACATGTCATGGCCGCGGTACGTCTGGCGCGTGGGCTGGTGCCGTTTATGCGCCAGCGAGGTGGAGGTGTGATCTTGCATAACGCCTCAATCTGCGCCAAGCAACCATTGGATTATGAACCGATTTATAACACCACCAAAGCTGCCTTAATGATGTTCTCAAAGACACTGGCGAACGAGGTGGTCAGTGACAATATCCGGGTAAACTGCATCAATCCCGGTTTGATCCTGACCCCCGATTGGATGAAGACGGCTACCCAGCTAACAACCGGTACAGGGACGACCCCCGAGCAGTATCTGGAGGGCATCGCCAAACAGAACGCGCCGATCGGTCGCTTTGCCTCACCGGAAGAACTGGCTAATTTCTTTGTGTTTCTATGCTCTGACCGCGCCAGTTATTGCGTCGGCTCGACCTACTATGTAGATGGCGGCTGGTTACAGGTGGTTGCATAAAAGGAGGTAATTCTATGAAACAAGCGGTCATGATTGCGCCTGGTAAGATCGAAATTCATGAGATCGAAGCCCCGCGACCAGGTCCGGGACAGGTATTATTGCGCGTTCAGCGCATCGGAGTGTGCGGGTCGGATATCCACGTCTTTCATGGGAAACATCCCTATACTAGCTACCCGGTCGTACAGGGGCATGAGTTTTCGGCCATCCTGGAAGCGGTAGGCGAGGGAGTTAGTGGATTGAGCGTGGGTAGTAAAGTAACATCGATGCCTCAGATTGTATGTGGTGAATGCGCTCCCTGCCGGCGTGGTGATTACCACATCTGCGACAGGTTAAAAGTCCAGGGTTTTCAAGCTCCCGGCTGCGCCCAGGAGTTGTGGGTGACCGAGGCGGAGAAGATCATCCCCCTGCCAGACAGCTTCTCTTACGAGCAAGGCGCCATGGTAGAGCCGGTTTCCGTAGCGGTGCATGCAGTTGGACGGGCAGGCGATTTGCGGGGTAAGAATGTGGCAGTCTTGGGCGCAGGACCGATCGGCAATCTGGTGGCTCAGGTGGCGCGTGCTTCCAGCGCTCAGGTTTTGATCACAGATTTGAGTGAATATCGTCTTGAAGTGGCGCACCAATGTGACCTGGATTTCACATCCAATCCGGCAAAAGAGGGTTTAAAAGAGGCAACCCGGCGCGTCTTCGGCGGGCAGGGCTTTAAGGTTGCGCTCGAATGCGTCGGTGTGGAGAGTACGATGACCGCCGCCATCGAGAGCATCGAGAAAGGCGGTAGGATCGTTGTGGTGGGCGTCTTTGGCGAAAAGCCGCGGGTTGATTTAGGCCTGGTGCAGGATCGCGAGTTGACCTTGCAGGGCACCTTGATGTACCAACGCCAGGATTATCAAAAGGCAGTAGCGCTGATCGCAGCGGGGCAGGTAATTACCGGGCCTTTGATGTCCAGGCATTTCGGCATGGCGGATTACCTGGCGGCTTACCAATTTATTGACCAGCAGCGCGATAAAACGATGAAAGTGTTTATTGATATTGCCTGAGTCAAACTCGGAATTTCACTCAACTGAGATTGATAAATACCTGACTCAAAACCTCCTGCCAGTGGATGGATTGGCCGACCAGCGGTTGGTAGACGGCGTGGACAGCGGGAATGGGACGGGCAGGCGCTCCATCCAGAACGGCGTGTTCGTATGCCACGCTGGCCAGGTCAGTAAATAGACCAGCAGCTTTACCAGCGATCATGGCACTCCCCCACGAGCCGAACTCGCTGCCTTGTAAGGTTTGGTATGGCACTCCCAGCACATCGGCTTTAATCTGGTTCCAGACCGGGCTGCGTGCCCCGCCCCCAACGACCCGCGTCTCGACCAGGTTTAGATCAGGAATCAACTCGCTCAGGATGCGCAGGTAGTATGCATATTCGTAGGCTACACTCTCCAGGATGGCGCGAGTGAAATGTGCCTGGGTGTGACCCCACGAGAAGCCCAACCAGGCGCCACGCATGGCAGGCGTCGCCGGACAGATCCGTCCACCCAGATGGGGCGAGAAGAATAGACCTTGTGCGCCGGGTAGAACCGTATTGGCCAGTTCAATCATCCGGTCGTACAACTCAGGTGATGGATCACCGGGTTGACCGCGTGACTGGTTGAAGAACTGGTCACGAAACCAACGCAGGGCGATTCCACCACCCGCGATGTAAGCCAGGGGGTTCCAAAGACCTGGAATGACTGAGCGCATGGTCAGCAAGGCGCGATTTTTTACGTCCGCGACATAGGTATCGATACATCCTGCCAGCACAGCGGCTGTCCCAGCCACATCGAAGAGCATCCCAGAGCGTACGATCCCTCCACCCAGTGCATTAGCGGCTGTATCCCCGCAACCGGCGGCGACGATCGTGCCTGGCGCCAGACCGAAATCCCTGGCTGCCGGGGGAGTCACTTCGCCAACACGATGCCATGGTTCGACGATGCGTGGCAACTTATTCATACTGACACCTAGCCGGCTGCATAATTCTGACGACCATTGACCTTGCTGTGCATCGCTAAAGCCTGAGAAATGGATGAAGGTGTAATCCATGAATGCGTCTTCGCCACGCAAGCCGGCCATCTTTCCCGCGACGTAGCCAGCAGGAGTGAGGAACTTGCACACCCGGCGGTATGCCTCCGGCTGTTCTTCTTTCCACCACAGGATTTTTGGGCCGTGAGCGCAGGTCGGCGGGCAGCCCGTCAAGCGGGTGACCAACTCACCGTAGTTCTGGTTCAGATAATCAATATATGGCTGGCAGCGCATATCCAGCCAGGAATCAAACCGGATAGCGGGATTGTAGTCTTCATCCACCGCGCCGATGCCGGCCATCTGGCTGTCGCAGGCAATCGCTGCCACCGCGCGCGGATCAATACCGCTGGTTTGCAGGCAGGTTTGCACCGTGCGGGCAGCTGTGCGGTAAAAGTCATCATTTTCTTGTTCAACCACCCCTGGTTTGGGATAATACAGCGGGACTTCTTCTGTCGCAACTGCAACAAGCTTTCCATCCGTGGTGTACAGAGCGGATTTGGTGCTGCTGGTGCCCAGGTCGACTCCAATCAAGTATCGAGAGGTCATGTTATCTTCCCAGGTCGAGGCTGATAGACCAGGGGCGGGCGCAACTCAGCCGCCAGGTCCGCCAGCCGCTTGAAGGTGGGCTCATCAATCGCGATGTGCAGCACCTCGGCGATGACCTGAGTCCAGCCATGTAAGAAGTATACCCAGCCATCTTCGACGTGAACATCCCGGCTGGTAGCCTGCCCCATCGCCTGGTGCCAGAAGTCCAACTCGCCACGGTAGTTGATCTCCCAGGCGATGCCATGGCGGGGGAATAATCCGGCATCGGTAACGGGAGAACCCGGGGTATCCTTACCCATGCCTGTAGCGTTAACTACGATCGTCCCTTCAGGCATACGCGCCATGATCTGATCATTGACTGCCGGGTTGGCATTCTGGATAAACTCAAACTCGATATCGGTGGTCAGACTGGCGACCATATTTTGCATTTCCTCCAGACGACCCAAGGAGCGGTTCACTACTACGAAGCGTTGCGGCCGGTCAGCAGGATCGGTTTTATTTATTAAATGCAGCGCCATAGCTTTACCTGAGCCGCCCGCCCCGAAACACAGGAAATGTCCCCCAGTGCGACCGAAATAGTCCCTCCCTAAGAAAGCGTCCATGCTCAGACCGGACGTGAGCGGGTCCTTGGCGTGACCCCATAACTTACCGTCGCGCTTGGAAATGCTCGAAACCTCGCCGGTGAGTTGAGCTGAGTCGTGTAATTCGTCGAACATATCCCCTGCGGCCGTCAGCAGGTCTATTTTATGGGTAGTGACCAGAGCGCCAAGAGAGAGTGGGTCATATTTGATTTGGGCGACTGAGCGGCGGTACTCACCCGGTTCAGCATGAATTTTGTGATCAATCCCCTCGATCACGACCTCCGGTCGGTCGATGGCTTGCATCCAGCGTGGAAAAACTTCCATGATTGAGGATTTTCCTGTGGTGACGCCGATAAAGTAAAAAGTTGGCATTGTTTTGGTGACGATAGGGTGAGGATTGGTCATCGAATAACTCCGTCAGTTTTTTGGTTAGTTCCTGGATAAAAAGGATGGGAGTCGATCAAGTAGGTTAAACGACCCGGTTAACAGCCTGCTCACCTCGCAAAACAGCCAGGCAATCCTGGGTAGCGCCCCAGCCCATCTCTTGTGTGGCGCGATCGGTATGGGCACCCATATGAGGTGTGATGATCACCTGAGGTAGACTCAACAGCGGGAGATCTGGCAATGGGGGTTGTTGGGTAAGTACGTCCAGGGCAGCGCCTGCCAGATGTCCGCTATGCAGCGCTTCATACAGAGCCTGCTCATCCACCAGTTCACCACGCGCGGTATTGATCAAGAATGCGCCAGGTTTCATCTGAGCCAGGAAGCTGGTATTCACCAGTCCGCGGGTAGCGGGTGTGACCGGGCAGTGTAGCGAGATGATGTCTGCCATAGATAACAGGTCCTCTACGGAACAGAGCTGTACGTTGAGCTCAACTGCCTGGGCAGGCGCGATGAATGGATCGAAGGTCAAGATGGTGCAGCAGAATCCTTGCAACAGCCGGGCGACATACTTACCGATCGCTCCAAAACCCACCAGGCCGATCACTTTCCCCTCGAGAGTCTGTCCCCGCAGGCGCGGCCATTGACCGGAGTGGGTTGCCTGGAAAGCGACCGGTATGTTGCGCGCTAACGAGAGCATCAATCCAATGGTTAACTCAGCGACTGAGCTGGAGTTGGCGCCGGGAGTGTTGGTGACAATAATGCCCTTCTCTTTGGCAGCCGCTAAATCAACCGCATCGACTCCCACACCATAACGGGCGATGACTTTCAGACGATCGGCAGCAGCGATCACGAGGCGGTCGATTGTGTCTAGGCCGGCGATAAACCCATCCATACCGCCAATCAGAGCGATAAGCTCGTTGGAGGTCAAGGGCCGACCAGTCAGATTATAGATCACCTCGCCCACCTGTTCTTGCAGGTAAGTTTTTAACTCAGGTTCCTCTTTTCCGTAGGAGGTGGGCGTGACCAGGACGCGGCATTCCTTTAGAGGTTTCAGGTTCATCGCGCCTCCGGCGTCAGCCAGCGAGGATTGTCGATAATCAAAGGCGCGCCATCTTGCTCGATGACTAGCTTGCAAAAACCTTGTTTCTCGATGGTGCCGTAGTCGTGACCGGAGTGGGCAGGATAGACGAAGAAGGTAATCAAGTCCAGGTCGGAATGGGTGTTAATCGAACGGTGCGCCCAACGCGGTGGTACATACAGGCAGGTATTGGCGCGTAGCGGTTCGACTGCCCAGTCACCTTCCGGTGTTTCCATCACCATGAAGCCCTCACCTTGCAGACAATAATACAATTCTGCAGTCTCCAGAACCTTGTGGTAATGACCTTTGGTCATGTAGTATTCACTGCCGATTTTTCCGGGATGGACGATGGAAAAGCCTTGCAGTAACTCGCCCTGGTTTTCCGGGCGCTTGACCTCGTAAACCTCATAGAGTACTGGATCATATTCAGCCAACAAAATGGCACAGGCAGCTTGATCCAGGAATTGGTCATTCAGTGCAGACAGGCGGCGGACGATATGGCTATCATAGGGATCGGGGCGGATGACGCCATTCCGGACAACGTTGAAGGTGAAAGGTATCTGCAGATCGTCAGGCATGCTATCTCCAGCTATCTATCAGAACTATGGCATCGCTAATCGCGCGGCGATGTTATGACCGGTCAACTGCTGAATCGTCGTATCGGAAAAACCGAGGTCGTGCATTTTTGGAATCACCTGCGTAATCAAGCCTGCCAAACCTGGCGCGCCGCCCATGTGGACCCAATAAACCTTTTCGGCCAGGTCGGTGGCGAGGATTACCTGGGCTTCCAGACCGGCCTCGACCATGTGGACCAGCAACGGCCACAGATTTTTGTTTGGCTGGTATTTGAGTCGGAAAAAGGTATCATATTCCAGGGCAATTCCTGCCACAGCCAGGCTTTCATGTAGCGCAAAATCGGGACGTTTATCCATGTGGCAGAGGATCAATCGCTTGGCATGTAAACCGTAATCGAATAAGGCATTGGCGATGCGTTCGGCATCTGCGCCTTTTTCGGTGTGAACCTGGAGCGCCGCGCCAGTCTGGCGGCTGGCCTCTGCGGCTGCTTCTATCAACGTGCGGTGAGACTTCTCCAGGCTTTCCTGGCAGGCGATTTTGATGAAACCGGCGCGCACCGGTTCGGGCATCTGGCGGGTATCTTCCAGGGTTTCAGTCAATTCCCTGAGAAAATGGTCAGTGGCAGCCTGTGTAGAAGCCGTGAAGAGCCAGTAATCCGGTGGGTAATACCTGGGCAGGTGAAAACCTGTGCTGGCGACGATCTGCACACCGCTGGCCTGGGAAAGCTGGCGTAGCCGGTTGCCATCCCGACCGCAATCGATCCCAGGTTGGCAATCGATCAGGCTTCCACCTCCCGCCTGACGGTAATCCATTAATTCAGCCAGGATCGCGGCGTAATCAGTGAGTACAGGCGAGTGTGGATCGAGTCCAGGTGGTGGAGCGATCCAGACGTGACTGTGGGCGTCCGTGATACCCATCTGGTCAACTTCTACAGGACCAGTGACAGTTTGCACGCGATTTACTTCGACCGGTTCTGTCATTAGGTTTGGGTTGGGGTTTGGGAGGTTGGTTGGATGACAACTTTTAGAGCCTTGCCACTCTCAGCGGCGCGAAACGCAGTCAGGGCCTCAGTCAGGGGAAAGCGCGCCGTCACCAGGCCAGACAGGTCTATACGTCCGGAGTTGACGATGGCTGCCGCCTGCCAACAATCCTGGGTGCTGCATGCGGTCGTGCCGGTAACGACCAGCTCCTTGTAGTGAACCAGGTTTGAGTCGAACAGGATGGTTGGGCGTTCCTTGGGTAGACCGCCAAAGAAATTGATCCGCCCACCGATGGCAGCCAGTTTCAGTGCGGATTCCTGCGCCTGATGGGCTGGGGCAGCCACGATGATTACATCCGCTCCTACTCCCTGGGTATGGTCAGCGACAAAGGCTGCCAGATCGGTTTCGTTTGGGTTAACTACTTTACCTGCGCCCATCTGTTCCGCCTGCAGAACCCGCTCTTGATTGGGCTCGCTGATAATTACCTGACTGGCGCCACGTAAGCGTGCCAGCAGAGCGTGCATCAGACCAATCGGTCCTGCGCCCATGACCAGCACTGTCTCACCGGGTTGGATCTGCAGGGCAGCCTGACCGCGTACCACGCACGCATAAGGCTCGATCAGAGTAGCGACTGCCGGGTCAACCTGTACTTCGACCGGAATCAGGTTTCCCTGAGCGATTGTGACGGCCGGGAGGCGCAGGTATTCTGCAAATGCGCCATCCAGGGTGACACCGATCGCAGTGTAGTCCAGGCACAGGTTGTTCTTGCCCGATATGCACATTTTACAATGACCACAACCTGCATTGGGCGCCACGAAAACACGGTCTCCCAGGTGAAGTCCCTGGACTTGCTCACCGAAGGCGACGATCTCGCCAACGGTCTCATGTCCCGGGATCCGTACCACACCCGGTGGATATTTGCGGTGCGCGCCGTGGAAAATCCGTAAATCGGTGCCGCAGATTCCTGTGCTGAGCACTTTCAGCAACGCTTCCTGCGGACTGATTGGCGGTATCGGTCGAGTTTCTAATCGCAGGTCCTGTGGACCGTAATAAACCGCTGCCAACATGGAGGGTTGCATTAGATATCGCCTCAAGTCAGTACTTCGCTGAGATAGACTGGTCGCTCTTCCAGGAAGGAACGCGTGGCAGCCAGGACGCCGGCGACTGCCCAGCGACCTGCTTCAGCACCGACGATGGGTGGTTGACCGGTGCGAATGCAATCAATGAAATGCGCCATCTCGCCAATATACCCCGCTGCGAAACGCTGCGGCCAGGTGCGGTAAATCGGTGTCACCAGGCCATGATCGCGGTCGTTGCAGATGACTACCGCCTGTCCCTGCAACTCCCCGATTTGTATTATGCCTTTCTCGCCGACGATTTCCACCCGTGCATCGTAGCCATAGTCGCAAGGGCAGATGCTTGAGATCGAGCCTAATCCACCGCTCTCGAAACGGATGCTGACCAGGGCGTTGTCATAATAGTTTTCGGTTTCAACCCCGCGCGCTTGCCCCTTAAAATTCGCCGTTTCGACATACACACGCTGATAATTTGACTCCATTAGCCAGCGCACGCAATCCCAATCGTGGCTGTTAACTTCCGCCAGGTTGCCGTTGGACGTCTTGAGATCCCTGGCCCAGGCCGGCGGTAGGCCCGGACCGTGAGTGAGCGATTTGATGATCATCGGCTGGCCAATTTCCCCTGCCTGAATCCTTTCTGCTGCGAAGCTGAAGTCAGGATCGAAATGTCGCATAAAACCAAGTTGCAAGAAGATGTGGTTCTTCTCAACCTCCTGGATGATGGCATCGCATTCTTGTAGGTTCATCGCCATCGGCTTCTCTAACAGGATGTGCTTGCCAGCTTTGGCCGCCAGGATGGCCAGTTCAGCATGGGTAAAGGTGGGCGTGGTGATGACGACCGCCTCGAAGGGAATCGTATCCACAGCCATGATCAGTGAACTGAAGCGATGTACAACATCGAACTGGTCGGCGGTGGTTTGCAGCGCTTCGGGGCTGCTGTCAACAACTGCGGTCAACTCGGCTCCCGGGACTGCATTGACGATTGAGTTGGCATGAACTTTAGCGGCGCGTCCCGCGCCTACCAGGCATATCCGAACCGGTTTTTTCGACATGATCACTCCTTTATACAGGCGTAATTATATGTAATCCTGTCATTACAGGATTATATGTGTTTTGGGTGCTATGTCAAGTCATCCATAGATAGTAAACTAAGTAATAGTATACACCTGACTGAATAGCCCCTTGAAACATCCGAAAACCAAAAACGCCTCCGTAGGAGGCGTTTTTGGTTAAGCCGTAAACGAATATTACTCTTTAGACTCGCTAGTTGTCGTCGTTGGGGTGCTTTCGGTGCTGGGCTTTGGCTCTGTCTCGCCTGTCTTTCCAGTTGATGTTGACCGGCTGGTTCCGGAAGGAGAACGATGATCGGTCGCGTAAAAACCAGATCCCTTGAAGACGATACCAACAGGCTGGTAGACCTTACGTAATGTTTTCTTATCGCATTCTGGGCAGCGAATCAAAGGTTGTTCGTCAAAGTGTTGCTGTTTTTCAAAGCGCACCCCACAGTTGGTGCACTGGTATGTGTAAACCGGCATAGATCACCTCAAATTCAATGACCTGAACTGCATTCGCAAACTTTAATTATACTACATGCCTCACATACCAGCAACTAAGGGCACCGGGATAAAAATCAGGATAAAAATGATCACTCCCAGAACTGCCAGTACCTTGCGCGGTGTATTCAACGGGGTGATCTGATCCAGGGGTTCTGCGTGAAACCGACCTAACAAAAAGATCAATAGCGCCAGCAGCCACCAACCATTCCAGACAAATCCCAGCAACACCAGGCCGCCCAGAATGAAGGGCACCAGGTTGCGGGCTCGCTGACCGAGTAAAACATACACAATGTGACCGCCGTCCAATTGTCCAGCTGGAATTAGGTTGAAGGCGGTGACCATTAAACCCGCCCAGCCTGCCCAGGCGACAGGGTGGATCATAACGTCCAGAGCGCCAACCGGCAAGGGTTGGCTGGTGAAAAAGAAACGTAACCAATAAATAACAGGTGATAAACTCTCGTAACTTAACGGGATTGGTAATAGTTTGCCAAAGACCAGGTATTTTGCTGCCAGGTATAGGATCGAATTTCCTTCTAGTATAAATCCTTGACCGCCCACGATTGGCTTTACTATTGACAATGTCAGACCATAGATCAAGATGGGGATTGCTACGATCAGACCAGCAATCGGTCCGGCCAGGCCGATATCCAACAAGATGCGTTTGTTCTTGGGTGGCTCTTTTAGCTGGATCACTGCACCCATTGTGCCAAATAGACTTACCAGAAACGGGATTGGGATGAAATAGGGCAGGGTTACATTAGTTTTGTGATATCGCCCGACCAGGTAGTGGCCGAACTCGTGCGCCAGTAAGATGCCCAGCAGGCTGGCTGAAAACGGCAGCCCCTCGGGGAGATGCTGTAAGAGTTGCCGTAAGTATTCGGTCATGCTGATGTTCGCTGAGGCAGTAAACGAAAATGACGCCCCTGCAAGCGTGACGCTGAACAAAGTCAGGACGAACAAAACCACATTGACCCAGGGATTCGAAGGCCGCGTGTTGAAGGTGCCCTGGATGAGCAGGACAACGTGCAGATCTTTTTCCTGGCGAAAGAGCGGGGTGATGTCCGAGGGACGCAAGCTATTGGCTAGCTGATCATAAGCTTCGGCAGAGTCACCATAAAGCTGGCCACGATAGCGCAGTAAAAAACCCTGTTTTGGCTCGCCTGTGGTGATATCTTGAATTTTCAAGACGCGGCTGACAAGGTTAGTCAGGTTATCAATTTGTAAAGTTTCCATTCGTTCTCTTCTACCATCCAATTGAAATTAGGCGGGAGTGGATGGGAGTCGAACCCACCGCAGCCCGCAACGCGACCCGCCGCCGGTTTTGAAGACCGGGGAGCCCACCGGGACCCAACCACTCCCAACAGCGATTAAGCATACCGCAAGGGAGTCGATTCTACAAGGTGACACTTTCTTTTATATACCGATCCTTAATCCACTGGTTGACCGTCCGGCGACTCTTTGTTAAAATGAAAGCTTATTCACCCGAATAGGAGGCTTACTGAATTTACAATGGACACGCAAGATTTATTATCTCGATTACAAGAAGATGGGGTTAAGTTTCTGTCTCTTCAATTCACTGATGTGACCGGAGTGGTGAAGAGCGTGGATATCCCCACTTACCGGGTGAGTGGCGCGCTGGAAGATGGTGTTTGGTTCGATGGATCATCCGTCGAAGGGTTTGCTCGCATCCAGGAGAGCGACATGCGTCTGGTACTAGATCCTGACACATACGCAGTCTTGCCCTGGACCCCTTTAGAGGCACGCCGGGGCCGGGTTTTTTGTGATATTTACCAACCCGACGGTGCTCCATTCCCGGGTGATCCCCGTGGGGCTTTGAAACGTATCCTGGCGGGATTAGACGAGCGTGGCTGGGTTTACAATGTCGGACCAGAGCCGGAATTTTTCTTGTTTAAACGCAATGGTCCACAATCCATCCACCCGGTTCCGCACGATGTCGGCGGTTATTTTGACTTTTCCGCTAACGACGAGGCAGTCCGTGTGCGCACTGAGTTAATGGATGCGCTGCATGGGATGGGTCTTGATGTTGAGATGGGCCATCATGAAGTGGCATTAGGCCAGCATGAAATTGATTTTCGATTTGCTAACGCCTTGCAGACTGCTGACAATGTCCTGACTTTGAAATATACAGTCAAGGCGATCGCTGCCCAACATGGCCTGATTGCTTCCTTTATGCCCAAGCCGATTTTCGGGATCAACGGCTCCGGTATGCATTGCCACCAGTCCATGTTTACTCCGCAGGGTGAGAACATGTTCTTCGATCCAACTGACGAATTCAACCTCTCACAACTGGCTTATGGTTTTATCGCCGGGCAACTGAACCACGCCCGGGCGTTGGCAGCCGTGGTAGCCCCGACAGTAAACTCGTATAAACGCCTGGTACCGGGTTATGAAGCGCCGGTTTATGTTGGTTGGGCGCAATTCAATCGCTCAGCCCTGATCCGTATTCCCCACTACACCGCCGGACGTGATAAATCCATGCGGGCGGAATTGCGCTGTCCTGACCCGTCCGCCAATCCTTACCTGGCGTTTACGGTCATGTTGGCGGCTGCCCTGGATGGTATTGACCATCATTTACCTTATCCAGCGCCGCTGAATAATGTGAATGTTTATCACCTGACTGAAGAAGAACGCGGAGAGCTTAAGATCGCGGAACTACCCGGCTCCTTGAACGAGGCGCTGTTGGAATTGGATAAGGATCCGGTTTTGCAAGATGCTTTGGGCCCGGTAATTTTTGAAGCGTTCACGCGCGCAAAACATGCTGAAATCCAGGAGTACCGCATGAAGGTCACCGACTGGGAAGTCGAGCGTTACCTGGAACAGGCATAAAACAGGAGTGTTGCATCGTGTGGGCAGATAAGTAGCCTACACGAGGGGTGCTCTAATACTTAAAAGGATTAAAGTTTGTGCCGTAGTCGAAATAATCTTCTTGCTCGGATCGCTTAAGGATCCTTACGACCCAATAGGTAACTGGCGTCATTAGCGCTTCGACACCGCACTTGAACAGATAATTGGTCAATACCAGCGTCAGGAACAGGTTGCTTGGGAAGACGCCAAACAGAATCGCAATACTGACAAAGATCAAGGAATCGACCAACTCACCGACCAGCGTGCTGCCGATGGTGCGAGTCCACAGCCAGCGACCGCCTGTCAATAGCTTCATCTTGGCCAACACGAACGAGTTAGAAAATTCTCCCGACCAATACCCGAGCAGGCTGGCGAGCACAATACCGCCTGAACTCATCCCGCCCAGGATGGCGATATAGGCTGCCTGGCCGGCGGTTTGTTCCCAGGTAGATTCACCGGGCAGGATGCGTACAATCCACAAGACGAATGCACTGAGTGTCAAACACGCGAAGCCAACCCAGATGACCCTGCGCGAGCGCCGGTAGCCATAGACTTCGGTCAGGATATCGCCGAAGATATAGCTAACCGGGAAAAGCAGTGTGCCCGCGTCGAAAGCCAGAGGAACGCCAAACAGGCTTAAACCCCAATCGACAATCTTCGCCGACGAAGCGATGTTGCTGACAATCAGGACTGTAACGAACACAGCCAGGATCAGATCGAAATAGCGGTAGGAGCGTGTGTTATTCTGCTCCATTAAATTCATCCTGTGGATGCATCTTTCCCACCATCCGACAAAAGGCGCAAATCCCTGGGGCAGTCGTAGGTTGGCCACAATTTGGACAGGAGTGCAGGTTGGTCAGTTCGGGGTCCGCGGCTGGTGTGAATAATCCATTCTTTTTCGCTTGTAGGAAAGTTAGATAGAAGTTTAATTTTGCACCAGGCCGGTCGAACTCCATTTTGTTTAAGATCTCTTTATAGTAGATTGTGGCCGACCCAACCGCATGGGGGCATTCTTCATAAACGTATTCGATGCCCTGTAGCACAGCATAAGCAGCCATTTCACGTTCATATGTTCGGCATAACGGTTTGACTTTGCGTACCATACCAGCCTGATTGGCTTCCAATACGGGCCATTGCCGGACCAGGTGCCCACTTAGCCAATTGAGTGTATTGCCGAACAATATCGCTGCTTCATCATCCAGGTTGTGGCCAGTGGCTAAGACAGGATAGCCGCTCTCCAGGGCAACCTGATTCATGATGTAGCGTTTGGCCAGCCCACACACTGAGCAAGGTTTGTACTTGCCGCGGTTGGTACGGGCAGCGATTTGAGGAATTGTTTCGCCATACTTGGCGGCAACTTCCACAACATGGAGCTTTAATTTATACTGGCGTGAAAATTGCTCTGCCATGCGCAGGGAAGATTGGGAATAGCCTATCCCGTCGAGTTCTTTACTATCTATGCCAAGGCCGATATACAGGCCATCTGCCTGGTAACCCAGCCGGTTGAGGATATCCCATAACGACAGCGAATCCTTTCCCCCAGAAACAGCAATTAAGACCCGTTCCTGATAGGAAAACATCTGGTAAGTCTGGATCGCCCGTTCCACCTGTACCGGGAGCCAGCTCAAGAAATGCTCCTTGCATAGCGCCAGGTGGTGCTGTTGCATGTTGATGGCAGCTGGTTGGTTACATTTCCGACATTTCATAGGTTTTCTTCATACCGATAATACAACCCGTCCGTCGAGTGGATCATCCACCGGAAATTACTGCGACTAACCGCACTTCTTCTCCTTCGTAAAGGATGACCTCTTCGGTGATCAGTTCTCCCGCTCGGATAGCCAGGACAGCCTCGGGGTTGACTCCGATCTTGGTCAGTGTATCACGCAAGGTGCTCCCGGGTTTGACCAGATATTCTTTACCGCGTAAGATGAGTTTTACAGCCATCGCCTTCTCCTCTTGGATTTTCATTCTACCTTCAGGTTGGTACTGAGTCAACCAATCGCGGCTTAAAGGGCAGCCTGCCGTTATAATCTATTCGGGAGGATGGCAATGAAATCGAACCAAATGGTGGGAAAATGGGGTGAACGCCTGGCTGCCAATTACTTGGAGCAACGGGGATATGAAATCTTGGAAGTAAACTACCGTACGCATTACGGGGAAATTGACTTGGTAGCACAGCAGGGCGATGTGTTAGTCTTTGTTGAGGTGAAATCCCGCCGGGGGACAACCTTGGGCATGCCTGAAATCTCTGTGACACCCAAGAAACGCGCTCACTTGCTTGCCGCGATCCAGGTCTATTTCCTGGTACATCCCGAATTACATGGCAATTGCCGGGTGGATGTCATCGCCATTCGGCGGCTTGGTCAGGATCAACCGCCCGAGATTGTACATTTTGAAAACGCATTTGACTGAGTTATGAATAATCCTTTGCCCTCACCGAATTTATCTCGGTCGCTGTTGGTAGTCATTGTCGGTGCGACCGCGGTTGGGAAGACAGAGATTGCCATCCAATTAGCGGAATTGTTAGAGGGTGAGATTGTTTCGGCCGATTCCCGCCTGTTTTACCGCCAAATGGACATTGGCACGGCCAAACCCTCACCAGCTGAGTTGGCGCGGGTTCCGCATCATTTAATTAACGTGGCCCAACCGGATCAAATCTGGAGCCTAGCTTTATTCCAACAGGAAGCGCGTCGTGCAATTGCTGATATCCAACATAGAAGGCGGTTGCCTTTCTTGGTAGGAGGGACAGGACAATACATTCGATCGGTGATAGAGGGTTGGGAGGTGCCGAAAGTCGTACCGGATCCCAGACTACGCAAGGTCTTGGAAGATTGGGCAGGTGAAATTGGTTATGCTGGTTTACACGCCCGGTTGGCAACCCTGGATCCTCAAGCAGCGGCGATAATTGACGCGCGTAACCTGCGCCGGACCGTGCGTGCTCTGGAGGTCATTCTTAGCACAGGCAGGCGTTTCTCGGAGCAACGACAAAAGGGCACCCCCTTATACCGTTGTTTAATGATCGGCCTGGCACGCCCTCGTCCTGAGCTTTATGTACGGATCGACACCCGGATCGAGGCAATGATCGAGGCGGGTCTGGTTGAGGAAGTGCGCAGCTTGTTGAATCAGGGATTCGCGCCCGATCTGCCAACCCTCTCCGCGATTGGTTATCGGGAAATTATTGCATACTTACAAGGTCGGTTGACGCTGTCAGAAGCAGTTACTCAAATCAAACGCGCCACGCGCATATTTGTCCGCCGGCAGACGAACTGGTTTAAAACCAATGATCCCAATATCCATTGGTTCCTGGTGAAAGCGGATACCGTTAAAGAGATAGAAGGATTAATTAACAAATGGATGGTGAGTGAACCAAATAGCAACCAATCTGCCTGAAAGGTTTGACATCTAACCGAAATGAATCTACAATTAACCAGGTTCCCCAAATAATAGTTTCCTATTTAATTCCATAAAGGAGGCCGTGATGGAAGAAAGACCATGGTTCAAGCGATACGATCAGGGCGTACCGCATTCGATTAATTATCCCCCAGTGCCTCTGTTTGCTCTCCTGGAAGAGGCCGCGCGCAACTTTCCGGACCGGCCCTGTACGATTTTCAAGGGCGCCGTCATCAATTATCGGGAAATGAATGCTATAACCGACCGATTGGCGGCTGGGTTGTCTGACCTGGGGGTTAAAAAAGGTGATCGGGTTGGAATTTTTATACCCAATACCCCTCAGTTTGTGATGGCATACTTTGCCATCCTGAAAGTAGGGGCGGTAGTGGTTGCCACGAATCCTCTTTACACGCCACGCGAAATTGAGCACCAGGCCAATGACTCCGGCGTGGAAGTGATGTTCGTGATGAGTAATTTTTATAAGACGATCAAGGCCGCTCAACCCAACACGAAAATTCGGACTTTGATCGTGTCCAATATCAAAGAATACTTGCCGCCATTACTGAGTTTCTTGTTCGGTCTGACCCGGGAAAAGAAGGGAGGGTTCCGCGTACAGATCGCGGAGGGCGATCTTTGGTTCCAGGATTTGCTCAATCGTCATAAACCAGAGGATCGACCAAAGGTCGAAGTGACCGCGGATGATGTAGCATTGTTTCAATATAGCGGGGGGACAACCGGGATTTCCAAGGGCGCAGTGGCCTTGCATCGCAACCTGGTAGCCAATGCACTGGAGATCCGCGCCTGGATTCCCGATGCGGTTGATGGGCAGGAAACGGTACTGATGGCGATCCCGTTGTTCCATGTATATGGCATGGTCGCTGGAATGTGTTTTTCGATTCGAGCCGCAGCCTCCATGGTGATGATTCCGAACCCACGTGATATGAAAGATGTGCTGGACAGCATCCAGAAATATAAGGCAACAATTTATCCAGGTGTGCCAACGATGTATAATGCGATCAATAACCACCCGGATGTTCAGGCAGGTAAGTACGATCTGCGCAGTATCAAGGCGTGCATTTCTGGGTCGGCTCCATTGATGCGTGAAACGAAAGAACGCTTTGAAGCTTTGACCGGGGGTAAGCTGGTGGAAGGTTATGGCTTATCCGAAGCGCCGACGGCTACTCATTGTAATCCTTTGTACGGAGAGAATCCCTCCGGCTCGATCGGTTTACCGCTGCCCGACATTGACGCTCGGGTGATCAGCCTGGATGATGAAGTGACCGTGTTAGGTCCGGGCGAAATCGGCGAACTGGTGATCCAAGGTCCATTGGTGATGAAGGGCTATCACAATATGCCCACCGAAACCACCAATACCTTGCGGGATGGCTGGCTCTACACTGGCGATATTGCCCGTATGGATGAGCAGGGCTATTTCTATATTGTCGATCGTAAGAAAGAGTTGATCAAGCCGGGTGGGTATCAGGTTTGGCCACGCGAGGTTGAGGAAGAGATTATCAAGAATCCAAAGGTATTGGATGTTGGCGTGGCAGGCGTTCCGGATCCGTACCGGGGTGAGACGGTGAAAGCCTGGGTCGTGCTGAAGCCAGGCGAAACGGCCACCGAGGAGGAAATTCGGGATTGGTGCAAGGAACGCATGGCGAAGTTTAAAATACCGACTGAAGTAGAATTTCGCACCGAACTGCCCAAAACCACTGTCGGAAAGATTCTACGGCGTGAGCTGGTTCGCCAACATAAAGAGAAGGCAGCATAAAGTCTGGTTGACGTTGATTTCGGAGCGTGGTAGAATTGCCGCGCTCAACGCCCCCATCGTCTAGAGGCCCAGGACGGGGCCCTCTCAAGGCCCAAACAGCGGTTCGAATCCGCTTGGGGGCATTATCCGTTGCTCATCCCAATAACTCCACCATCCCTCGCGCGCCATCCTCCCGCACACGGTCACCTGTTTTCAAGCGCATGGTGGCATTCCCACAGCCCACCACCGCCGGGATGCCCAACTCGCGGGCAACGATGGCGGCATGGGATAATGGCGCGCCCACATCGGTGACAATGGCAGCAAGACGAGGAAACAACGGCGTCCAACCAATATTGGTTGTGACC
>CAYGZL010000008.1:0-6332 GCA_964354345.1 uncultured Anaerolineaceae bacterium | reverse complement strand
CGAAGAACAAACATTAGCGAATCGGATCCAGGCGGCGGCCATTAATTCATCGTCTTACACTTGCCTCGTTGATCAACCGGCGCGGGCAGTTGGGTAGACCGCCTTCTTTAGACAGGTACGCCGGGGCGAGTTCGGTGCATTCCTCGGGCGTACAACAGGTGTAGCACACCCGTTTGAAGGCGCGAACCTTCATCAGGCGAACATCGGGCGTCAGGAAGCCATCTTTAACCGGCTCGATGCGCAGCAGATCCGTGCTGAGATACTTTTTGTTATCATCGGGGAAGACTGTGACCACCACCGCCTGATTGCCCAGGTAATTTTGGACTTGCACGGCGCCGAGGAAATTCCCACCGGAGGAGATGCCCACGCCCAGACCCAATTCACTGGCCAGCCGTTGGGCCATCAGGATCGCATCGCCGTCGTCCACGCTGATAACCTGGTCCAGGTTATCCAGATCCAGGATCGGTGGGATGAACTCATCGGAGATGCCCTGGATGCGGTGCCTGCCCACCTTGTGACCGGTGGACAGGGTTGGGGAGTTGGCTGGCTCGAGTGGGTGGAGTTTGATCGTCGGTCGTTTCTCGCGCAAGAACCGGCCCACGCCCATGATGGTACCGCCCGTGCCGACACCAGCAACGAAGGCGTCGGGGTACAGGTCGTGGAAGCGCATCTGCCACCAAATTTCCGGGCCGGTGGTGAGGTAATGCGCGCTACAATTATCCTGGTTGGAAAATTGGCGCGGTAAAAAGACGCCAGGCCGATTGGTAGCCAATTGCTCGGCTAGCTCAATGCTGCCAATGAATCCGCCCTCCTCTTTGCTGACCAGGCAAATCTCGGCGCCCATGCTACGGATCAGGTTGATCCGCTCGGCACTCATCCAATCTGGCATGAAAATCTTCACCGGATGCCCAAGAGCGCGGCTGATGGCAGCGAAGGCGATGCCAGTATTTCCGCTGGTCGCCTCGGCGATCAGGTCGCCTGGCCGGAGCAATCCCCGGGTGTAGGCCTGCTCGATTATATAAAACGCCATGCGGTCCTTGATGCTTCCTGTCATATTCAGATTTTCCGCCTTGGCATACAGGACACGCGCCTGACCACGATACAAAAAGTCGATGGCCAGCAACGGTGTATTTCCAATCAAGGCCGAAAGCTCGTGAATCTGAGACCCCGTGGTGTTCAATATCATCTCGCTGCCTCCAACTTGTGTAATAAATGTTTTCCAGAAGATATGCCGGTTGGTAAGATAATTTTAACTGAAATCTGTGTTTCAACGCAACAAAATAACAAACTGATCTAAGTTCAAATTCGTTGTTTTTAAGGTCCAATCACCGGTGCTTCACGCGGCTTTTCCAGTGTGTATGGCATCGGCGCCGCTTGCACAATGGCTTTGCGGATTGTCTCTCGGTCATAACCAGGCTTCCGGTTAATTATCAGTCAGCACGGAATTGGGATTGTGGTATAAGGATATTGAAGCTCCAATAAACCACACCTATTCGGATGGATTAACAACACGATAAAGGATAAACTTATGCGTTCCATAAAAAGCTTCGGGATGGTCAGTTTGCCGGTTTTTATGGCGATGTTTGTATTACTGGTGTTGTGTTTGGGTTTGAAAGGAATGGTTGGACGGGCAACGGAGAACGTGGTGTATGTGGCTCCGGTGGGTAACTGTGGGGGAAGTCAACCATGTTTTGCAGAAATCCAGGAGGCCGTGGATGCAGCCAATCCCGGAGATGAAATTCGGGTGGCAGCAGGTGTGTACGATACCCTGGACATGCGTCCCCGCCTGGATATCACCACGACTGGTTATGTGACCCAGGTGGTTTACATTACAAAAACGATCTTCTTGCGGGGCGGCTATACGCCCGCTAATTGGGAGACGGCGGATCCTCAGGCAAACGTGACGCACGTGGATGCGCAGGGGAAGGGGCGGGGGATTTATGTCTCTGGTCCGATCAGCCCGACCATCACAGGATTTCATATCTCGGACGGCGACCCAACCGGGCTGGGGGGCGAAGCCTGGATGCCGGATGATGTGGGGGGCGGGATCTACGCCATCCGAGCCTGGCTGGCGTTGGAAGATAATTGGATTGACGGTAACATTGGCGGCCGGGGAGCGGGGTTGTATGGCATCCAGGGCAGCTTTGAGATGCGTGACAATACGATCAGCAATAATACTGCGCCGCTCGGAGCCGGGATGTTTTTTATCGACTCGACGGTCGACCTGGCAGGCAATCGTTTGATTGGCAATCACGGGGGCCAGGGCGGGGGGATGTTCATGTTCCAATGCAAGGGGCAGGTGCAGGAGAATCTCTTCCAGGATAATGATGGCAGCGGGTTGGGAATTTCGTGGGGCAACGACACGATCCTGGTCAGGGGGAATACGCTCAAGGGGAACAGCCGGGAGGGGATCGAAATCAACGGCACGAACGTGACGATTGAGGATAACCTGATCACCAGCAACCAGACGGGCGGGGTTGATTTTTGCTGCTGGACTAACGCAACGGTTTCCAATAACACGATCCTCGCCAATACCGGGGGCAGCGGTTTGATGATTGGGAATTCAAATGCTACGCTAATCAATAACCTGATCGCCGATAATCAAGCAGAGTCTACTGGCAGCGGGCTGGTGTTAAGCGCCTCGAGTGTGGTAGCCAAACAAACCACCCTCGCCCACAACCTGGGTGGGGGTGGCACGGGAATCTTCGTCTATGGTTGGGAAAACTCACCCAGCAGCTTACAGCTGATCAATACGATCCTGGTCGGGCACACGCTGGGGATTTCGGTAACCCATGATGCGACGGCTACGTTGAATGGAACTTTATGGGGCAGTGGGGTGTGGGCGAACGGCAAGGATTGGCAGAACGCCGGGACGATCGACACCGGCACGGTCAACCTGTGGAGCGACCCAGATTTCTTGAATCCATTCGCTGGAAACTACCACATTGGTAAGAAATCGACCGCGATTAACCGTGGTGTAGAAACAGGGATTACCTTCGATATCGATCACGATCCGCGTTATCTACAGCCGGATATTGGCGCGGATGAGTTTGTGTTAAAAATGTTTCTGACGACGGTGCTGAGAACCAAATAAACACTTCCCACTTTTCTCGATATGCCGTTGATCTCCATTTGCCATTCGAAGGCGATTTGTTTACGCGACCAACTCCAATGCGTAAACGTCATGATAACCTTGACTGCTGCCTATCAAACCTATACCGTCTAGCGGCAGGTCCATACAGTCGTCCAAGAATAGCTGCAGCTTTCAATTGATATCCAGCACTTACCAGATTGATATCCATCCTACTCAATCCCCGCCAGCCGTTTTGCCAGTTTCTGCTTGGCAGCCAGGTTCATCTGGCGATAGATCTGGATGCGCTGCGCTTGCGGCGAGCCGGCGCCATGCAGTGATTCGGTCAGATAGCCCACCGCATTGCGACCCAGGGTCAGGTTCTCGATCAGGCGCAGCATGCGCAGGCGGTGCTCGGTGGGCACGTCAGGTCGCGCCTTGAGGTACTTTTCCAGCAGTGGACCGGCTTCCGGGTGACGGAAATCCGCCTCGGATGGCAGCGTCACCATCAGCCCGCCCGCCAGGTCTTGCGCCAGGCGTCCGATTTCGTAGGGGATTTTGGTCACGTGGTGCTTGCACACGTTCGCCAGCAGGTCATCGCACAGGTACGCCCCCGACTTCGTCGCCTGGCTCTGGTAGGAAGACGCCATCCCGGTGGCATAGATCGTCTCATTCAGGTGCGTCATCTCCACCAGCTTGTCGCGGATGTGCGAGGCTTTTTCGACGCCGTGATATTCCGCAATCGTCGCTGCGGCTCCGATCAGCACATCGCCCACCCCACTCTTGCACACGTAGCTGCGCCGGTGAAAGCTGGTAAAGCGCTCCACCAACATGGCGGCGAACTCGGTCTCGCGGTTCATGAAGATCAGCTCATTTGGGATGAAGGCGTCTTCGAAAATGATCAGCGCTTCCTGCCCGCTGTATTGCGCATTGCCAACATCGAGCGTTCCCCCTTCCAGGCTGCGCGTATCGCAGGACTGCCGCCCGTAGATATAGGTGACACCATACGCCTCCACCGGCAGTGCGCCCACGATGGCGTAATCTGCCTCCGCGGCGTCCAGGCGCTGCGTGGGCATCACCACCAGCCAGTGCGAATTGATGCAACCGGTCTGGTGCGCCTTGGCGCCGCGGATATACACGCCTTCCGCCGTCCGTCGGCTGACATGTAAGAACAGGTCAGGGTCAGCCTGTCCGGCAGGCGCCTGGCTGCGGTCGCCTTTCACGTCCGTCATAGCCCCGCCAATCACGAAATTGCCCTGCTGCATGCGTTGGATGAACGCTTTGAGCCGGGCATGGTAAGGTGTGCCGTGTTTCTCGTCAATCTCGTAGGTCACCGAATACAGCGCGTTGAGCGCATCCATCCCCACGCAGCGCTGGAAGCAGGTGCCCGTCAATTGGCCCATCCGGCGCTGCAGCTTGCCCTGCATCGCCACCTCCTGGGCGCTCATGGCGATGTGCAGAAAGCGGTTGACGCGCTCGCCGGTGAACGGCGAGAGAGCCGTCGCCAGCTCGGGCTGATCCAGCGCCAGGTCATAAGTCATGGCCAGTGCGTTGATCGAAGGGCGGATCAGCGGATGGTCCACCGTTTCAGCGACCAGCTCCCCAAGCAGGTAAACCTTCAGCCTGCGCCCGCGCAGGCTTTCGATGTAATCTTCGGCGGAAATTATTTTGTGGTCGGTCATCCTATGCCTCTTTAGGCTGAGTATACTACCGTGGGGCTGCTGTTAGCGCCTCCAGGTGGTCGGTTCCACAGCATTCAGGTGCTCCTGAACTGGCAGCATCTCACGAATCAGCTTCGCTGCCCGCCGCCCCCGTTCGCGTAGTTCGCCTGGTCGTCTGCTGTCTTAAGAGTTATCTACTCGATTTCCCATTCAGGCTCAACCTCTTCCCCGGGTTTCAACACGAAACCACCCAGGTAGCGACATTTTTCGAGATCCAGGCTGGGATCGTCGTGGCAAATCCCGAAATTGTGGCTGATTTTGAGCCACAACTGTTTGCGGTCAATCCAAGCGCACAATCCGTGAGTTTGAGCTCCTGGATCATCTGGTCGCAAGTCTTACAAATGAGGATTGGGAGCGGTTACTGCTCCGGCCTGAGGCCAAAGAGCCCTGGACAACGTGCTGAGCATCATCAGGACCTGGATTTGTACGCCGCCGTTCTGATATTGAGCGCGAGCTTATAGAGTCGGGTTCAGAAATTATACTCACTTTGATGGGGTCGACACATAGATCGACCCCTACAGGTATAGGTCGACACATAGGTCGACCCCTACATGTAGGGGTCGACGAAGACGTACTCGCCTGTCCCGTTGATCTTGCCATGGGTAGGATTAAAAGCCAGCTTATCCAGTATTTTGAAATGACACTTTCATAGCACTTTGGATTCATGACTGCAGATCACAACTGTGGTATCCTGGTAACGCCAAACAAGGATTTATTAGTCCTTCAGTAAGCAAAGTGAATAAGAACATATTTTCAATTGCTGGCATGGGGGCTGTTCAGCCCAGTGGTTGTAGCTCATGTCAGGCCGGGTGCGATATCTGTTGCTAACCAGGCCGGAGATTAAGAAAGCGTTGTTGTACTATCGAGGCGGACGTCCGGATGAGTGAACTATGCTGCACATTAAAGAGACCATTGTTTGGGGAAGCGCCACGGCAGGTGGCGCTTCCGCTTATTTTCTAGGACAGAGCGATGAGCGGTAGATGTCTTGTAACTGGAGCATCCGGGTTAGTTGGGGCAAACCTGGTGCGCGCGTTGCTGGTGCAGGGGCGGGATGTGCGCGCTCTGGTACACACAGACCGCCGGGCACTGGTCGGGCTGGAGGTAGAATCGTTTCCTGCTGATGTGCGCGATCAGGAAACCCTGGAGCAGGCGATGATGGGGGTGGAGGTGGTCTATCACCTGGCCGGGTTGATTTCTCTGACGGTGGATTCCGGTCCGGAGGTGGAGGCGGTCAACGTTATGGGTACCCGCAGTGTGGTGGCCGCCTGCCTGCACCGTGGAGTGCGGCGGCTGGTGTACTTCAGCTCGATCCAGGCCTTGCGCCAGGACCCGTTCGACCTGTCGGTAGATGAAACCCGCCCGTTGGTCGACACGGACTGTTCAGCTGCCGCGGTGATGCGCATCCCGCCCTATGATCGCTCCAAAGCGCAGGCTGAACGCGAAGTGCAGGCAGGCATCGCCCGTGGCCTGGATGCGGTTATCCTGCAGCCCACCGCCATGCTCGGCCCTAACGACTTCAAACCTTCCTACCTGGGTCAGGC
>CAYGZL010000007.1:0-4661 GCA_964354345.1 uncultured Anaerolineaceae bacterium | reverse complement strand
CGTCTGGATCGAAAAGCGAAGTGTAAAAATCGAATTGTTCGCCTCTATGCTCTGGCCCATCGTAGAAATCATAAAACTCCGACAGATTTGACATATTTTCTCCTTGAAAATCTACTGAACTTTACTCTGTGCGCCCAACGGTGGGGTTCACCTGCGCCCGACTGTGACAGGCACGCCAATTAAACGCCGAACCGTTGACAACCACGAATGCTTGTCAAACGCCCAGCGTGAGGACGTCAGGTGCAAGCCGGTGTTAGCCCGCTACTAAAACGATAGGCTCACTTCTTCGTAGGCTTGCCGATTGGCTTGTGGTATTAGCAGACTGGCTACATTTCCTTTTCTTACAACAATAGACGGTATCTCAAATGCGACTATCATGTCAGTTTCACTTAGCCCGGGATTCAAGGTCACGTAATACTTCTTTCCCGAAAACTGGTTGCTGACTGAGAACAGGTCAATAGGCTGGAATTCATTTGCTCCACTTCTCAGTTTCCATTCCCGGCTATCAATGGTTCTGGGTCGATTATCGATGTTAGACACACCAAAAAGAATGATGAGACGCGCATCACCAGCACGATATAGTATACGCTTAATCTGGTAACGCAGTCTATCAACATCAAATACTGTGCGAGAGGGTTTTGCAGCCGAAGCTTCAAGTGTCGCCAAGAATGCTAGCAAGCCGCCAAGCGGACCAAGCCCTACCATCATGGACAAAAACGAAACAGCAGCCCACCCAGGGTAACCACGTTGACTGGCCGAATAGCTGCCCATATTGGAAAAGGAAAATAGAGGGCAAGTGCCAAAAGGATCAGCAACCAGGTTAGGGAGTCATCCATTTCATACCTCCATACTCTACGTTTTGGATTCGAACAGCGGGCTAACGGATAGGGTTCAGCGGCGGGCCGGTTACGCCTAACCTTTCACAACGGGCAGCGCGGCACGTCCGCTGGTAGGGTCAGGGAATGGCGCCTGGGACTTAGGTAAGGCAGACCCGTTGCTCTCCATTTCTTCTGAGAGTGCCTCAGTACCTTTACCATATCCTGGTTTCCATTCCCTGCCATATCGAACCGGACGTGAGGTTTGCCCTCATCCGACTCACCGACAACCTTCTCCTTGCAGCTTTCGAGGTCTGACATCGCATATTCCACTTCGGTAGAAGTACTCTAACCCGCTGGGCTACCAAGAGCTCAAAGCTACGTTCATTCCAATGAGCTCTCGACCCTTTCTGTGTTCTGACCCACTGTCGTAACCGTTGTCTCACGTATAAATCCAGTTCTTGGAATTTTATGGTACTGTTTCCAATGCGAAAGTAATTGCGCCACCCGCGAATAATCTTATTGAGATACCTGATCACTTCTTCCAAAGGGTTGCTCAATGTTATCCGCATAGTGATTTCGTGCATCTTTCTTCGCACTGTTTTCATTGCCTTTTGTCCTGGCCATATGTAAGGCATTAGCTTGTGGGTTTTCTTCGTCTTCATTTTGTGGAAGTGAAAGCCAAGAAAGTCAAAGCCCTCTTGTCCCATATCCACAATGCGGGTTTTGGTGGGATGAAGCATCAGTTTCAATCTGATCATGATTTGCTTGACCTTTTGCAAGGCTTCCCGGGCTTCTCGCTGGGTCCGGCAGATGATCACAAAATCATCCGCATACCTGACCATCTTTCCCAGGTGTGAGTATCGTTCCGCTCAGTACATGTCCAGCACATGCAGGTATATATTCGCAAGCAGGGGACTAACCACCCCGCCTTGAGGCGAGCCTATTTCAGAGGCATTCCATTCCCCTTCTTCCAAAACACCCGCTTTCAACCATTGCCGGAGTAGCTTCAATACCCGACGATCGCTGATCCGTCGCTCCACTAAAGACATCAGCAAGCCATGGTCAATCTTGTCAAAGTAACTCTGGATGTCGGCATCTTCCACCCACCAACCTCTTACCAGTGCTTCTTTTACCACCTTGACCGCTTGCTGTGCGCTGCGCTTGGGACGAAATCCATACGAGTTGTCCTGAAAGTTAGCCTCAAAGACTGGCTCGATCACGATCTTACACGCCTGCTGAATCACTCGATCTCGGATCGCAGGTATCCCCAAAGGCCTTTGACGACCATCTGACTTTGGGATGTATACCCGTTTCACCGCTTGCGCTCGGTACGTGCCTGCTTTCAGATCTTGCCCAATCTCATCGAGAAACTGTTTCACTCCTTCCCGTTCCACGGCTTCAATAGTCACGCCATCTTCTCCGGCGCTCCCACCGTTCCGTCGTACTTCTTCCCATGCCCGCCACAGAATGTCAAGCCGGAAGATGCGGTCATACATTGCATGGAACCGACGGTTCCTGCTCCTCTTGGCCGCCAAGTATAGCTTGCGCTGGAGTTCTCGTGTTTTATCTATCGCTGATGTGATTGGCCTTTCGGCATGCATCGACACTTACTTCCTCGCTGAGCCTGGTTGAAGTAGAGGCCCTTCCCTCCGAGCGAGTTCTGTTGTCTCGATGGTCATCAGTACTATGACCTCCTCCGACTTCTCACACGGCTTCCTTCAGGACTTCACCTCTCGCCTTATACCATTCGTTACGGCAGTCGTGGCCTGCCGACCGCGTGAGACCTCTCCTGTTCCATCGTCTACTTTCACAACATCCCGTTCTCCCTACGCCGGAGGGTCCTTCACGGCTGCATTTTCAGGCTCTTCACCGCTTCCCTGGCCTTCGCCTTTGGCTCACAGACTCGGCTCCCTCTTTTTCCCTTTTCTGGGCTAACATTTCGACGCTGCAAGATTCACTTTATGTTGCGGGCTGTTGTTTTGCTCTCCCTTCTCAGAAGGTTACAACGCTTCGGCACACCCAGTCACCCAGATGCACCGGTTGCCTGCTACCTGGCCGCCTGACCCTTACCAGGACTGGACTTTCACCAGCAAGCAGACGATGTCTTTACAGGACACGAGCCGGTGTTGGGCTGCTTCATTGTTTGGAAATCCTGCTAGCCACCGGAACCAGATCCTCATACATTCGCGCAATCCGTGCTATATGCGATGGGCAATGGCAAGATATTCGTTCGCATGGTCGCACGTCGAGAAATCCGGGCAGGCCTCGCACAAACAAATTTCATTCTCCACCGCAAAGCCAGCTCCTTCGACCAGGGTCCCTAACGATTTCCGCGTAAACCCCCAGAGAAAATCATCGTCGTACCACCGGGCAAAGCCCAGGGCTCGTAGCCCTCTCCAGATTAGATATTTTCGTCCTATCCTGCTGGCCGTATACCACACGAACAACTTTCCTTTCGGCTTGAGGACATCATGTATGCGCCTCAGCGAACGCCGGGGATCCAACAGATGAAAGATCGTCCCGGCATAGAGTGCACCGTCGAACACATTATGCAGGAAGGGAATATATTCACCCAGACCTTGCGCGAAAGGGAATTGCCTGGCAATGTTCCCAAGGAAGGGATCAACGCCGATCCACTCCACGCGCCCGCTCGATGTCACCATGTACGCGGGTTTTGCAAGAACCCCGCACCCCACATCGAGATAGCGCCCTCCCCCCGACCGGGTGATGATCTCGCCCACCTGGCGGCCCATGGTATGGCTTTCAGACGTAAAGATGCTTTCGGACCCATCCTGGTATTCCTGCCACATCTTCTTCTGGCGCCCCTGCCACAGCGGTAAATCACCCCGAATGCCCTCTTCCAGTTTCGGGACGAGGCAAGGCACATTCTGGATAACCGGATACTCGGTATCCCTCGACCTCAAGGCTACTACCTCGCCCGCGGCATTCCGCACCGCCGACAGCGGAACCGAGTTGTCCAGCGGGCAAGCAAGGCAATCCAGCAATGATTCCAGATACTCAGCAGGCTGGCCAGTTTTAGTCACATTTTCCACCCTATCACCTCCAAAAATCCGGCATGAATCGATATATTCTTTTTCTGGGTTTCATAATGTCACATCTCTTGAACGATAAAGCTGCCCAACGGAATGGCTCACCGAGCAGCGGCGGAGCGATCGAGACTCGATTGCATTCTACCGCTACTTTTTACCAGGTGCGTACCCTCAGTGGCGCAGCCGCTGTCCGGTGGAGCCGGTGTTGGGCGCTGATTGCAAACATATCAGACCACTGGCATAAATGCTGCCATCACCCAAAATAATCCATGAGCAACAAAAGGTGCTACCAAATTTGAATGACGTTCTCGCAACCATCCTAAAATAAGACCTGCAACAAAGGTCTGACCAAAATCAATAGGATTGCTCAGATAACCAAGATGAGCGAGTGAAAAAATCGCTGCTTGAACAACTATGGCTAACCAAAGTTTCATTCGCTGAGACAAATGTGGTTGTAGGTAGCCTCGGTAGAGATTCTCCTCCACCCAGGCTGGCTGACCAAAAGCAAAGAAAGCGACGAGAAGCAATCGGCTCAGACTTGGGATAGTCATCTGAGGCTGTTGAGATGAACCTTTGGCAATCGACCAGACAATAACATTGATAGACAGCAGAAGAAAACCTAGTAATCCCAAACCAATTGCCTTTAGCAAACCTTTTCGAGACCACCCTAATTGTCGCCATGAAGTCCGGGTCAACCAGACGATCCCACCAATTACAAGACCGACAGATAGGATGATAAACCAAACCGACAAAAATAAAGTGAACTGGGGAGATACTTGAAAGTCAAGCGAGA
>CAYGZL010000006.1:0-7513 GCA_964354345.1 uncultured Anaerolineaceae bacterium | reverse complement strand
AACTGGGGAACTGGGCACTCCAGCTTGACCGGAAACCCGCGGCTGAAGTGGCGGTATTGCTGGACGACGAGTCGTACTATTATGAATCGATCCAAAATAACGTTGACCTGCCGTTGATCTGGCGCCAGCGGGTGGTCAGCCTGAACCGCTTCGGCGCGCCGCATGATGTGTATTTGCTCAACGACCTCTTGGAAAGCGACCTGCCACCATACAAGCTGTACATCTTCTTGAATCCCTTTCACCTGAATAACCAACGGCGGGAAGCCTTGAAAAATATTATACGGCGTAACGGGCAGGTCGCATTATGGTTGTATGCCCCAGGGTATCTGAACTCGGATGCCCAAAAAACCATTCCAGCAGCAAACCCCCTGCATATAGACCACATGACGGATTTGACCGGTTTGCACTTCGGGCAGGGCGATGGCCCTTGGGGTCCGCTGATGCACATCACCAATTTCCAGCATCCCATCACCCAGGGCCTGCCCCAGGACTGGTTCTGGGGTTCGACCAACCCGATCGGGCCGCTTTTCCACCTGGAAGACCCGCAAGCGATCACGTTGGGCGAGGTGGTGTATTCCCTGGGGCGTTGTAAATCTGGCTTTGGCGTAAGAACCTTTATCGAAGGAGATGCCCAGGCAACCTGGAGTTCGGTGTACATTGCCTCGCCGGATGTACCCGCGCCGGTGTTGCGCGGCATCGCCCGCTATGCCGGGGTGCACCTGTACAACCCAGATGGCGACGTGTTATACGCCACGCCAGACTTGCTCAGCGTGCACAGCGTCTCGGGTGGGGCGCGCACCTTCAAGCTGCCCCGACCGGTCGAAGTGGTTTATGACCTGTTTCAGCTGCAGATTCTCGGACGAGGGCTGTCTGAATTCACAGTCCTGTTACCGCCAGCCTCGACAGCACTGTATTTCACTGGACGAACCGACCAAATGCCGGAATAATTCCATCGTGTACCAACGGCAAGCTAACGGCTTGCCCTACATCTTATGATATACTTTCCCTTCAATTTAATATTTAGACCAGCCGGTCTGGAGAATTCTAACCTGTGTTGATTGTGAAAAATAAACCGCTTCATCTCCTTGTGGGAGCGCTCTCAACTTTTAATTTCTTAATGCTTAAGTTACTCATAAAAAATCCACAGCGGGCGAAAACATTCCCGGGCAGGATATTTAGAGAATATATGAGTCTGGTCGGTAAGGAGCGTTGGGAGTCAAAAGATATTTTCGATATTATCCCGATAAAAGTTGGCACCCGGATTACTTTAGAACACCTGCCGGGGAAGGGGATCGGAACACCGGTGGATGAACTGGCCTATTTAGCCCTGATTACCGCATCAATCCAACCAAAGCAAATCTTTGAGATTGGCACCTATCGTGGCAGAACGGCCTTAAACTTTGCGCTAAATTCCGCCGCTGATTGCATCGTCTATACGCTTGATCTACCACCCGTAGAAAAGGGGAAATTAGCGCGTCCTGTCTATGCAACGGACGCAGTCATGGTCCAGGACAGTCTTCCTAACGCAGAATATCAGGGAAAAGATGTTGAGCAGAAGATCATTCAATTCTACGGTGATTCCTTTCACTTCGCTTTCGCACCCTACTATGCGAAGATAGACCTGGTCTTTATTGATGGAGCGCACGATTACCACGCCGTTAAATCGGACACATTAAACGCCTTGAAGATGTGTAAGCCGAATGGATTTATCGTTTGGCATGATTTTGCAAATTACGGGGAATATAATGATGTCACTCGAGCCATTCTGGATTGCTTACCGGCGGAGAAAGTCATCCAGATCTCCAACACACAACTGGCGATCTATCAGAACGAATAATTTTCTGCCAGATCGCCAAAGAGGGGAGGCGGTTGGCGTAAGATTTGGTACAATAGGCGGGTTATTCATCGATGCGTCTACGAACCGTTTTCATCCAGGGGATATTGCTTTTCCTGATCCTGATCGGGGTGTATTTTCGCTTTAACTGGGTGAACTGGAGCCAGGGTGCTAACCTGCACCCGGATGAGTATGGGCTGACCAACACTCTGACCGCGCTGCGCCTGCCAGACTCGTTGGCTGACTATTTCAACACTCGCCTGTCGCCATTGAGCGCTTATCCCCGATACGACCTGGCAGGGAACAAGACTGCTGACGGTCCAGATAATGCGATGCTGTGGGGCCAGTGGCCACAAATTATCCTGCGCTGCCTGGCGGAGTGGACTGGAAATACCGGCTACGATCAGCTACGCCTGATGGGACGCACCCTCTCAGCGCTGGTTGACACACTGACCCTGTTATTCATTTTTCTGATCGGAGCGCGCCTGTACAGTCGCACTGTGGGCCTGGCGGCAGTAGCTCTGAGCAGCCTGGCGGTGCTGCAGATCCAATCGTCTCATTTCATGACGGTGGATAATTACGCCGCGCTGTTCGCCACGATCGCTATATATGTCGGAGTAAGGATCGCCCAACGACCCTCCGCCCGGCGAATTTGCGTTCCACCCTCTACTGCAACCCTGCCTGGCTCACCAGAAGGCGTTGACCCGGTCGTTGCACCTGTCCCACCCCGTGGCGTAATCGTTGCGCCCCATCCGTCCACCCCCATCGCTCCCTATCGCCCCGATCCCCAGGCCTTTGGCTGGTATGCCCTGTTTGGCGTCGCGTATGGCATGGCACTGGCTTCCAAGATCAACCTGCTGCCATTGGGCGGCCTGGTTGTGGTGGCAGCCTTCCTGAGCATCGCTGACGTGAAAATCAAATCCACCAAAGAACCGGGGCGGATCTTCCTCATCGCCGCAATGGGCCTGGTTGTCGCTATACTGATGACCGGCATCACCTTCCGCCTGACTCAACCGATGAGCTTCCGGGCAGCGACTGGCGACACCACCCTCTTCACCCTGTCGCCGAACCTGGACTGGTTGCGCAATGTCGCTTCCGCGGCGCGCCAATCAAGCGGCGAGGGCGGTGGACCACCCGCTGAGCAATGGGCACACCGCCCGATCGTGCTTTTCCCGCTTTCCAACATGCTGCTGTGGGGCCTGGGGCTACCCCTGGGAGTGATGGCCTGGGTTGGATTCTTCTGGGCGGCCTGGCGCAGCATGCGCTACCGGGATGGCTGGCGCCTGCATTTGCTGCCGCTGATCTGGACTGGCGGCTATTTTATCTACATGGCCACCCGCTGGGTGAAGTCCATCCGCTATTTTCTACCAATATACCCCTTCCTGGCTTTGTTCGCTGCCTGGGGGGTGGTCGAATTGTGGAGGGTGGTAAAACAAAAGAATGAAGGCAAGGAACAGACACGTATACCGGGGCAAACACGTAGGGGTAGACCTATGTGTCTACCCCCTCCTGGGCGGATACACAAACCATGGCAAACACGTACACCGGGGCAAACACGTAGGGGTAGACCTATGTGTCTACCCCCTCCTGGGCAGACACACAAACCATGGCAAACACGTACACCGGGGCAAACACGTAGGGGTAGACCTATGTGTCTACCCCCTCCTGGGCAGACACGCAGGTCTGCCCCTACGAGGTTGATATGGTATTTGCGGTGGGGGTTGGTTGGGTTGGTGACAGTGGTAGTTTTTGGGGGGACATTGGTGTGGGCGAATACCTTTGTTTCAGCCATTTATCGGACCGATCATACCCGGGTCCAGGCCACGCGCTGGATGTTGCAGAATATCCCCGCGCCCTTCCATTTGCTGTTAACCGGCAGCGCCGGTACATTCGCCGCACCGGTGGCTGCACCTGACCAGCTATCCATTGGCGCGACAATCCCCTTCGTCCAGGCCTTCGACGCCCGCCAAACCGGCCAATTGGCGCGGGTCATCCTGCCGCATGTCCGATCGTCGAACCAGGTCAACCGTCTCCAGATTGTAATCGCTGCCGATCCGAACGGCCAAACCCTGCTCGATCAGGTGGAGATCAGTCTCCCAGCCACAACCTCCCAGGGTCCAGGAGCGATGGTGAGTGGCGCGTTTCAGGGGGCAACCCTCATGGCAGGTCAGACCTATTATTTGATTGCCAGAACGCGTGACGCGCCGTCAATCACGCTAGAACGCTCGGTCATCTCCAATGAAAGCTGGGATGAGGGTCTGCCTTTCTCCTTCGACGGGTACAATCCCTTCGGCGATTTCTACCAAGGCGTGACGATGGAAGCGCGCTGGTATGACGGTCCTGAAAAACGCCAGATGTACCTGGATGTCCTGGCGCAGGCGGATTTCGTTCTGTTGCAGAGCCAACGAGCGATCTGGTCAGCCTGCCGTATCCCGCGCACCTACCCGATGACAATGGAATATTACCGGGCAATGTTCGACGGCCGGCTGGGATTCGATCTGGCGGCTATCTTCCAGGCTCCTTTGCGCCTTGGACCTCTGTATATCTCGGATGTGGGCGGCAGTCTCGTCTGGAACCAGATGCCTGAGCTGCCGCTATTTAATAATAACCTGCTGGCTGTTGAAGAGGCTTTCAGCGTTTACGATCACCCACCGGTTTGGATTTTCCGCAAGCGCGCGGATTTCAGCCTGGAACAGGCGCGAGCGGTGCTGAGCGCGGTGGATCTGAGTCAGGTGGCGGTTGAATCGCCGTTCAAGGCATCTGGGACGCCGTGTAAGTAGGGATAAAAAACCTGATGTACCGTGAACTGCGTTCATGATCGCTTCGTGTTAAAATCTATCAAGAGGAGACTAATATGTCGAACAAAGAGAAAAATATCCTGCAAATATCCGCCTGGGCTGGCATCTTTTCCTGGCCGTTATTGGCATACTACCTGATTATCTTCGGGAATCGTTTGTGGGACTTATTCAAGACGCCCATCGCCCTGGATTATCAACTCTATATTAATGGAATGAATATCGTAGGTCCGTTATTGCAAGGTGCGTTCTACTTCCTGGTATTACAGGCCGTAGCAGAAGCCCTGCCCACCTTACTCGAGCTGCACGATGACATAAGCCCGGAGGAGGAAGAAGAAGAAGGCGAAGCCAAAGAAGAGCCTCCAGTTGAAAAGCCATTGCTCTCGATCGATGCTGACCAAGACAAGGGAGTATGAAATCTTTAACAATCGCTCTGCTCCAAATGAAAGGGTTTGGCTTTGACCAGGCGGAAAACCTGGCCAAGGGCGAGATTTTCTGCCGCGAAGCGCAGGCTCTCGGCGCCGATATCGCCCTGTTCCCGGAGATGTGGAACATCGGGTACACATTCTTCCAAAAGCAGAACGCGGACTCCCTTGCCCAATGGTTAGACCAAGCCATCGAGACCGATGGCTCCTTCGTGCGCCATTTCCGTGAACTGGCTGCTGAGCTGGAAATGGCCATCGCCATTACCTATCTGCAGCGCTGGGATGAGCGACCGCGTAACGTCGTCAGCTTGATTGACCGGCGGGGCCAGGTCTTATTTACCTATGCGAAGTTGCACACTTGCGAGTTCGATAAGGAATCTGCGCTGACCCCCGGTGAGGATTTCTACGTCGCCGCGCTGGACACCACGGTTGGGACGGTGCAGGTGGGGGCGATGATCTGCTACGACCGGGAGTTCCCCGAGAGCGCCCGCCTGTTGATGCTCAAAGGCGCTGAGATCATCCTGACGCCCAACGCCTGCGAAATGGAGCTCAACCGGCTCAGCCAGTTTCGCAGCCGCGCGATGGAGAATATGCTCGGGGTGGCCTTAGCGAACTACGCCGCCCCACAAGAGAACGGTCACTCCGTGGCTTACGATGGAATAGCGTACGTTGATGACCGGCCGCGCGACACACTGGTGGTCGAAGCTGGCGACGCGGAGGGCGTATACCTGGCGCGCTTCGATCTGGACCGCCTGCGCGACTGGCGACAAAAAGAGGGGTGGGGCAACGCCTACCGGCGACCGCGCCGGTATGGATTGCTCGTTTCCGAGGCGGTGATGCCGCCGTTCATCCGTTCGGACGCCACTCACTGAACAGGCACAATCAAGCAACTGGAGCTATTATGACGACTTCATTTTTCGGCATCCCCTGGCTGGTGTGGACAATTGGCTGCGTGCTGTTCAGCGTCTTCTACACTTACAACTGGCCACGCAGCCGCCTGCCGGCTGGCGAACGCAGCGTGCGCTCGTTCATCATCCACTGGTTCCATGGGCTGGCCTGGATCCTGGTGGCGGCACAATTTACCATCCGTGGGATGGGCGGACCGGGGGCGTTGGCGGATGCGTTGATCGTTGTAGCGCTGATCTTATATGGTGTGTATGTGATCTTCCTGAGCTCGACAGGCAGTGTAATAATGCGACCCAAGGGAAAATAATCGACGATTACCGTTTATTCGTTGATCACGACGGTGACTGACCCGAAGCGCAAGGCTTCTTTAATATCTTTCCCTGCATATTCGGGCGCGACAAGGACTTTGGCTGCCCCCTGGTAGAACAGCGCGAATAAGGCGTCTTTGTCAACGCCAACTCCAATACTTGTACCGATTGAGCGAACTCCATCTGCCATCCCACCTGTCTCGACTGTCACCCAATCACCCAATACGCGAACCATGTGTTCGATTGAGACCAACAGCTTATGTCTGAAATTACCGTCCGTGGCGCGCGGTTACACAACCTAAAAAATATATCCTTCTCGATTCCCAAGAACCAGGTTGTGGTCTTTACCGGCCTGTCGGGGTCGGGCAAATCGACGATGGCCTTCGATACGCTGCACAAGGAGGGCCAGCGCCAATATATGGAATCGCTTGGGCTGGTGACCTACGAAAGCCGCCCTCCCGTGGATTCAATCACAGGACTCTCACCCTCGATCAGCGTAAGTCAGCACAACCGTAACCGCTCGCCGCGCTCGACAGTTGGCACCGCCACCGAAGTCTACACCTACCTGCGCGTGCTGTTCGCCCGCACGGGTCACCGCCCCTGCCCAAAGTGCGGCACGGACATGCCGCCCACGCACAAGCGGTTGTTTTCACCGCCGCTGGGTAGCCCTGCGCAGCCGGGCGACCCTGCGCAGCCGGGCAAGTCGATGGAAAGCATGGCGGTAGATTCCACCGCTTGGGACGATGAAGACGAGACCGGTGAGCTGGAAAACAGTATTTCCTGCCCCAACTGCGGCGCGCGGCTGCCCGAGATGGGCATGGCCTCCTTCTCCTTCAACAAACCCGCTGGAGCCTGCCCGGCCTGCACCGGGCTGGGCACCGTCTACACCGCCATCCTGCCGCGCATCCTTGACGATGAAAAGAGCCTGACCGATGGTGCGGTGCTGCTGTGGCACCCGCTCATCGTGGGTCGCTATATCGAGACCCTGCGTGCTGCAGGGCGCTACTACGGCTTTGATTTCGATCCGTCTGTGCCTGTCCGCGCGCTGAGCCCGGTCCAGCGCGAGCTGTTGCTCTATGGGGTCGACAGCCCATCTTTCCGCAGTCACTACCCGAAGAAAGATGCGCCCAACACCGTCGCACAAGGCCGCTTCGAGGGCGTGGTCACCAACCTGCTGCGCCGTCACACCGAGCATGCCTCCGACACGGACACTGACTACCTGGAAAAGCTGGAGCGCCTGCTGGT
>CAYGZL010000005.1:0-4015 GCA_964354345.1 uncultured Anaerolineaceae bacterium | reverse complement strand
TTCCCTCCCCATCTCCACCCGCTCACCCTGGTCAGTGACCCGGACCGGCTGCTGGCGGGTGAAGCAGTGATGTCCGAATTGGCGCAACGCGGATTCCAGGTCATCCAAGAAAATGACCCGGTGCTCCTGCGTCACCGTGTGGAGGAAGCGCGTCCAGTTACCCCGCAGCATTCGGTTGTGGTAATTACCACCGGCTTGCTGGAAGACCTGCCTTATGACCTGTACCAGTCTGCTTACCGGCTGACTTTTTCATTGCACCAGTATTTCCCCAATCTAGCCTACCCGGTATTGCAAACCCTTAGCCCGGACCAGGTTGAGAAGCTGGCATCTTGTCCACCACCGGCTGAAACCCTGAGCCGGCAAAAAACCATTGACTACTTGCTGCGCGAAGTTTTTAACGCCGATCCGGTCACGCTTAGTCAGCCGCACGCCTTGATTGCCTGGTTGAATGATTATCACCGGAGTCAATCATCCCTACCCAACCTGCTCCGGTCAGGCTTGGTTGAATGCTTGAAGCGCTATCCCGCGTATCGTGATTGGCAGATTGATGCTCTCATCCGTGAGGCTCAAGTATTCTCGGGCTTTGTCCAACAACAGTGGCAATATTCGATTGAACAAACCTTATCAGGTAACCCAATTCAGGAAGCTGGACCAGGGTATCGCCTGACATTCTACGGTAATACGCAACTGCAAGACCTGATACCTGCGTTGGTTCGGCATGGAACCCTGGAACCCTTAGAAATGCACGACAAGAAGGATTTGCCCGCCTGGACTCACCCCGGTGTTACCCTGACAGATGCGCGTCTTCACCGCTTTACATTTCTTTTGGCAGATATAGAAAACCGCTTGAAAGCGATCGGATCTGCTCCAACGGACCAAACAGGTTGGACCGCATGGAATGGATTTGCCCGGGATTGGGCTGAGTTATGTAGCTTACAGTATCAAACCGATTTGGAAGTCAACCAGGCGCAAAAAGAAGCATTCCGAAAGCTGATCCGTGAAATGGATAAGATTTTCTCAGCCTGGCTACACAACAACTATGCTCCACTCGGTACACAGCGCCTACCCAGGCCGCATCATGTCCATCATGTCCCCCACTATCTGGCTTACCTGCGCAATCTGGGGCAAATAGACCGCGTTGTCCTGTTGATCCTGGATGGGTTATCGCTGACTGATTGGCAGGTGATCAGGTCTGTGTGGTCAAAACGTCATGCAAATTGGGGAATAAAAACAGAATCCTTGCTTGCCCAGGTTCCCACGATTACATCCATCTCCAGATATGCCCTGATTTCTGGTCTGCGCCCAGCAGATTTCGCCAATGATCTGGATCATTGTGCACCGGAAGCCCGCGCCTGGGAATTGTTCTGGTCAAGAGAAGGGGTTGCAGAAACTGCCTGTAAGCTGTTATCGCTTTCTTTTGATCGGGGAAATGATCAACTTCCGGAGCTGCAAGATCCGCGGGTAAGCTTCTGGTGTTTATTCGAAGATACACCCGACAGACTGGCGCATAATGCCACCCTTGGCGCCGCCGATCAGCAAGCATCCCTCCGTTTATGGTTAGACCCGGATCACGATCAAAATTCAATTCCAATCGAAAAACTGATCGATTCGTATCTGGATCGTGGTTATTCCGTGTTTATCGCCAGCGATCACGGGCATGTAGAAGCGACCGGATTTGGTCAGCCTTCTGAAGGGCTGCTTGCGCAGACACGCGGAAAACGAGCCCGTGTTTATATGGATCGCCTGGCGGCCTTGCGGGTTCAAAACGTTTTCGCAGATACCATTCTTTGGGATAACGATGGTATCTTGCCAGATCAGATGACAGCCTTAATGCCAGCGGGTCGAGATGCCTTTGCTCCAAGCGGAGAAGTGGTCGTCACTCATGGCGGTATCTCCATTGATGAAGTGGTTGTCCCCCTAATTCAAATCACGAAAGCGAGTTTTTAATGGGTAAAGGGATTGGATTCAGCCGCACGATTACGTTGGATTGGTTGGATGTAACCGCATCCTTATGCGTTCAGAATATTGAACCGGTCGAAATCAGGCAGCGTTTGGCTGAAACGATTTCTGGGACTGTCTACGGCACAGATGCCCAACGGAAAACGATTGATGTTTTAACCGCGATCTGGGTGAAAACAGAGCAGCATGCTCCTCAGATTCGACAGGAAGCTTTAGCGATATTTCCAACCCTGTCATCATCCGAAGAACGATTGTGGCTTCATTTCGGTATGACCTTGGTTTGCTACCCGTTCTTCAGAAAGTGTGTGGCAGCCATTGGCCAGGTCAGCCGGACTGAGGAATTGATCACCCGCAAGATGATTAAGGATCGAATTGCCGGCGATTACGGACATCTCGGAGCATTGGATCGATCGGTCGAACGAATTATCGCATCGCTGGCCAATTGGGGCGCACTTGCTAAAACGGATCAGAAACAGAATAATAGAATTCAGTTAAGGTATTTCTCAGCCTCTGAAAAACTTCAGAGCTGGTTGTTGACCTGTGCGCTTTATGCCCATCCATCTGAAGGGATACCATTTGATGACTTGATCCATTTACCCGAGCTCTACCCGTTCAATTTCACCATAGGAGTGGATAAACTTCGACGAGATGCCAGATTTGAGATTCAACGCCAGGGCGGTGGGCTTGAGATGGTAAGAAGGTATCATTACGATATTGATACCAGCAAGGAATTATGAGCTCGCTTTAAATCTGACACACGCCAAACATTGGATTTGTCTCTGATTCAAAACAATACATTCCTAAATCCATGTCGACTCAGCTCTTTCTCACACCCTCACTCCATACTGCCGTACATCATCTCACCTCCCAGATTGGCGAGGCAAAAAAAGCGAACCCTCTTGCCCCAATCGCCATTCTCTTACCCACTGCCGGTGTGATCCACGATCTGCGCCGGAAGTTAGGGAACACGCTGGGTGTGGAGCTGTACCAGTTTTACCGGCTGGGGTATGCAGTCCTGGCTGAAGCGGCAATCCCAATTCATGAAATCAATGACACCGCGATCCGCCGCCTGATCCGCAGCATTCTCGCAGAATTGAATGGCGAAAATAAACTCACCACTTTCGCCCCGGTATGCGATAAACCCGGCTTCGTAGAGGTCCTGCTGGGCTGGCTGCGTGAGATGAAGAGCCAGGGGATTTTTCCTGAGCAGTACACCGCATATGCCCGGCGATCCGGGGATGCGCGCGACCTGCAACTGGCGCAGGTTTATACGCGCTACCAAAGCTTCATGCAGCAGCATGATTATTCGGATGCGGATGGTCTGCTCTGGGTAGCCGCCGAAGCGCTGGAAAAGGATCCCGCCCTGTTTCTTTGTGACGCGCCTTTGTTTATCCTGGGGTTCGATCAATTTACCCCGGTCCAGATTCGCATTCTCCAGCAGCTTGGCACCCGCTTTGCTGAGTTGAAGATCTACCTTCTTTGGGATGGTAATCGTTCCGAGAACAGCCTGGCGCTGGCCCGGCTGCAGAAAACCCGGGCATCTCTGCTGCGCAGCCTCCCTTGCCAGGTAAAGCAGCTCCCTGAGTTAGACCCTGCCACTCCGGTTCTGGCTCACCTGCATACCACACTGTTTGAGCCAGGCGAGGGTATATCTGCCGACCCTCAGGCTATCCGGCTGATCGCAGCCCCCTCCCGTGAAGCCGAGATCCGCCGGACGATCCTGGAGATCAAGCGCCTGCTGATGGCGCAGGTCTCCCCATCTGAGATTGCTGTGCTGGCTCCCAACCCCAGGGTTTACCTTTCCCTGATCCGCACGGTGTCCGCCGAGTCCGGCGTTCCCGTCGTGTACGGCCTCCCTCTGGTGGCTATCCCGGCCATCGCCGCATTGACCCAACTGCTGTCCCTCAGCCCTGACTTTCCCTGGCGGGACACCCTGGACATCCTGCGCTCGCCCTATATTTGCCAGGAGTCGCTTTCAAAGGAGCAAATTGAACGGCTGGATCAACTCAGCCGGGAGCGCCCGGTGATCGCCGGGCGCGCGCAATGGTCTTTTGCG
>CAYGZL010000004.1:0-12917 GCA_964354345.1 uncultured Anaerolineaceae bacterium | reverse complement strand
AAATGGCCGGTAATCCGCTAGATTCTGTAACGCACACCACTTCGTGATCGCCGCCGTCAGCGTCGTCTTCCCATGATCTATGTGCCCCATCGTCCCCACGTTCATGTGTGGCTTCGTTCGATCAAATTTTTGCTTTCCCATATGATTTCTTCTCCTTACAAAGACTGTTCCACGATCAAGTTCGGCAACCTGAGCCCTCAATGGGATTTGAACCCATGACCCCGCCCTTACCAAGGGCGTGCTCTACCGACTGAGCTATGAGGGCATTCGTCCCCACGTCTCGCAGTCTGGTAGTCGCCAATCAGTCAACGCTGCCCAGGGCTGCTCGCCACCGAGACGAAACAAGGTGGGCGGTGAAGGATTCGAACCTCCGAAGGCGTCCGCCATCTGATTTACAGTCAGACCCCTTTGGCCACTTGGGTAACCGCCCATGAATTATTGATTGCTGACTGTAGATTGCTGATTTCACACTCCCATCCCTCAAGATAGATAGAATAAATCAACAAGCGACATTCTCCAATCAACAATATCTGGAGCCGACGATGGGAATCGAACCCATAACCTACCACTTACAAGGCGGTTGCTCTGCCGATTGAGCTACGTCGGCAAGAATTGTAAAGTTCCAGACCGAAGGCGAACAGCATTATACCAGACGCCCTCCCTTGCGACAAGGTCTTGGAGGGGGATGATGATAAAACGCGCCAATCTGCCAACGATTGGCCGCCTAATATTTTACGCCAGCCGGACTGACGCATGGCAAGCGAGTCTATCAGGATTTAAGTTGAACGTCAATACCTCGCGCACTTTTCCCTTTTTCCTCTTGACTCTCCCCCCACAGGAGGGTGTATCCTTATGTACGAAGGAACTTCAACCTATCCAACCGCGCGGAACGAAACTATGTTCAGGATCGGAGACTTTTCAAAACTCAGCCGTGTGTCTATCAAGACCTTGCGCTATTACGACGAGATCGGACTGCTCAAGCCGCATGATATCGACCGCTTCACTCGCTACAGGTATTACTCTACGGATCAGCTCATGAAGTTAAACCGCATTCTGGTTCTCAAAGAGCTGGGATTCTCCCTCGAGCAGATCGCCAGCCTCCTGGCAGAAGACCTGTCGCAAGATCAACTCAAGGGTATGTTGTTGTTGCGGAAAGCGGAGATCGAACAGCAGGTGCGATCAGCACAACAACAGCTAGCGCAAATCAACAACCGCTTAAAGCTCATCGAGCAAGAAAGCCAAAAACCACCAGCAGAAGTCAAGGAGCAAATGATTATGGAACCCAAGATTGTACAGCTTGATAAATTTATGGCAGTGGGCATGCCGTACTTAGGGAAGAACGAGAACAGCGAGATCGGTCAAATGTGGGACAAGTTCATGCCGCGTATGGCCGAGATCAAGCACCTGGCGCCGGGCCCGGAGATCGCATATGGGCTATGTTTCCAGAATCAGTCTGGTCTGGTAGACTATGTCGCCAGCTTACCCGTCACCGAATTGACCGACATTCCTGAGGGAATGGTCGGTCGGGAAGTGCCAGCGCAGACCTATGCGGTGTTTGAATGTCTGGGGATCAAGAACATCGGGCCGACCTATCACTACATCCTGAACGAGTGGCTACCTAAGTCCGGATTTCGACCCGGCGATGGAGCAGACTTCGAGTACTATCCGGAAACCTTCAATGATGCAGCCGACCCTGCCTCGCTCCTTTATATCTACTTCCCAATTGTGAAAGCCTAGGAGGAGTTAAGGAGTCTGCCCTGAGCGCAGTAAAGGGCAGATCTGAGTTCGCTAGCTTAACCCGGTCATGGCGCGCCCTGGAGGTTCGTTCCGCGGCGCGCCATTCTTTTTTCAAAGCCACGCACCTGCCATACCAGGTAAAGCGCCACCGAGCCAGCCACCGCCGCATTCAGCGACTCGATCTGGCCGCGCATCGGCAGCCGCAACAGGATATCGCACAAATCTCGCACCAAGGACCGCATCCCATGCCCTTCATTGCCAACCACCAGCGCCAGCGGTCCATCCAACCGCACCTGATCCAATTCCTGCGCGGCCGGGTGATCTTCCAACCCAATTACCCACACATCAGCTTTCTTTAACGCACCAATCGCTTGAGCCAGGTTGACCTGAGTTACCAACAGGTGCTCACTCGCGCCCGACGAGGCATTGACCACCGCCGGTGTAACTGTGACAGTATGCTTAAAAGGCAATAGAACACCGTGCACGCCAACGATCTCCGCGGTACGCAACAATGTCCCCAGGTTCTGCGGATCCTGTAAAGTATCCAGGATCAACAGGAATGGCGCTTCCTGGCGTTGATTGGCCAACTCAAGCATATCTGCGAGAGCCTGGTATGGATAGCCGCTGCACTCCAACGCTACCCCCTGGTGGCCATCGCTCAAGGTATCCAAGCGCGCCCGAGGTACCTGCTCAATGGGGATTTTTTTCGTGGTGCAGGTCTCGAGCACCTGTGCCAGGCGGCCTTTTTCCTGAACCCCCTGAGCCACCCATAAATGAAAGAACTGGCGTCGGTCAGCGCGTAAAGCCTCGTAAACCGCGTTCCGGCCGTAAAGCCATTCTTTCATGGCGCGCGGCTACCCACCTTACCGTCCATTAGTATCCAGGCGGGCAAAGATCATCCGGCCAGCCGCAGTTTGCAACACCTTAGTTACTGTTACATTCACCCGCTTATTGATGTAATTCCGGCCATCTTCCACAACCACCATCGTACCATCATCCAGGTAGGCCACCCCCTGATCCGCCTCACGACCTTCCTGAATCACCTGCACCGTTAAAGATTCACCCGGCAGCAATACCGACTTGACTGCATTCGCCAGCTCATTCACATTCAAAACTTTGACCCCTTGCAAATCGGCAATGCGGTTTAAATTGTAATCATTGGTCAAGATCGGGCAACGCAACTGGCGCGCTAATACGACCAGTTTATCGTCCACTTCCCGAATCCCTTCGACATCAATATCACTAATTCGCACCGGGATCGTGTTGTCTTTTTGTAATTGCGCCAGCACCTCCATCCCACGGCGACCGCGCTGCCGGCGCAAATTGTCCGATGAATCGGCGATATATTGCAATTCGTTCAAGACAAAGCGGGGGATTAACAACGTACCGGTCAGAAAACCAGTTTTGGCTATGTCAGCAATGCGTCCATCAATGATTACGCTCGTGTCGAGTAGAACCGTGCGCCCCTCATCCACTCCCGCCACAGGCTTGCCGGCATCTTCAGCCTGTTCTGGAGAACGGTTCGCGAAACGTGAGCGGAATACTGTAAAGATGTCAGTTTGCCGGACGACAAAAATAACAATCCCAAAATAGCTAAAAATCACCGCCCCGATCACCGGTATCAAATTCCCAAATGGGGGAGGCAACAAAGATAAGGGTAACGCCGAAAGCGCCGCCACAATCAAACCAACAATTAAACCGAGCAAACCCGCAAACAGGGTTTGAGCTGGGAACTTACTCAAGGAGGTACGCAGCGTACGCGCCGCTCGGGTAGTCACATATGGTGCACAAACAAACCCGACCAAAGCTCCGATCAAACCCAAACCAATCGTCGAAGCAAGCCGGGAAATATTGGCCAGACTTCCCAGGCGGTCTCCCCAATACACTCCGACGATTGCCAACGCAATCATTCCAATAATACGGAAGATAAGTTCAATATTCATGTTAAGATTCTCCGAATAACTGCAAACCAACCTGACAGGTTCCATACCGAAGACACAACCTGCTGGTTTTATGGTTATTACCCAGATAATAGAAAAATAATAGCGCGTCGCATATATTATAAATCAGATTTTGGATCACCCGCCTGGATTCGGGTGGATTCCAGTTATTGATTTTCTCCCTGCAGAACTTACAACCTCAACTATAATTGTACCAATTTTTGTGATGGAGGTTTTGCATGGCTATCGCGAGCACCACCCCGCACGATCAAATCAGTGATAAAGGATATAAACACCGCATCTGGGCCTGGACGATGTATGATTGGGCCAATTCCGCCTTTGCTACAACCATCCTGGCGGCAGTGTTGCCCGTCTATTTCAGCCAGGTAGCTGGTTCGACTTTACCCAGCGCTACTGTAGCCACTACCTATTGGAGTTTTGGCCTCAGTCTTTCTTTACTCATCATCGCTATTCTTTCCCCGATTTTAGGTACGATTTCCGATGTTATGCGCGGCAAAAAGCGGTTCCTTTCCATATTTGCCGGCATCGGCATTGTCGCCACTGCCCTGCTGGTGTTGGTTGGCACAGGTGATTGGATCCTGGCTTCGATCCTGGGCATCCTCGGCCGAATTGGTTTCAGTGGCGCCAATACCTTTTACGACTCACTCCTCCCCCACGTGGCTCGCTCAGAGGACCAGGATAGCGTTTCTGCGCGCGGGTATGCCATGGGTTACCTGGGCGGCGGCCTGCTGCTGGCCATCAACATCGTGATGATCCAGATGATCCCAGGCACCTGGGGCCCCCGCCTGTCTTTCTTGAGTGTGGCGATCTGGTGGGCGGTCTTTTCTATTCCCATCTTTAGAGCCGTTCCTGAACCACGTGCAGCCATCGCCCGGCTTGCCAAAGGCGCAAGCGCCATCTCAGCCAGTTTTAAGCGCCTGGGTGAGACACTGCGCGATATCCGCCAATACCAGGAACTTTTCAAGTTCCTGGTCGCCTTCCTGATTTATAACGATGGGATCGGTACAATCATCGGCGTTGCCGCTATTTACGGCGCCGAGCTAGGCTTTGGCAGCGTTGAACTGATCCTGGCGCTGCTCCTGGTGCAGTTTGTGGCCATTCCTTACAGCCTGATCTTTGGCCGCTTGCCCAACCGAGAGGAAAAACGCCGTCCAATTTATCTGGCTTTTGTTCTTTTTAACCTGATTGCGCTCCCCTTGGTTGGCATCACTGGCGTTCGATTGTTGCCCAATCATCTCAGCGGCGCACCAGCATCCACCTTCCTCGACACCGCCACTCACCTGGGTGAAGGCAGCTACCTGCCCGACCGGTTGAACCGCTACCTGAGCGGCGATTGGCTGCCTCAAACCATCCCCGCCCGGGAAGTCGGTGCTGAGGCGGATGTAGTTTATCTGAACTCCTCGAAGAGTGCGGCCAGCCTCGATTTCCCTTACAACGGCCAAAAGGTGCGAATTACCTACAGCCAGGGACCAGATCAAGGCATCTGGGCAGTTCTCCTGGATGGTAGACCGTATCCCGACCCCGACACTGGCAAACCCCTCAAAATCGACGCTTATCAATCTACCCGGCGTTATGAGGTCACCCAGACTATTCAGGCGGACTCTCCGGGCGAACACAAGCTCAGTCTGGTGAATACTGGCGAGGTAAATCCTGCCAGCCAGGGCAATGGCATGAGCCTGGCAACGATAGAAGTCCTGCCGGGCATTCGCCAGAGCAACCTGGGAATAATCATTGGCATGTTAGTCTTGTTGGAACTGGTTGGCCTGGGGTTGTGTTTCCTGTTCGGTAGAATGCTCTTCAGCGGCCTGGCTGAGAAACTGAACACCAAATCCAGCATCTTGCTGGCCCTGGTGATGTATGCTGGTATTGCTATCTGGGGTTTCTTTTTAAATTCGGTGATCGAGTTCTGGTTTTTGGCCTGGATGGTGGCAGTTGTCCAGGGAGGCAGCCAGGCGTTGAGCCGCAGCCTGTACGCCGCCATGTCGCCCGCCGCGAAAAGCGGAGAATTCTTCGGGCTGTATGGCATTATGGAAAAATTCTCGTCCTTCCTGGGCCCCCTGTTATTCGCCGCCGCAGGAACGATTTTTGGCAGCAGTCGACCGGCTGTGCTGAGCATTATCATCTTATTTATCGTCGGCGGATTATTATTAACCTTCGTTGACACCGAAAAAGGCCGGCGGGCTGCCCAGGCCGAAGACGCTGCCCTGCTCCAGCAGGAAGCTGGATGAGCTGCCGCAGGAGATTGCTTTGGCCGACTTGATCGCGCAGCCCGACAATCTGCGGCGCGCCTCGATCCAGGAGATGTTCAGCCGGATCGCACCGCGCTATGATCTTATGAACCGTTTGATGACATTAGGTCAAGATCAGTGTTGGCGGCGGGAAGTGATCCGGCTGGTCGCGCTACCGCGCCGCGGCCGGCTGCTCGACCTGGGCGCAGGCACTGGCGACCTGACCTGCGAAGCTGTACGCCAATATCCAGATTGCCTGCCGGTTGCTGCCGATTTTACGCTGGAGATGATGCAAGTGGGGCGCACGCGTCTGACCAGCACTCTGCCAGCCACAGACTTTCCCTGGTCTGCCGTGGATGCTCATGATCTACCATTTCCAGCCGCCACTTTTGATGCGGTCGTTTCCGGTTTTCTATTGCGCAATGTCAACCGTCTGGAGCGCACCCTGAGAGAACAGTTCCGCGTGCTCAAGCCCGGCGGAATATTCGTCGCCCTGGATACTACTCCCCCAGCCTTTTCTCCATTGACCCCGTTAATCCGCATCCACCTGCACTTCATCATCCCAACCCTTGGTCGCTGGCTGACTGGACAGGCCGCTGCGTATCACTACCTGCCCGATTCGACTGAGGCCTTCTTATCTCCCGAACAACTCTCCGTTTGCCTGCTTCAAGCTGGTTTCCAGGAGGTGTGTTTTCAACGCCGGATGTTCGGTACAATTGCCATTTACCGGGGAAGGAAACCGGACGGATGAGTTCTATGCTTAACGGAGCTGCTGTTCCGCAACGCCTGGTAGTAGGAATCAGCGGTGCTTCAGGCGCCATTTTAGGCATCCGCCTGCTCGAAACTCTGCGCGCCTCGCCGGTCGAGACTCATCTGGTAGTTACTCCCGCCGCGCGACTCACCCTCGCCCATGAGACCGATTGGCAACTGAAGGATGTCCTGAATCTGGCCCACGTTTCATATGGTTATCGCGATCTGAGTGCACCCATCGCCTCCGGATCATACTCCACGCGGGGTATGGTGGTCATCCCTTGTTCGATTAAAACGCTCTCAGCGATCGCCAACTCCTACTCGGCAGACTTACTCACCCGCGCCGCCGATGTGACGCTCAAAGAAGGTCGCCCATTGATCCTGGTTGTCCGGGAAACCCCACTCCATCGCGGTCACCTTCGCTTGCTAAGCCAGGCCGCCGAAGCGGGCGCAGTCATTTTCCCACCTGTGCCCGCATTCTATGCCCGGCCTCAGTCCGTGGATGATGTGGTGAACCAGATCGTCGGCCGCGTCCTGGCACGCCTGGGGCTTGAGAATGATTTATATCAAAAATGGGGGAATACCCCCAGGCCGTGAGCCGCCCAGCAAGGATGGGACAATATTTGAACGCCCCCAACCCTTCTAATACTCCTACTCACGACCTTGAAAAAGCTGCCTTGCGCGGCGAACCTTCCTATGTCTGGAGAGCCGGCCAGGAACGCCGTTTACAAATGATCCTGAACGCGGCCAGTGAACGCCTCACTGGCCGGGTACTGGAAAACGGTTGCGGTGTGGGTATGTATATCGAACACCTGGCGCCCCACACTGGTCAGGTAGTTGGGTTGGAATATGACCTGGAGCGGGCGACAATCGCTGGCCAGCGCTCTGAGCAGATCGTGTGCGCTGCAGGCGAGAAGCTGCCTTTCCCTGACGAGTCCTTCGACGTGATTTTAAGCCATGAGGTGCTGGAACATGTCCAGGATGATCGGCAAGCGGTGATTGAAATGGTACGGGTGCTCAAACCTGGCGGTCAGATGGTCATCTTCGTGCCGAATCAAGGCTATCCCTTCGAAACCCACGGCATCTATTGGAAAGGGCATTACCACTTTGGCAATATCCCGCTGGTGAACTACCTGCCGCGCCGCTGGCGTGATCGGTTGGCGCCGCATGTGCGCGTTTATCGCCGCCGGGATTTAAAGCAGCTATTTAGCGGATTGCCCGTGAAGATCATCCAACAAAGGATTATTTTTGGTGCTTACGACAACATTATTACTCGCCGCCCGGCGCTCGGACGAATCCTGCGCTGGATTCTCCAATTGCTGGAGCGCACACCCCTGCGTACATTCGGTTTATCCCATTTTTGGGTTGTCGAAAAAGCTTTAAAATCCCCAAAATCCTATAGTTAATCTTCCCCGCGAAAATCATAAATCCCATCCCGAATCGCCCATTGCTGTCCGCAGTCTGGGCAAGCCACCACGGCCATTGTCTCCTCCAAGGGAACGTGTCCGCATTCAGGACAGCGAAAAAACATCCCCGGCGCTGCGGGAAACGTATTGCCGCTGACCCGCGCCCGCAGGAACACACTGGGAGTAAGCTGCCACCAGTTTCCCGTCCATTGAGCCAGGGCGTCCAACCGTACCAGCCAGGACAGCGGCAACCAACGCTTGATCAAATTAAGCCTGAAATGAGAAACGGTTAACTGGCGCTCTACCTGAAAGCCAGCCTGGCCAAGCCAGGTGCGGATGGCGCGCGGGTGGAAATCGAAGTTCAGCTTCGTAAACTCCACCGGTTCCAGCGTAAATGGACTCCATGCCTGCCTGCCCAACAGGTAACGAGCAATCGCTTTAAGGTTATGCTTATTTGCATACTCCAGGATGAAGACCGCATCCGTCTGTAATACCCCGCAGATTTGTGACAAAGCCCGCTGGGCGTCAGCCATATGGTGCAAAGTACGGATCATCGTCGCCGCGTCGAAGAGGCCTGGGACAAACGGCAACCGGTATATATCGGCTGCCACATAAATGTAACGATCGCTCGCTCCCAGGCGCTGGCGTGCCAGGTGTAACTGCGTGCGCGCATAATCCACGAGCACCACCCGCTCGAAGCCCTGGTAACGAGGGGTGTTGCGTCCAGCTCCCGCGCCTAACTCCAGCAGCATCCGGCCGCGGGAGGGAAGCAACCGTCGCAGGGCGATCGCCTCGACCGCGTCTTCATAAGCGCGCTCTCCACGATCCCAGAAAGACGCCTGGTAATCCGAGCCTTCGTAATCACACACCGGCGGATGATCCTGGCTCATACCCGTTGCTTCCTGTTTCAAGTCACCGGATGCATTCTGGAACGAACATCTGATAAATCGTCGTTATATCCCCGACCGAAACCACGATAGAGAAAACCCAAGCGCTGCATGGTATCCGGGTCATAGATGTTACGCCCATCGAAAATTACCGGCTGTCTCATCAAACCCTTGACCCGCTCCAGATCAAGCTGCTTGAATTCATTCCATTCTGTAATGATCACCAACGCATCACAATTCTCAACCAGGGTATAAGCGTCAGGGGCCATCTCCACGCCGGGCAGCAATGGTGCCGCGACTTCCATCGCCACCGGATCATAAGCGCAAACCTGCGCGCCAGCCTGTTGCAACCCCTGCGCCACATCAATCGCAGGAGCATCCCGCATATCGTCTGTGTTCGGCTTGAACGACAATCCCAACAAACCCACCCGCTTACCCTGTAATTCGCCAATCATTTCTGTCAAGCGCGTAATCACCACCGGCCGGCGGTCGTTGTTGATCTCCATCACCGCATTCAAGAGTTGAGGGTGACGGCCTTTTTCAGCGGCCATGTAAGCCAGCGCCTTGACATCTTTGGGAAAACACGATCCACCATACCCCAGACCGGCGTCTAAGAACTGTGCACCAATCCGTTTATCGTAACCCATGCCAACGGCGACTTCTTTGACGTCCGCACCCAACGCTTCACAGATATTGGCAATCTCATTGATAAATGAAATTTTTGCGGCGAGAAATGCATTCGAGGCATACTTGATCATCTCGGCTGTACGCAGGTCAGTGATCATGATCGGGGCACGTAATGGTAAATGCAACTGGGCTACCTTTTCGGCCGCCTCACGCTCCAAAGAGCCCAACACGGTACGATGTGGTTGCATAAAATCGCTGATCGCCGACCCTTCGCGCAGAAACTCTGGGCAGGATACAACCGAGAAAGGAATGGGCTGCGGTTGATGACTGCGCACGATATCCGCCACCCAGTCGCCTGTTCCGACCGGCACTGTTGATTTATTAATGATTATGAGGGGATTATTCATCGCCTCAGCGATGCTTTGAGCTGCTGCAGCTACGTAACGGAGATCGGCCTCGCCATCAACACCCGAGGGGGTTCCAACGGCGATGAAAACATACTCAGTGTCATGTAAACCTTCCGGATAGGAGGTGGTAAAGAAAAGCCTGCCGAAGCGGACGTTCCGGTCTACCAGCTCTTTCAGTCCCGGCTCATAGATTGGCATTACACCCCGTTTCAAGCCCTCAATCCGCACTGCATTGATATCGAGCGCAATGACCCGATTGCCTAAATCCGCAAAACAAGCCGCGGTGACCAGTCCCACATAGCCGACCCCAACCACACATATTTGTTTCATCCGTTGCATCTCCTGACCTGCAAAATCATGTTGATGACCCAGGCAAATAAATAATCATTTCAAATCTTACCATAACTCCAGCCCGGCAATAACCGCCGGCTAACTGACTATGCTCATATTGAATGGTTGACAGGAACTACAATTCCGCACAGTTTCCAACATCATATGAATAAAGATGATTATCATCCCTGACCTATGATCTCTGTCACTTGCAAATAAGCCAAAATGGGTCTAAAATATTGATAACAAATTAATCCGGACGGAATTCCTGCCGGTAGAGTCCGCAGTGATGATAAAAGACAAAAGTTATTAAATAAAAGGGAGTATTGCCATGCAAATCACTCGTCAAGCTGATTACGCTGTCCGCGCCGTGCTTTACCTGGCTCGGATTGGGTCAGAACGTCGAGCGGCTACCAGCCAGATCGCACTAGAACAGCAGATCCCCCCATCTTTCCTGGCTAAGATTGTTTCACAATTATCGGTGGCTGGCCTCTTACAAACTTCGCGTGGTGCCCGAGGCGGTGTCTCATTGGCGCGCGCGCCAGAAGAAATTTCCTTGCTGGAAGTGGTCGAAGCGATTGATGGTCCGATTCTTCTCAATGAATGTGTCGCTAATAACGGCGTCTGTACTTTCGGCGACGATTGCCCGATGAAGCCCATCTGGTGCGATGTCCAGGCCGAGTTGGTGAAGCGTCTTAAGCACACAACCTTCGCCATGTTCGTTAAAGATCACCAAGGATTATCGGTTAATTAACGGGGGCTGATCCACTGCACGAAGCGGGATTGTTCCACAGCGATTACCCCATTAAGCATCCCGGTCTTTGAACATTCTTCCCCTCTTAGCGTATAATCGCCCTGAGGGGATTTTTTCTTTATAGGAGGCCTGTGTGGCTCAATCACGTCGGAATTACAGTTCTTCGATAATCCGCGCGCCGCGCGGCGCACAATTAACCTGCAAATCCTGGCTGACTGAGGCAGCCTATCGCATGATCCAAAACAACCTGGATCCTGAAGTGGCTGAGCGCCCTCAAGACCTGGTAGTTTATGGTGGGCGAGGCCAGGCCGCGCGTGACTGGGAATCCTTCGCCGCCATACTGGACAGTCTGCGCGACCTGGAAAATGACGAGACTCTGCTGGTGCAATCTGGCAAACCCGTGGTGATCTTCAAGACCCATCCCGACGCACCACGGGTTTTGATTGCCAACTCCAACCTGGTGCCCCACTGGGCGACTCAGGCCCATTTTGACCAATTAGTAGCCCGCGGTTTGATGATGTTCGGCCAGATGACCGCCGGATCCTGGATCTACATTGGCACACAGGGCATCCTGCAAGGCACTTACGAGACGCTCGGTGCGCTGGCTCGCCAACGCGGCTGGTCTTCGCTGAAAGGCAAGTTCATCCTGACCGCTGGTCTGGGTGGAATGGGTGGTGCGCAACCACTGGCGATAACCATGAATGAGGGCGTCGGTTTGATCGTCGAAGTGGACCCGGCGCGTGCACAACGGCGTAAGGAAATCGGCTTCGTTGATGTTGTCGTAGACACGCTGGAAGAAGCTATGACGCTGGTGGAAGAGTGCGTGGAGAAGAAAATCCCCCGCTCGATCGGGCTGATCGGCAACGCCGCCGATATTTACCCGGAGTTAGTTCTGCGTGGCGTGATTCCCGATATAGTCACCGACCAGACTCCTGCCCACGATGTGCTGATGTATGTGCCAGCTGGGTTAAGCGTAGTCGCGGCGGAAGAGTTGCGCAAGAGCGACCCGGCTGAATACAGCCAGCGCGCGATGGCCTCCATGGCCCGCCATGTCGAAGCCATGTTAGCCTTTAAACGAAATGGAGCCGAAGTCTTTGATTATGGCAATAACTTGCGCCAGCGCGCCTATGATTATGGCGTCAGCGACGCATTCGAATTCCCCGGCTTTGTCCCGGCCTACATCCGGCCTTTGTTCTGTGAAGGCAAAGGCCCCTTCCGCTGGGTGGCTCTCTCCGGCGATCCTGAAGACATCTACCGCACCGACGAGGCCGTGATGGAGCTCTTCCCGGAAGATGCTCATCTGCACCGCTGGCTGAAAATGGCGCGCCAGAAGATACCTTTCCAGGGTCTGCCCGCACGCATCTGCTGGCTGGGGTACGGAGAGCGTGCCCGCGCCGGTCTGAAATTCAACGCAATGGTCGCCAGCGGCCAGCTGCAAGCCCCGATTGTCATCGGTCGCGACCATCTGGATGCCGGTTCAGTCGCCTCGCCCAACCGCGAGACCGAAGCCATGCAAGACGGCAGCGATGCGGTCAGCGATTGGGCGATCCTGAACGCCATGATCAACGCGGTTGGTGGCGCCACCTGGGTTTCCTTCCATCATGGCGGCGGGGTCGGCATTGGCTTCAGCCAGCACGCCGGTCAGGTCATTGTCGCCGACGGCACTCCTGAGGCAGCCCGCCGCCTGGAGCGCGTCCTGACGACTGACCCCGGTATGGGCATCGTCCGCCATGCCGACGCTGGCTATGAGATCGCCATTGCCGCAGCCAAACGGCATGGGATCAAAATGCCAATGCTGAGTTGAAGAAATCGTATGTGGTCAGGTCCTGG
>CAYGZL010000003.1:0-1912 GCA_964354345.1 uncultured Anaerolineaceae bacterium | reverse complement strand
GCTTTATGCGCCGTTGAACTGGTCTGGATATTATGCGTGTAGCCAGTGTGAGTGTGTGGCGAACCGATGTGTTCGAACGCCGTAAATCTTTAGTTTTCGGGTAAAATACACCGGCAGAGCAATGATATGACCGTAACCATCGGACAAATCCTTAGAGAACGCTATCGCATCGACGGACTGCTGGGACAGGGCGGGTTCGGGGCGGTGTACCTGGCGTATGATCTGAACCTGGAAGGGTCGGTGGCGCTCAAAGAGAGCCTGGACATATCAGCGCAGGCGGAAGCCAGCTTCAAACGTGAGGCTGTGCTGCTCTTCAAGATCCGACACCCCAACCTGCCGCGCGTGCTGGACCGCTTCAGCCTGCCCGGGCAGGGACAGTACCTGGTGATGGAGTACATCGCCGGACAGGATTTGCAGGCGCTGCTGGATGAACGAGATGGGCAACCATTTCCGGAGCAGCAGGCGTTGGCCTGGATTGGGCAGGTGTGCGACGCATTAACCTACCTGCACAACCAGGAACCGCCGATCATCCACCGCGACATCAAGCCAGCCAATATTCGCATCACGCCGGAGGGCAGGGCGGTGCTGGTGGATTTCGGCATTGCCAAGCTGTTTAATCCGGGCCTGGTCACCACGGTCGCGGCGCGCGCCGGGACGCCCGGCTACACCCCACCCGAACAATACGGACAGGGACGCACGGATGCGCGCAGCGACATCTACGCGCTGGGAGCGACGCTGTACAAGCTGCTGACCGGGATTACTCCGCCGGACAGCCTGGATATCTACACCGGCGAAGCGGCGCTGCCCTCCCCGGCGCGTGCTGTGAATCCGCTGGCATCCGCAATTGTCAGCGCCGCGCTGGTCAAGGCGATGCAGCCCAACCGCTCGCAGCGCTTTGAGAGCGTGGCTGAGTTTAAGCAGGTGCTGATGGGCAGCGTCAAAGTAGTACCTGTCGAACCAGGCCAGGTTAAGCCTGTAAAAGAGGAACCCCGATCTGCTGGTAGGACAACCCCAGCCTGGAGCAGCGCACCGAAACCAGCGAGTGGGGACGCGGATGCCACGAGACTACGGATTGAGGATGCGAAGCCAGCCAAACAAACGCCGCAAGGGGTGGCTTCGATTAAGCCTCCTGCACCAGCTCCAGCACGGTTGACAACCTCATCCAAGACAGTGCCGGCATGGGGAGTGAAGCCAGAAGCAGACCCATCCCGCCGCAAACGCTTGATTACCCTGGCGATCGTTATCGGCGTCCTGTCAATCTGTGCGTGGGGCTATTGGCGGTTGACATTAGAGCAACCCCAGGCCACCCAGGGGCCCATAGTTCCCGGGGCGACCGCAGCCACCAATGTGCCGGCTGCTTCACCAACAATGCCAATCGAGACCAACACGCCTGCTCCCAGGCCGGCACGTTGGATTGATCCGATGGCGCTGATCCCGGCTGGCAAATTTACCATGGGCAGCGAAAATGGAGGTGGTGATGAGCAACCAACCCATGCAGTGTACCTGGACGCGTTTTCCATGGATGTGTATGAGGTGACGAATGCACGCTACCAGGTCTGCGTGGCCGCCGGGGTTTGCCAGGCGCCAGAGAGAACGAGCTCCACAACTCATTCCGATTATTATGGCAATGCGCAATATGCGAATTATCCGGTGATCTACGTGGACTGGCAGATGGCGAATACCTACTGCGCCTGGCGCGGGGCGCGCCTGCCGACCGAAGCGGAGTGGGAGAAGGCGGCGCGCGGTGGGTTGGAAGGGAAGGACTACCCGAGGGGGGATGGGACGGATTGCAGCAAGGCAAATGGGAGCAATTGTATCGGAGATACCAGCGCGGTGGGGAGCTACCCTGCCAATGGATATGGTCTGTACGATATGGCGGGCAACGTGTGGGAGTGGGTGGCGGACTGGTATG
>CAYGZL010000002.1:0-23941 GCA_964354345.1 uncultured Anaerolineaceae bacterium | reverse complement strand
GATCAATTAACAAGCCATGCTGGCTCCATTCTCTCGCCTGTCCGCCAAGTTGACATTGATGACGCTGGTTTTCCTGGCCAGCCTGGCGCTTGCCACGATCCTGTTGGTGGTTTTTGGCTTTGAACGCACGCAGGTGGAAGCTGCCGGGCGCAGCGCGGTTGGGTTGGAAAAACAGGGCGGTGAATGGTTGCTTAGCCTGGCTCAGACGGAAGCTGGCGCGGCGGCAGCCCGTCTGCAACCTGCAGCCGGCTTTATCCGCACTGCAGCTCTCACCCTGGTTGAGAGCAGTCGTCAGGGAGTGCAGACAAATTGGAATTCCAATTCTCTGACGCGTGGTCTGAATGGATTCTTCTTCGATACAAATCCTAACCGGCGTAGCGAGGTGATGGCCTCGCCAGTTTTTACATTCAGCGCCCTGGCTGATAAAAGCTTGCGCGAATCGGCGGTGCTCGAATCGCTTTTCCCTGCCTTGCTGAACCAATATCCTGACGCAGTGGCGATCTATTTCATAAGCTCGCAAAACTTCCTGCGCTATTATCCGGTGATTAACCTTTCAGAGAAACTGATCCGGGTGACAGACTGGAAAGAGGGCGGCGCCTACATCGAAACCACACCCGCCCGCAACCCGCAACGCCGCACAGTCTGGTTCTCTCCCTACCTGGACGAGGCCGGTCAGGGATTACTCGTCACTGCCAGCACACCCGTCTACGCAGGAGATGAATTTCAGGGAGCCATTTCGGTGGATGTGTCACTCACCCGTTTGGTGGAGCGTCTGACCACAGTCCGTCCTACCCAGGGCAGTTACGCCTTCCTGGTGGATTCTTCCGGGGACCTGGTCGCCGCACCGGATCAGGCTTATGCGGATATTTTCGGCGCACAAGCCACATCCCCTGCCGCGGAGCCCGGCGCTCTACTCGGTTTACACCTGAATAGCTCGCCCAACACCGACCTGCGCCAGGTGGTAGCGGCCATGCAGCGGGGCGAAACGGGCTTACGCCAATTGAAGTTGGGGGGAACTATGGAACGATCTGTATTCCTGGCTTATGCACCTTTGAGTGAGATCGGCTGGGGGATGGCGTTGGTTGCGCCAGCCGCCGAGATCACTGCGGGAGCCAGTGCAGTCGCTGACTCGATTCGGACTGATGCCCGCGCCACCGTGCGCACCACGCTGTTCGGCTTCGGATTGGCATTCCTGCTGGCCGCGTTGGGAATGGCGTTGTTCAGCCGGCGTTTGCTGACCCGTCCCATCGCGGCTTTGGTTGAGGGCGTGCGCGCCATCGCCGCGGGACGTCTGGATGTTTCAATACCGGTGTCGACGCGCGATGAATTGGGTCTGTTGGCCACGGCTTTCAACCAGATGACCAGCGAATTACACAAGCGGAACGCAGAACTCGCTGAAGCTGGCCTCCTGCTCGAGCAGCGCGTTGTGGACCGCACACGCCAGCTATCCACGCTGTTAGATGTTTCGCAGAATGTGGCTTCGACTTTGCAACTTACTCCACTCCTGGAACTGATCCTCGACCAGTTGCACGACCTGGTCGGTTATCAGGCAGCCAGTATCTGGATTACCCGGACGGATCAACCTACCCAGGCAGAGCTGGTTGAAGTCGCCCGGCGTGGGCCAGCTCCCACTCAGTCATTACCGTACATTCAGGAAATCAACCAACCTTTCCGCCTGGTTGATGTAGAAATTCGCGAAGATATCAACCCAGGGTTGCTATCAGAATCTACCTTAGTGTCGCAACCACAGACTGATTGTTATGTGGCATTAAGAGCTGAATTGCTTCAACAAATGCGTCAGGCTTGTTTTCGCAGCAGCCTGGTGCTGCCATTGGTTGTGAAAGAACATCCGATCGGCGTGATCTTGTTGTTTCAGTCCCAGTTGGCTGCTTTCACGGATGAACATCAGCAGCTCGGGCGCGCCATTGCCAACCAGGCAGCAGTGGCGCTGGAAAATGCCCGTCTTTATGAACAAGCCCAGCAGTTGGCGGCCTTGCAGGAACGCCAACGCCTGGCGCGTGAATTGCATGATTCGGTCTCCCAGGCCTTGTATGGGATTGCCCTGGGATCGCGCACTGCTCGCACCCTCTTGGAGCGTGACACAACTCTGCCTGAGGCGTCCCGCCAGGCTTTGGTCGAGCCCCTGGATTATGTACTTAGCCTGGCTGATGCCGGTCTGGCGGAGATGCGCGCCTTGATCTTCGAGCTGCGTCCCGAATCGTTGGAAACCGAAGGCCTGGCGGTGGCTCTGACCAAACAAGGCGCGGCGTTACAGGCGCGCTATAGCCTACAGGTACGCCTGGATTTATGCGCCGAGCCCCCTGTGCCGTTGGCCTGGAAAGAAGCTTGCTATCGCATTGCTCAAGAATCATTCAATAATATCGTCAAACACGCCCAGGCCAGCCAGGTAGCTATTGGATTAAGCTACCAGACTGGCGTATTATCTTTATCTATTCGTGACGATGGTAAGGGGTTTGATCCCCAGGGTGAGTTCCCCGGTCACCTGGGATTGAAGTCCATGCGTGAACGTCTCGAGCGTCTGGGCGGCCGTCTGCAGGTCACGAGCGCACTGGGGGAGGGAACAACAATCCTGGCGGAGATCCAGCGCTGACTTCTTTTCCTGGGAGAAACTCCCTTGTCTATTCGTAACGCAGTGCTTCGACCGGCTGTAAGCGCGCCGCGCGGGTTGCCGGGTAGATGCCAAAGAAGAGACCGACAGCCACCGAGAAGAGCGTCGCCAAAAGGATGCTATCCAGACTGACCACCGGGGTGATCGTACTGCCGCTGAACTGCACCTGACCCATCAGGCGCGCTGTCCCCCAACCGATGGCGACGCCGATTAACCCGCCCAGCAGGCTGAGCAAGATCGACTCGACCAGGAATTGCATCAGGATATCCCGGCGCTTGGCGCCAATTGCCTTGCGCAGACCAATTTCATGCGTGCGCTCCGTGACGGTGGTCAGCATGATATTCATGATGCCAATGCCACCGACTGCCAGCGAGATTCCAGCAATACCGCCCAGGAAAATCGTCAGTGTATCGGATACCTCGGTGGCTGCAGCCAGCGTGGCTTCCTGGCTGGTCACGGTAAAGTCATCCGATCCTTCCACGGTGCCGTGCAAGGCGCGCATCATCTCTGTCGCAGCCGTGACTAGTTCGGAGACAGTGCTCCGGCTGGTGGCTTTAAGGGTGATCTGGTTGATCACGCTCGAGCCCCGGAAACGCGCTCCACCCACCAGGCGATACAGGGCAGTAGAGAGCGGGATGAATACCTGGTCGTCCTGGTTCATGAAACCCGTCCCCCCTTTACTGGTCAGCACGCCAATGACTTTGTAGGTTTGCCCATTCAAGCGCACCTTTTGTCCAACTGCGCCCACGCTGCCGCCAAAGAGTGTATCCGCCACGGAGCTGCCAATGACGACCACCAATGAACGAGCGGATTGGTCTGAGTCTGAGATAAAGACGCCGTCTGCCAGAGTCAGTGAACTGACAGTTTCGTAGCCAGGGGTGACGCCCAGTAAGCGGGTGTTGGTGTTCTGACCCTGGTAGACGATCTGTACGAAGTTGCTCGTTTGAGAAGCAACTGCCTCTACGTTGGGTAGCTCGGTCAGTGCGTCGGCATCATCCAGGGTCAAGGTGGCGGCTGACCCGGAGGCGCTGCGCACCCCGCTCTGATTGGTGCTGCCAGCAGAGATATAGATCAGGTTGGTGCCGATGCTTTCGATACGAGAGGTGATGGAGGCTTCAGCGCCGCGTCCAATGGACAACATGGCAATGACTGCCGCCACACCGATAACAATGCCCAATACCGTGAGCATCGAGCGGAGTTTATTAGCGTTCAGGCTTTCAAGCGATTCCAGGAGTAGTCGGTAAAGTTTCATAGGATTACCCGTTTTCAATCAATCCATCTCGCAAGTGGATCACCCGCTGGCTATGAGCGGCTATATTTGCATCATGTGTGACGATCACCAGGGTGAGATTGCGTTCCTTGTTCAGGCTGAGCAGTAAATTCATGATATCAGCGCCAGTACGAGAGTCCAGGTTTCCAGTCGGCTCATCGGCCAGGATTAAGGCTGGCTCGTTGATCAGCGCTCGGGCAATCGCGACCCGTTGTTGCTGACCCCCAGATAACTCGGTAGGCCGATGGTTCATACGATCTTCCAGCCCCACTGCTTTCAGGATCGCCTCGGCTTGATGCTGAATTTCTTTCTGCGGTTTACCACCGTTATACAGTAAAGGCATTTCAGCGTTTCTGCGTACTGAGATGCGCGGTAGCAAGTTAAATTGCTGGAAGACAAACCCGATCTTCTGGTTACGAATTTCAGCCAGCTCGTTCTCGTTCATATCGGCAATCGGCTTGCCATCCAGTAAATACTTGCCACTGGTCGGGAGATCCAGACAACCAAGCACATTCATCAGAGTGCTTTTACCCGAGCCAGATTGCCCCATGATCGCTACGATTTCTCCGCGCTCGATGCTAAAAGACACACCCCGCAACGCCGGTACTTCGACGCTTCCCAGGCGGTAAGTTTTGATTAGGTCATGTACTTCAATCATTGTATATTATTCCTTTCACTGACCTGTACCCATCTATCGCGGTCATGTTTATGGCATCCCATTGGGCGGAGGGCCGCCAAATCCACCACCCTCTATGATGGTGCCTCCACCGAAGTCATTGTTTCGCATGTTGGTGGTTGTCGTAGTGGTAGAGGTGGTTGCGCCACTGATGACCACAACATCGCCTTCCTTCAACTGGTCGCTGGTGACTTCGCTCATTGAGTCATTCGTCAAACCTACCGTCACCGGGAGGCTGATTTGTTGGCCCTGGTAAAGGACGGTGACAATTTTTTGACCACCGCTGGTATGGATCGCTTTATTCGGTACAGTCAGCACATCCTTTGCCTGGGCAATTATGATGCTTACCGAGGCAGTCATGCCCGAGCGGATATTGGCATCTGGATCCGTGATGCGGACAGTAACGGAATAATTCACCACACCCTGGGAGCTGTTGCCGACCATACCAATTGAGGTAACCTCGCCGTTATATTCTTGTTCCACGATGGCGTCGAATGTGAGTGTGGCGGATTGACCGATTTGCACACTCTGAATATCTACTTCTGAAACCTGAAGGTCAATGTATATAGAAGACAGGTCATCGATGCGATAGGCGCTCTTGCCCGCGCTGACCACATCGCCCATTTTTACATTAACTTCTGTGATCGTCCCGGCAAAGGGAGCTAACAGATGCGCCTGGTCCAAAGCGGTTTGAGCGACTTCCACTGCAGTCTCAGCCGCGGCCACGTCATCGGCGTTGTGGCCATCCTTAACCTGCCCCCAGGCACGCTGGGCGTCAGCCAGCCTGGCTTCAGCCAGGGCTATTTCAGCCGAGCTGGCGCCATTTTTTAAGGTTTCCCAATCTGCCTGCGCGGCTGCCAGGTTTGCTTGCGCTACAGCCAGGTTGCCATCGGCCTGAGCAATCTCATCACTGGTCCACGGTAGTAAATACCAGTTGTATGTAGCCAAAGCTGAATTCATTTTCGTGCGGGCGGTAAGCAGGTTCTCCAGTGCGCGGACGCGACGGGGTTCTGTTAATTTCAGGCGCTCCACCTTGGCGAAGTCCTTCTGCGCCTGTTTGTACTGTTCCTTGGCCACCAGATAGCTGGTTTGTGCTTTCTGGATCACCAGTGGATCAGTCGAATGGGGATAATTCATCATTGTACGAGTGTCTTTGGCGTCTTCCAGGGCGATTTTGGCATTCGCCAGAGCTAACTGAGCCTGGCTGGCCTTTTCAGCTGCCGCCTGTTTCAGCGAATCCACTGCCAACTGCGCATCCACCACAGCCTGGGCGGTCTGTGCCTGTTCTGTTTTCGTATTGAGTAGATTATCTAACGCCTTCTTAGCGTTTATCAGGTTCTGCTTGGCGCTAATCATGGAGGTCGAAAGCTTATTCATGTCCAGGGCAGCCAGCTCCTGATCTGCCTCAACTTTATCTCCCGCCTTAACCATAACAGCACCGACGGTACCGGAAGCCTGCCAACTGATGGTCGCATTTTGATTGGCTCGGGCGGTGCCAGACGAACTCAGGGTGGAAGATAACGACGCCCGTGTGACTTTCGCCGTTTGAGTAGAGGTCGTACTGGTAGTTTTGCCGCTGGCATACGCACGATAAGCCATAAAACCAGCTGCTGTGAGCACGATCACGATTACAGAGACTACTAGAAATTTCTTCATGGTTCACCTCTTGGATTAATAGTTAGATTTCATTCATTTGAGGTAACGTTACCTGGCGTCTCCTCAGGAGCGTTTGTACCCGGGCAATCAATAACCGGGCGGGGTAGGGATTGCGCAGGCAAACATCCGCGCCCGCCTCGAAACCCAGCATGGGTTGTAGATTATCTCGATTGCCTTATTTCCATTATCGGTAATTAGAACTTGATAACCGGCTTGATCTAAATAATCTTTAACCATCTTCACCAGGTCATCTTTTTGGCTGACCACCAGGATAATTGCAGGGGCGTTGTTTCGTCGCAAATTTGTTTCCATCACTTTTCATTCTTATTTCCAGTTGGTAGTATACAAGTGCCTTATTTAATAGTTATTTAGATGTGATTTGTTTTTGAATGATCTATAGTTAATTTAAACAAATCCGAGGGCCTGTCATTGCCTGAGACAAGCCCTCGGAGGTAAATGAGGTGGAATTTATCTACTGACTGAGGGGAAACAGAAGGTGGATGGTTGTGCCCTCACCCGGCGTTGAGTCGGCTGAGACAGATCCTCCGTGCGCTTCGACAAGCGCCTTGACAATCGCCAACCCGAGACCACTCTCCCCATTTTCGGCATGGCGGGAGGAATCAGCGCGATGGAAGCGATCAAAGATGCGGGGTAACTCCTCGGGGGGGATACCACTCCCGGTATCCTGAACCCGAATTTCCAGGTTGGCGCCGTTGCGTTGAGCTACCAACATCACTTTCCCCCCTGCGGAGGTGTAATGTAGCGCATTAAAGATCACATTCCCTAAAACCTGCATCAACCGGGCTTCATCAGCCTGGAACAGGGGTAGATTATCGCTGGCCTGTACAGTGATCGTCACACCTTGTTGCTCAGCTTGCAGTCGAAAGAGAGTCGCTGCATGGTCTAATATATTTATTGGTGAAAGGGCTTGCGGGTTCAGGGATAATTCACCTGCATCGGCTAACGAGAGCATGCGTAGATCTCCCACCAGGTTCTGCAACCGTTCAATTTCAGAATAGATCAAGGATAACCGTTCGGGGGTGGGTTTCAGCACACCATCCCGCATACCTTCGATATACCCCGAGATGACAGTCAGGGGCGTACGCAGGTCATGGGCAATATCGGCGGTCATTTGCTTTCGTAACTTGTTAACACGTGCCACCTCCTGGCTCATCTGGTTGAAAGCGATGGCCAGTTGACCAATCTCATCATTCGAGCGCACGGTCACTTGTTGCGCCAATTGCCCCTGGGTAATGGTCTGAGCAGCATGGGTCAAGGCTCGCAGCGGGCGTGTCAACGTGCGTGCGAGCAAAGCCCCAACCACCAGCGCCACTACGAGGGTACCCAGGATGGCAAAAAGCAACGCCTGGTTGGTGCGCTGAAGATAATGGGATTCTTGCTGGCTGAATTCCGGAGATTGTCGGGGCATCAAAATTGTCCCAACCTGAATACCATTCGCCAGCACTGGTGTGTCAGCCTGGAGCGTCACGGCAGAAATTGTTGAGCCGACCGGATAGTCTGTCTCCCCACTGACGATAACCTTGCCTTGGGCATCCGCCAATCCCATGAAATTTCCCCGAATTCCAGGAGGACGATTTCCTTGTGAGGGGCGGTTGGGATTTCCTTCTGGTGTAGACAAGGCCTGGGACTGGATTTGTCCCCAGTTCTGTTCTACACCCACCCAGGACCCGGTGGAAGCATAATAAGAGCTCAAGGTTTGCTCCAGTTGGCTGCGTTGCTGTTCGATGATCAACTGCATTAATCGGTCCGCGCTGGTTAGTCGGATAAACAAGGCGACCAGGGCGGCAGTGGTGAAAGCAACCAACATAAAAGCCAGAATTAATTTCCCGTAAAGAGATTTAAACATGGCGATTACGCAGCCTTTTGAAAGCGGTAACCGACGCCGAATACAGTTTCGATATACTGCGGGTGACCAGGATCGTGTTCGATTTTTATACGTAGATTGCGAATATGCACATTCAGGGTGCTATCCAACCCGGTAAAATGACTATCAGCCAGGAGATCCACCAGATCGGGACGGGTGAAGACCCGGCCCGGGGCGCGCATAAATACCACCAGCAAGGCAAACTCGATGGGTGTCAAGGTTACTTTCTCGTGTTGCACGGTGACGGTGTGGGTACGTTCGTCCAGCAGTATTTCACCGGCGCGCAACACCTCAAACCGTCGTGGGGCTTCCTCTTTTCGGCGTAGGACCGCGTGGATGCGCGCGACCAGCTCACGCATCCGAAAGGGCTTGACCACGTAATCATCGGCGCCTAATTCCAGGCCCAGCACCGCATCCGTTTCCTCTTCTCGCGCGGTAATGACTATAACCGGTGTTTGCCGTTCAAGCCGGTATTGGCGGAGGAACTGGTAGCCATCCATTTTTGGCATCATGATATCTAATAAGATCAGATCCGGAGGGTCATGACGTGCCATGTAGATCGCCGATTGCCCATCACTGGCGGTCAAGACTCGAAAGCCTTGCTCTGTCAGATATTCCTGTAACAATTGCCGTACGCTGGACTGGTCATCAACGACCAGGATTGTATCCGTCATGATATAACATCCTTGTTTGATATAGCGCATATATAACATATATTTATTCAAATTTGATTTAGACCCTGCAAAAACCTTAACACCTTAAAACCTGTTAACCTGTGAATAAATATAAACGGGCTGCCTGATCCACCGATTCAGGCAGCCCGATCGCTGTTCAGTGAGGAGGAAGATTAGTACAGGTTGATCACTGATTGACAATAGGGTACGTCGCTGACACTGTCTTTTAAGCAGACGGTCAGATAGGCTTCTTTTGCCAGACTGGTAGGTAAGAGTAAAGTGGTCGCGATCTTGCCCTTGGCATCGGAGCGCACAGGGCTTATTTTTACCCAGGCGTTGAACTTAGCCGTCGGGCGGATCCGCACGTAAAACGAACGCTCTTTCGGGAAATTTACCCCTGTGATGGCAATCCTACCCTCAGCAACTTTCACGGTCAGCTTCAGCCCGGTGGGCAGGGTGGGTGACTTTGGGATGCAAAGCACCTGACCGGTGATCAGGTAATATGGGTAGACCAGATTGTTGATGCGCGCCACTTTCCACACCTCCAATTTATATATCCGGGCAATCTTCCAGATACTTTCCTTGGGCAGGACGGTGTGCAGCGCCGTGCAATAGTCGGGGACGGTGACCGTCGGGGCGGCCAAAACTGGTTGGGGTAAGATCGCCGCCAACATACCGAAAGCCACAAGCAGGCTCAATAAAACTGGTAAGAATCGGGTTTGTTTCTTCATATTGTCATTCCTTTCAAAATAATGTAATTACTCGTCTGGATAACCAACTATCTACGGGTTGGTATTGGGCGCACTGGTCGCAGTGGGTGTCAGGGTAGGCGTCGGTGTGGGCGTGTTGGTGGGCAGCGGGGTGTTCGTCGAGGGTGGCGTGTTGCGGATGGATGGCACAAACCAGAACGCATTCGCATCGCTCCACTTGCCATTGTTGGACACCGTCAGGATAAAAGCGACCGCCGTACCGGTTAAATTGGATAAATCGATATCCAGTATGCGCGCCTTCTTATCGAAAACTTCACCCCATGACCCGAGATTTTTTACCGTGCCATTGCTCAACTGGTAATCGAGCTGGAAAGTCACATCACAGTCCTTCGAACCAGCCAGGCAGCCGATTTGTGATACGAAGTGGTCGCCTTGCTTGATCGTGTAGAAGGGGTACTGGGCGCTAATGAAGCCATTCTTGCTATCATCCGGGCGCACCCATAAGGCCAGCTCATTTTCCAGGCGCGTTTCTAATTCAGGATCAGTCAGTAGGACATTGAAACCGCTGGTATCGCCCTGGGTACGGGCGCAACCGAGCGCACCGTCTTTCGAACGCCAGTCAGCCGCGCAGTATTGAGCGGCGAAGTTATAAGTGTAACTTTCGTTGCCCAGCTTAACTACCTTTACGTTGACCCAGAAAGCTGTCTGTCCATCTTTGCCGATTCCGAACTTCTTGTTATCGGCTGAGCGCATCATCCACTCACCGCGGAACGTGCCTTCTTTGCCGGGTGTGGTCAAGGTGACGCCGACCTCGGTTACTTCTCCGGGTTTGACTGTTTTGCCCAGGCTAATCGTGGTTGATTTGGTCATTGCCAGACCCTCCACGAAGACCAGCGAGTATTTCGACGTCCAGGTGCACGAGCCAATATTCTTCAACCGCCAGATCTTGGGGAAGCTGGCTCCCGGAGGTAGCAGCGTGCCATCCGGTGCGGTTACATCGCGCACATATTGCGCCAGGTTACAGGGGATGGGCGTGTTGGTCGCCGTGGGCGGTACTGGTGTTTTCGTGGGAGGTAGCGGCGTTTTGGTGGGCGGAATCCGCGTCGCCGTGCTTGTTACACTGGGCGCTACCAGGGTAAGCGTCGCTACGGTGGGCGCCTGGCTTGTGGAGGTGGGAGTGGATGTTTTTACTCCCGGCGTTTTTATGCTGGTGGGCAATCCACTGGTGGGGGTTTTCGTCACGTTGGAAGGGGTTAAGTTTGCCTCCAATGTAACTCTGGCAGCAATGGTTTGCGCAGCTGCAGTAAAGATCGCCTGCGGACTTTCAAGCTGACCAGAGCCTCCACCAGGTAGATTGCACGCAGCCAGGATCAGCACGGAGATGGTCATCCAGGATAAGGTGGATAAGATAGTTTTTTTCATTGGCATACCTCTCTTCAGTTGACGCTTGAAAGGTTTGTTTTGTTCCAGGAATATGATTCCTGTTAAAACCGAAACAAAAAAACTGTTTTCTTCGTCTATAAGTTAAATCATACCTTAATCTATGCAGTTCGCATCCCTCAACCCGATCATTCTAACTCATTCTAATGTAGGATACTAAACACTGATCGGATGAAGTATTCAGGTTCACCCTTTCATAGGATGGCAATCCGGTAAATCCAGGCTAAAGTAATCCAAGATCTTATTAAGGAATAAGTCATTCATTGACAAGCATACGTACAAAGATCGTGGAACACAAATTGCAACAACTAATTATAATAAGATCGGGCTCTGTTAAATTTTCTGGATATGGAGAGCACCGGTCAAAGTGTCTATGAAAGGAAGGAGAGTTATATGATGATGTACCGTAAGTTTCTGATCCTGTTTCTGGCGCTGACCATTCTGATTGCCGGGTTGGGGGTCAGTGTCCAGACCGCCCAGGCGGCTAACTGTACGCAGTATCACCTGGTCAAACCAGGCGATACGCTGCTTCGGATCGCCAGGTTTTACGGTTTGAGCTGGAAGACTCTGGCGGAGTGGAACCACTTGAAGAACCCGAACTTGATTTATTCTGGAACCTGGTTGTGTGTATCAATTACGCCCAAACCCCCCAAGCCTAAGGTTGTTCCAACCTTTAGTATCATCGGCGTGGTGCGTAATACCAGCGTGACCATCCGCACGGCCAACTTCCCAGCCAATGATACCTTCAATGTGTATATGAACACCTATGGCACGAAGGGAATCAACGGCATCAAAGTCGGTACCTTAGCATCTGGCGATGGCGGAAAATTGGATGCTACTTTCACCATCCCGGCCGCGCTGAAAGGTTATTGGCGGATCGCCATCCGGCTCCAGAGCCCGACATCTGGTTATTTTGCCTACAACTGGTTCTATAACAATACCACGAAGTAACGCCTGGTTAAATCTTGTTAGCGTGGTCAGGTTCACTGACCACGCTAACATTGGTTCATTCTGCTAAAATCCAACCTACCCGTTCCAGGCTCTCCTGGAGAGTACTGGCGAGTTCGCTATTCGATACCTGCCAACGCACGGAGGGCATCAAGGTTATAACCGTTCGATCATCCCAGACCTGGTAATGTAATCCGAAGCCCATAATATTCGGCATGCGGATGCCTGGCCTACCAATAACCGGGACGGTTTCGTAAATTTCCGGGTGTGATACCAGCACTGCGGTGCGTTGGGGATTGAACAGGTTAAAGCGGCGCAACAAGGAAAAGGTCAGGCTGATCGTCAACAAGGTGGTGATGCGGCGCAACCCGCTCAACTGGCGAATGTATAAACCGATGACAGTCGTCAGTGAGATTTGTTTTCGCGCTTCCCTCGTGGACTGATTGATCGATTCGACCGCTTCATTTAGCAAGCGCCGGGCCTCGTTTCGTTGCATCTCCGGGCTATCTACATAAGTGACAAAACGTTCGACAGCGGGGGTAGTTACCACACCCGTCTCCAGATCCATGCAGCGATAGCGTGACATCGTCATAAATTGGGTAATACCAAGTGCTTGCCCGGTGAGTCGTTTTGTGGCCAACTCGAGAGCCAACAGGAAAGCGGGAACGGCCTCGGTTTGATGTTCGGTGAAGAAACGCCTCCCGAAACCGGGGAAGTAGAAGGTAGCAGTGGTTTGCTTGTCGAGCACCCTTTCGAAGTCCTGCCGGGCGCGGGTTTGTAGGACAGGTGGAATTTGCCATTCAAGGGCAACCGCTGCAGGTAATGGATTTTGAGCGCCGGCGACATTGGTTTGCGCAGGTAATGGCATTGTCGCTGCCCGACTTTGGATTTCGTGGCCAGCGCGCATCATCGGATTTCCGTCCAAATAGGTGCTGAAGTTACAAATGGCGCAGGCTTTGCTATTGCCGAAAACGACGATTTGCAGGCTGGCATGCCACCAGCGATTGGCGCTGTTTTGGCTGTGCGCCAGTCGGGCAGCCTCAGCAATTGAATCGGGTTGTTCATCCAGGTCCAGGCACAGCGTCAGGAAGGTGTGGCGTAAGGCAGTCAGCGAGGCTGCGTTGATCGGGTTTTGCGCGAGCAGCATAAAGGCGTGATGCTGCGTGGCGTCACTGGCAGTGGTCAACAGACCTGGTTGGGGATCAGCGGCGTCGGCAGGTCGCTGCCGGGCGTTATCTACCAGGATTTCCAAGGCGACCGCCAGGTCGTTTACTTCAACAGTTGTACTCTCATTCCATAGCTTGAGGGTGTAGAGCTGGTTCTGGAAGGCGATGGCGATCGTTGAGAAATCCGCGCTCTTGAAGATGCGCGTGCGACCTTTTTCGACGATCAGGCAGGTTGAAAACAGGTTAGGATACTGCCCCATTTCCAACGCCTGGTCACCATACCGATCGGGGGGCAAGCGCGCCGCGCGTAAATCTTCGTGCAGGCTGCGTGCAGCCAGCAGTAAAGTCGCTGCGCGTTGAAAAGGCGTTAATGGGCGTGAATCGTCTGCCAGCGCCAGGGTCGCTGAGAGAACTGGCGTATATAAACCGGGTAGCCGAAGGTTGCTGGTACGCAGGATGGTTTCGATTTTCTCCGGCAGCGTTTTCTGAAACCTCGTAAAACCGCTCAGGTTCAGAGCGCTTTGGACGATGCGCCGGGCTGCGGGAGTATCTTTCAGGCCCATCCGCTGCAACGAGGACAGGTCGCCAGGCGCTGGAAGAGGCGGTAAGGGGGGTTTCGGATAACCTTCGATTTGTTCGTATATATCGCGGGTGCGTTCGGTAGGTGTCATGGTTGTATCTTTCAACATCAAAGTAATAACTGGTTATATTCTATCTATGAATTACGCTGCTCATTTTAGTAGAAACAGTCTCATCGTGCAATACATTTGGTAAAATTAGAATGTAGTTTGATCTGTTGTATCTCTCTCGGAGGTCCGGATGTCCATTTCGCCACGTGTCGCCCAACTCCGCCAGCAAAGCCTGACTGCTATCCCCTCCATCTCAACCGAACGGGCTGAGCTGATCACCGCCTTCTACCGTGATTTTCGGGAGCCTGTATCGGTGCCAGTACAGCGAGCCCGTGCTTTCGCTTACCTGGTCGAGCAGCGCACGATTTGCATCAATCCGGGTGAGTTGATCGTCGGTGAGAAATCCATCAGTCCCCAGGCTGCCCCTACTTACCCGGAGTTGTGCTGTCACAGTCTGTCTGACCTGGATATCCTCGACTCACGTCCACGCATCCCCTTCAACGTCAGCACTCAGGCGCGCCAGAGTTACCAGGAGACCATCATTCCCTTCTGGCAAGGTCGATCTATACGTGACCGCCTGTTCCAGGAGATGACACCCGAGTGGAAGTCTTCCTACGAGGCGGGTATTTTCACGGAGTTCATGGAGCAGCGCGCCCCTGGTCATACTGTCCTGGACGACAAAATTTATCGAAAGGGTATGCTGGATTTCATTCAGGACATCACCGGCAGTCTTGCCAGTTTGGATTACCTGAACGATCCCCAGGCTTATCCCAAACAAGAAGAGCTGAAGGCCATGCACATCACGGCGCAGGCGATTATTCGCTTTGCCGAGCGCCACGCAAGTAAAGCAATCGAGTTGGCGGACCAGGAAAATGACTCCGAACGCCGGATCGAGTTGTACCACATCGCCGAAGTTTGTCGCTGGGTACCGGCGCACGCACCACGCAATTTCTGGGAGGCCATCCAGGCTTACTGGTTTGTCCACCTGGGTGTCACGATGGAACTGAACACCTGGGATTCTTTCAGTCCCGGTCGCCTGGACCAGCATCTGGTTTCTTTCTATCAACAGGATCTTGCACAAGGTGTTATAACCCGCGCCCAGGCAGAGGAACTGTTGCAGTGTTTATGGATCAAGTTCAACAATCAGCCTGCCCCACCCAAAGTTGGCGTTACTGCTGCCGAGAGCGGTACCTACACCGACTTCGCACAGATCAACCTGGGCGGTCAAAAACCAGATGGCTCCGATGGCGTCAACGATCTGACTTACCTGATCCTGGACGTAGTGGAAGAGATGCGCCTGCTGCAACCCAGCGCCTCTTTGCAGGTCAGCAAGAAAAATCCCGATCGCGTTATCAAGCGCGCCGCGCGCATCATTCGCACCGGTTTTGGTCAGCCATCCATCTTCAATCACGATTTGATCGTCCAGGAACTTGTACGTATGGGCAAGTCGCTGGTTGACGCTCGTAATGGAGGTTCGAGCGGTTGTGTGGAGGTTGGCGCATTTGGTAAGGAAAATTACAACCTGACTGGTTATATCAACCTGCCGAAGATATTCGAGCTAACCCTTAACAATGGGTTTGATCCACGCACCGACCGTCAGCTCGGCTTGCACACTGGTGATCCACGCACCTTCACCAGCTTCGCACAGCTCTTCGCAGCGTTTCGTCAACAACTACAATATTTCGTTGAGATTAAAGTGCGCGGCAACAACATAATCGAGCGCTTATACGCGGCGTATATGCCAGCGCCTTTCCTCTCTTTGTTGATTGATGACTGCATTGCTCGCGGTAAGGATTACCACGATGGGGGGGCGCGTTATAACACAACCTACATCCAGGGTGTTGGATTGGGCAGCCTGACCGACGCAATGTCGGCAGTTAAATATCATGTCTACGACAATCAGACATTCTCCATGAATACCCTTATGGAGGCCTTGCACAATGATTTCTGCGGCGAGGAACGCCTGCGTCAGATCTTGCTCAATCGAACGCCGCGCTATGGAAACGATGACGATGCCGCTGACTCAGTGATGGTGCAGATTTTCGATGCCTATTACGCTGCTGTGGATGGGCGACCGAACACCAAGGGTGGTGAGTATCACATCAATCTGCTGCCGACCACCTGTCACGTGTACTTCGGCTCCGTCACCGGCGCAACTCCGGATGGTCGCCGGGCGGGCAAACCGCTCTCTGAAGGTATCTCTCCGGTGCAAGGCGCCGACCGGCATGGCCCAACCGCAGTGTTGCTCTCGGCAGCCAAAATGGATCACGCCCGTACGGGCGGAACCCTGCTAAACCAGAAATTCACCCCGCAGCTCCTGGCTGATGATGCCGGCTTGGACCAGGTGGTCCACCTGGTGCGCACTTATTTCAAGCTAGACGGTCATCATATCCAGTTCAATGTGGTCGATGCGGCTACTCTACGTGCCGCACAGGCTGACCCGGAGCAGCACCGTGATTTAATTGTGCGCGTCGCCGGTTATAGCGATTACTTCTGCAACCTGAGCGAGATCCTGCAGGATGAGATCATTGCGCGGACGGAGCACCAGTCCTTTTAACCATGCGGCTGTTGATCCACTTAGCAAATTCGACTATCACCAGTAAAGTCAACGCAACACCAGCCACCAACGCCCATTCATCGAGGGTCAGCGGGACAATGCCCAGCACACTTCTCAGACCGGGGATGAGGAATGCAATCACTGCCAGAGCTAACCCCGCCAACACTGCCCAGATCAGGGGTTTATTCTGTTTTAGTGGCGACATCCGCCATAACGGTTGGCGCATGCTGCGGTATGCGAAGATATAGATCATCGAATTAACCGCGAAGCTGGCAAACACAATACTTCGTCCTTCGATGGGGTTATTGTGCATCTGGTTGAAATGGTTGAAGAGCACCAGCGCGCAAATGGCGCTGGTTACGCTGATTACCACGATCAGGAGTAGACCCAGGCGGGTCAGGATCGGTTCATGAACGGACTTTGGTTTTTCCTCCATGATTCCATTTTCTTTGGGCTCAAATCCTAACACAATATCCGAAGGTCCATCACAGATGAGATGGATCCACAGGATTTGTGCGACTGTCAACGGCACCGGCAGATGTAGCATCATAGCTACGAAAATGGTCATCACTTCAGCAAAGGAGTTAGACAGAGTATACGCGACCACCTTGCGGATATTCTCGAAAATTACTCGCCCTTCCTCGATGGCAGCCACGATGGTGCTGAAGTTATTATCCAGCAGGATCAGATCTGCGGTTTCTTTGGCCACATCTGTCGCGCTAGCGACTACCACCCCAATATTGGCGCGCTTGAGAGCAGGCGCGTCGTTGACGCCATCACCAATCATAGCCGTGATCTGCTGGTTGATTTGCAGGGCTTTAACGATGCGCAGTTTGTCTTGAGGGCGGATGCGCGCGAAGATTGCTATTTGCTTAACCCGTTCCTGGAGTTCGTCATCGCTGAGTTGAGCTAACTCCTCACCTTCCAGGATCAGGTCGCCCTCATTGAGCAGTCCAATGGTCCTTCCGATCCTTTCGGCGGTACGCCGGTAGTCGCCAGTGATCATCTTGACCTGGATGCCGGCGTGCTGTGCCACACGAATCGCGTCCACTACCCCCTCCCGAATCGGGTCTTCCATCGCCACTAAACCAACCCAAATGTAGCCAGTGTGATCCTCTAAATTCATGTGGGATCGGTAGGCTAATCCCAGCAACCGTAATCCATCACCAGCCCACTGATCTACTTGAGCCAGGATGCTTTGTTTGGCCTCCGCTGTCACCAGGGACATGCCCAATACAATCTCCGGTGCGCCTTTTAAGAAATCGCAGCGTTCGCCGTTCAGCCGGGTGTAGGTGCTCATGTATTTCGTCTCGCTGCTGAACAATTCCTCCGCCAGACGTTCTGAGTCGTCTACCAGTTCCTGGGGATTAACATGCATCTGGGTACGGGCGTATTCCCACAGCGCCACATCTACAGGTCCTTCCAGGTTGTTACACAGCACAATTGTCTGTAATGCGCGAGCCTGGTTGGTGAAGTTCACCCGCGTAACGCGCATGGATCCCTCAGTCAGGGTGCCGGTTTTATCCGTGCAAATCACGGTGACTGAACCCAGGGTTTCGATGGCCAGGAGCTTCTTGACCAGACCGTTGCGTTTCAAGATTTTCCGCATCCCCAGCACCAGGATAACCGTCACCGCGATCAACAAGCCTTCCGGAACGGCAGCGATGGCTAATATAATCGATGTGCGTAACATATCCAGGAACTCGCGGCCCATCAGCAGCCCGATGATCAGGATACCCAGCGTGAAAATAACCACGATGCGGGTGAGTGTTTTACTAAAAGTTTTCAAGCGTACCTGCAATGGTGTGTCTGCTTCAATATTTTCTTGCAGGCTGCTGGCAATCTTGCCCAATTCCGTGTGCATACCCGTGTGGGTGATGCGCATCAGACCGCGCCCGGTTAAAACCGTTGTACCCATCGCGACCCGGTTTCCACTTGTTATAGGAGTTGACTCGTTCACAGCAATCTTGTTCACCGGTTCACTTTCGCCAGTCAAGATTGCCTCATCCACAGCCACCTTGGCGCTTTCGAGTAAGATGCCATCCCCGGGGATGTGCTCCCCTGCGTTCAGGATCACCAGGTCATCCGGCACCAGTTCACGGACTTCGACTTCCTGTCGCGTGCCCTCCCGAATGACAGTAGTCGTTGGTCTGAGCAGACTTTTGAGCGCAGTGTAGGTTTGCTGGGCCTGGTATTCCTGAATGAAACCCAGGATGGCATCAATCAGGACGACAACCATAATGATAGCAAAGTCGCCATATTCCTGTACCGCCAACGAAACCCCCGCTGCAGCCAGGATAATGTACACCAATGGGCTTTTTATCTGGTTCAGTAAGATCGTCCAGGACGAGACAATTTTTTCAACCGGCAGGATATTTTCGCCGTATTGCTTCCGGCGTTCAGCGATTTCTGTTGCAGTCAGGCCTGTTCGTTCTTCGTGTTTGATAGTTACTACTGGATTTTCCCCCTGAATATTTTGTCCTGTGACAGCTTCCATGTACTTTATTTTGATCCTTATTTATTTTGTCGATATTTTTATTTGATCTTCGGTCTAATATCAAGCCTGTTTATTCCAGAGATGGGTTCAGAACCCATATGCACTCCTATAAATTAACCTTTAAGTGTACCATAACTATGTATACCTGTGTAACAGGGCTATCTACGCATACATCTCCAGCACACTCGATTTCGAAATGATGAGCACCTGATATAATATTGTCAAACATCTTTCAGGAGGAAACCCGATGATCGAGAAATTGTATTTTGGCCGCACCGGTCATCTCAGCACCCGCACTCTTTTTGGCGCCGCGGCGCTGGGTGAGGTTACTCAAGCCGATGCTGATCGTACCCTCGATCTGTTGCTTGAGTACGGGGTGAACCATATTGATACCGCCGCCTCTTATGGCGAGGCCGAGTTACGCATTGGTCCCTGGATGCGCACCTATCGCCAGCAGTTTTTCCTGGCGACAAAAACCGAGCATCGCCGCTATCTGGCCGCCAAAGAATCGATCCACCGCTCGTTAGAGCGCTTGCAAACCGACCGGCTCGATTTGATCCAGTTGCACAGCCTGGGTGAACCGGCAGAGTGGGAAGTAGCAATGGGACCTGGCGGTGCATTGGAAGCCTGCATCGAGGCCCGCCAACAGGGTTTGGTGCGTTTCATCGGCGTCACCGGTCACGGGTTGCAGATTGCCCATCTACACCGCCGCGCCCTGGAGATGTACGACTTTGACTCGGTACTTTTACCCTACAACTTCCCCCTGATGCAACATACTCGATACGCGGCTGACTTCGAAGCCCTGGTGGTCATTTGCCAGGAACGCAATGTCGCCGTGCAGATCATCAAATCTATCTGCCAGAGCCCGTGGGGCGAGAATACACGCACGCGTGCCACATGGTATCGACCACTCGAAAACCAGTCCGACATCGATCTGGCGGTACATTGGGTGCTCGGTCGTCCAGGATTATTCTTAAACACAGTCGGAGACATCTACGTTCTGCCACGCGTTTTAGACGCTGCCAGCCGTGTTGGCACTCGTCCGACGGTTGATCAGATGCAGGCGTTGATCGCCAACGCCGAAATGGAATCCTTGTTCGTCTAGCTGGATTTTATCTTTGCGACGGTGACCCCTTCACCGCCTTCTTTTTCATGACCGCTTTCGAAGGAGCGCACGTGCGGGTTGTGCGCCAGCGCCTGACGCACAGCTTCACGTAGCTTGCCGGTGCCTTTCCCGTGGATGATGCGCACAAAGAGCAATCCAGCCAGGAAAGCTGAGTCCAGGTAGCGCTCCAACGCTTCCAGGGCGTCTTCGGCGCGCTGGCCGCGTAAATCTAGCTCCATACCGGGGGAACTCGGTAAGAAATCACCTGCGCTGGTCGAACTTGATCGCATCGTCGTAGCCCCGGTTGTACCGCTTATTTCCCTTGAGCCTGGGGATGTAGTCGAGTGTCCACTGGCTTGTGGAGATAGCTCTCCAGACGCAAGTTCAAGGTCAGCACGGCGGGCGCGTACGCGCAGCATGCCTACCTGCACCTCGGCTTCTTCTTCTCCCAGGGCGGTTATTAAGCCCTGCGCACCCAATGTGCGTAGATTCACTTTGTCGCCCAGACGGATCGAACGGCGCAATTCTTGTCCGATTTGTTCAGCGGCTGCGCCAGCCTTCAAAGCCTGGCGTGCTACGGGTTGTTCAACATTCTCTTCCATGACCGCAACTTGCTCTTCCACAGGTTTCAGCACCTCCACCGGTTGGCGGGCGCGCGCCAGTGATTTACGCACCTCTGCTACCTCAGTTTGTAATGCCTGAATCTGGGCCTCGGCCTGCAGGCGCGCCTGCTCCAGCACTTTACGGCGCTCATCCTCGATTTTCTCCAACCGTTCGACTAACTCACTCCGCAGACTTTCAGCTTCCTTGCGCGCGTTCTCAGCCTGGTCACGCGCCCGGTTGGCGCGATTACGCTGCAAATGAATTTCATTGAGTAGATCGTCAGCGCGGATCTGCTCCGGGCTTAACTCAGTGCGCGCTTCGCTGATGATCTCCCCCGGTATACCCAGGCGTTGGGCAATTGCCAGTGCGTTTGAACGCCCCGGCAGGCCAATTGTCAGCCGGAAGGTGGGGCGTAGGGTCTGCAGGTCAAACTCCACGCAAGCATTGACTGCTCCAGGTGTGGTGTGCGCAAAAGCCTTCAGCTCGGGATGGTGGGTGGTCACCAGGGTGGTGATGCCGCGTTCCAGAAGGTGCTTGAGGATTGCGCGTGCCAGGGCAGCGCCTTCTTGTGGATCAGTGCCAGCGCCGAGTTCGTCCAGGATGACTAAAGAATGCCGGTCAGACTCCTTCAGGATGTGGATAATGTTGGTGACATGCCCCGAAAAGGTAGACAGGGATTGCTCGATGGATTGTTCATCGCCGATATCTGCATAGATGTTGTCAAAGACACTCAACTCCGATCCAGAATGAGCCGGGATATGCAGCCCCGACTGCGCCATTAAGGCCAGCAGGCCGATGGTTTTAAGCGCCACCGTTTTTCCACCGGTGTTCGGACCGGTGACAACCATGGCGTAGGTTTTTTCGTCCAGCTCAACATCAATCGGTACCACAGTCTGTGGATCGAGCAGAGGGTGGCGCGCCTGATACAGGCGGATGATGGTGCCAGGATGATGATGGAGGGTGGATTTTGGTGGTTGGATTTTAGTTTGCTGACCGCTGATGGCTGATGGCTGATGGTTGTCCTCAGACGCCTGATCGCGGATGGCTTGTTGCGGAATACTTCCTGCTATATGCTTCTTCCCCGGAATGGGGTGCAGTTTCGGTTCGGTGGCGCGTGATTCTTCAGCATAACGGGCGCGCGCCAGCACGCAGTCCAGCCGGGCGATTACATCAACGGTATTCAGGATGGCGAAGCCATGGTCAGCGACCATCAGAGACAGCTCAGCCAGGATGCGCCGTTCCTCATCACGCTCAGCCAATTGCAGCTCGCGATACTTATTGTTCAGCTCGACGATAGCCAACGGCTCGACGAACAAGGTTGCGCCAGAGGCGGATTGGTCGTGAACAATCGAGCGGATGCGACCCTTGAACTCAGCACGCAATGGCAGCACAAAGCGACCATCCCGCTGAGTGATCAAGGCTTCTTGCAAGTATGGCGTCAGAGCCGGGTCGCCGACCATGCGCTGGAGACGGGTCATCAGGCGCTCATGGGCGATGCGCAGCTCGCGGCGGATGGTAGACAATTTAACTGAGGCGCTGTCCAAGATTTCACTACGGTCGGAGATGGCGCGGGTGATGGCATCAATCAGACCAGGCGGAGAAATGAGCTGGGCAGCAATATCAGCCAGGTGTGGATACTGCTCCGCCAGACGCTCAAAGGTGCGCATCAGGTTGCGCGCGGCGACCAGGGTATACTTGATATCCAGCAAGTCAACTGGCGGCAGGACGCCGCCATGGTTGGCCAGGTCCACTGCAGCACGCACATCGCGCGCCCCACCGATAGTCAGGTCCGAGCGAGTGACCAGCAGGTTGACTGCCTCGGTCGTCTCAGCCAGGCGTTGGCGCGCTTCGACGATGTCGTTGGTGGGACGCAGGGCGCGTGCTTTTTCAGCGGAGGCTGAGAATGCGCAGTAATTCACCAGGCGTTCCAGGATTTTGAAATATTCTAGCGTGTGAAGTGTCTTTTCGTCCATCTTGGTACATTCAGAAGGGTTTGGCTACCCGCGCCAAACCCTGATCGTTGGTTTGGTTAGTTTACCATAAAGTACGGATAGTTATTGATAGCCCTGCCGGACTATGATCGCTGAACTCAATATCATCCTGTTTCACTGAGGTTTCCTATGCGTAAATTATTGAAACTTCTGCGTCAGTGGTTACCTCTGGCAGTGCGGTGACTGGCCTGAGTGGGCTGGTTTATCTGGCAGTCCAGCAGAATTACCGTATGAACGCCAACGATCCGCAGATTCAAATGGCCGAGGACGCCGCGCTGGCTCTGAGGCAAGGAGTCAACCCCAAATCTCTCCTGCCAGGCCCTCAAATTGAGATTGCCCGCAGTCTTGCCCCGTTCCTGGTTATTTACGATGACCGCGGTCAACAGATCGGTTTTTCCGGTGTGCTGCATGGGCGACCCTTGCCTCTGCCTGAGGGTGTCCTCGACTATGTGCGCACCCTCGGTGAAGACCGCGTCACCTTGCAACCTGAATCCGGTGTGCGTATCGCCGCGATTATAGTACGCGCTGAAGGGACAACCTCGGGCTTTGTTCTTGCTGGACGGTCACTGCGCGTTGTCGAAGAGCGCATCGATGACCTGACACTGATCACTGCTGCCGCTCTGTTCGTTATCCTGGCTGCTACCTTCGTGACCGTTGCCGTGTGTGTGCTAATAAAAACGAATAACGTAAAATAAGTACGGTCCTTATGATATCGGACGCGGAGATCCATTTTTTTATTGGACGCGGAGAACGCGGAGATCCATTCGATCGGAAGTCAATTATTGTTTGTGCTCGGATAACACGGAGATTCATTTTCGATGAGGTCTTATTATGTTTGGACGCGGAGGGCGCGGAGATTCATTTGCGCTAAGGTCAATTATTTTTGTTGGATGCGGAGGAATCGGAGAACGCGGAGATCCATTTGATCGGAAGTCAATTATTGTTTGTGCTCGGATAATACGGAGATTCATTTTCGATGAAGTCTTATTTTGTTTGGACGCTGAGGACTTTGAGATCCTTTTGATCAGAGGTCAATTATTAATTGGACGCGGAAAACATGGAGATTCATACTTTCTGAGGTTTTATTGTTTTGACTCGTGGATTCGATTGCGCGGAAGTCAGATTAGATTGGACGCGGAGGGCGCGGAGGGCGCGGAGATTCATTTGCGCTAAGGTCAATTATTGGTTATCTGCGGAGGAAGCGGCAATTCAATTGCGTGGAGGTCAATAAATGGTAAGACGCTGAGGGCGTGGAAGTATTTAATCTGAGACTAATTATTGGTTGTATGCGGAGGGCGCGGAAAGACTATTGACAGTACCAAATATATTATCAGATGCTAAGAACGGAGATGTGAGGGAATCTTTCTCCTATATTCTGCCTCCGCGTCCTCCGTGTTCTCCGCGTCCAAATCTACCTCGGACATGCAGAAGAGATGTCTGTTGTGAATGCCCGATATAATTCTGCCACCGCGTCCAAATCCAACTCGGACAAGAAGAAGGTATAT
>CAYGZL010000001.1:0-32187 GCA_964354345.1 uncultured Anaerolineaceae bacterium | reverse complement strand
GGTAGGTCATGGTGTCACGCTTTGTTTGTAGTTGGTAGCTTCTCGAAAGATGCACCAGACCTACCGCTTTAGGCGGACAATTTACAGAAAACAGTTTACTCTAACAAAATGGAATTTTGATAACACAAAATACCAAATTTTGAATACATGCGCTTGCAATTGTAGTCGAATAAACAGTAATAATCGAGTAAGAGGGCGGCAGCTTGCCGCCGCCCTCTTACTCGATTATAAGGGATGGTGCACCAGCCCGGCTGGCAGTGGACGAGATTCTATTGGTTTATCCTCCGATACTCATCCCAATCAGGCGGCCGATGCTGTAGGTGATGGCTGCTGCCACCAGGCCAAACAGGATATTCCGCAATCCCGAAATCAGCACAGGTCGGCCGGTAAATAACGTGATCACCGCCCCAATGATGAATAATCCGATGGCGCTGAGCAAGGCACTGATGAGAATAGCCGCCAGACCGCTCAGGAACAGGTAGGGAATGACCGGGATTAAAGCGCCAACTGCGAAAAGAGTAAAGGAAGTTAATGCAGCCTCGATAGCTGATCCACCCAACTCTTGTGGGTCAATGCCTAACTCCTCGCGACTGAGCGCTTCGAGGGCGCTCTCGCGGTTGCTCATGATTTGTTGCGCCAGTATACGCGCCGGTTCGGCTTCCAGACCGCGCGCCTGATAAATCAAGGCCAACTCTTCGGTCTCCTCCTCTGGCGCATGGGCAATTTCTTCTTTCTCAGTACGGATTTGCTTCTCATAGAGTTCACGTGAGCTTTGGACGGAGACCCATTCTCCCAGGGCCATTGAAATAGCCCCGGCTAACAGGCCAGCCAATCCGGTGAGCAGGATGGTTTGACTGGCGATCGCCGCGCCAGCCACGCCCATGACCAAACTGAAATTCGAGAGCAATCCATCGTTGGCGCCTAAGACCGCAGCACGCAAGGCATTACCTCCTGCAGACCGGTGGCGACCTTCGATTTTGGCGAGTGCACCACCTTCCATGCCGCCGCGGGTAGTCTGTCCGATCTGATGCAATAGCCGGGCATGCGACTGCTCCGAGGCGACCATAGCAGTTTGAGCCTGGTTCTGGCTTGCCTGGGTGGAGTAGTTGAGTGAACCACGGTTTTCCATCGAAACCATGGTCGGCAGCACAGTGTTAGCTCCGAAGCGTTTGACCAGCCAGATCAAGGTGCGGGTGCGCCAGGTGGGACGGAATTCTGGCACTGCGACTTTGGCATGGCGCAATTTTTCTGCCCAGGCCTCGGCATGCCCTTGCTCGGTAGCAGCCAGGCGGCGGTAAACTTCTGCTATTTGGGGATTCTTTTCGATCTCAGCCAGGGCCTGATACAAAGCAGCGCTGTTGCGTTCGTCTTCCAGGTTGACCAGGTAGGTTGATATTTCAGCCATTTCGGGCATATTTTTTACCTCGCTTTTCAAGATGCACATTAGATAAAATGTAGTTTCCGGATCATCTGTTCCCCTGTTATCTAACCACTTCAAATTGGGGCTTTGGCTGTGTTGCTCGGTCAGGAATCATAATAATGGTTAAAATAGGAGTAGAACATAAGAAAGAGTCCTACAGTGGAGGATCTGTTTCAATGAATGATAGTAAAAATAAGAAACCGTCTAAACCAAAAGGCGATCCGGAAGAGGAGAAGAAACGCCGGGAGCAAATGCAGCGTCAGATGCGGTTTAGCATTGGATATCTACTGGCTGGTTTAATATTGCTCTGGTTGTTCCAGGAATTCATTCTGACGCGTTTTATCGTTCCGGCGACACAGCTGACCTATAGTGAGTTTCGCACAAAACTGGCCGCGGGTCAGATTGTCAGTGTAGAGATTGGCGATACGGATGTCATGGGCCAGATGAAGAACCCCGACCCAAAAGCAGCGGAGGCGACTATCCCCTTCGCTACAGTCTATTCTTCACCCAGCGATCCAAAACTGGTGGAAGATTTACAAAAGGCGGGTGTTGACTACAGCTTTCGACGACCACCCAGCCCGGTTGGGGGGGTGTTGTTATCCTGGATCCTGCCCCTGATCCTGTTGGCAGGTTTTTGGTACATTTTGATGCGGCGCGTCGGTAGCGGCGCGGGCGGCGGGATGGGTGGAATCTTCGGAATAGGGCGTAGTAAAGCCACGGAGGTCAAGGCCGAAGATGTGGGTATCACCTTCAAGGATGTTGGCGGAGCAGATGAAGCGATTGCCGAGCTACAAGAAATCATCCAATTCCTAAACACCCCAGAAAAATTCGCTCGCCTGGGCGGCCGTATCCCTAAAGGTGTTTTGTTAGTCGGGCCACCGGGGACAGGCAAGACCTTGCTTGCCAAAGCCACTGCTGGGGAAGCGCATGTCTCTTTCTTTGAAACCAGCGGTTCTGAATTCGTTGAAATGTTTGTGGGCGTCGGCGCCGCGCGCGTGCGCGATTTATTTGAACAGGCTCGCAAGGCTGCCCCGGCGATTATTTTTATTGACGAAATTGATGCCATCGGTCAAAGCCGGGCGGGAACGGTGCGGATGGGAAGCAACGACGAGCGAGAGCAGACCCTCAACCAGCTCCTGGCCGAGATTGATGGGTTCAAAACCAATACCAGCGCGCCAGTTATCATCATGGCTGCCACCAACCGGCCGGAGGTGCTCGATCCGGCCTTGTTGCGCGCCGGGCGTTTTGATCGGCAAATTGCTGTGGGTAATCCCGACTTGATTGGGCGGATCCAAATCCTGAAAATTCACAGTCAGGGGATCAAATTAGCCGTTGATTTCGATTTTGAGCGTGCGGCGCGCATGACGCCGGGATTTAGTGGTGCTGATTTGGCCAACATGATTAACGAAGCCGCGCTTTTAGCTGGACGGCGCGGCGCCGAGGCCGTAGATCTGCACGATTTTGAAGAAGCCATCGAGCGGATTGTGGCTGGACTGGAACAACGTACCCGGGTGATGAATGAGCGTGTCAAAAAGGCGGTGGCGTATCACGAAGCCGGTCATGCACTGGTGGCGGTTTTGGTACCACATGGCGACCCGGTCAGTAAGATCAGCATCATCCCTCGCAGCCGTGGCGCCCTCGGCTACACCATGCAAATGCCTACCGAAGACCGTTACCTGCTGACTGTGGAAGAGCTCCAGGATCGGATTGCGGTGATGTTGGGTGGGCGGGCAGCGGAAAAGGTGGTTTTCGGTACGATCAGCACTGGCGCCAGTGACGATATCCTGCGCGCGACCGAACTGGCTCGCCGGATGGTGACAGAATTTGGGATGAGCGAAAAGCTTGGCTCCGTCCGTTATGCCGGTCAGCAGCTCCAATATCTGGGCGGTGTGGTGGATACCAGCCAGGTCAGCCCAGAGACAGCGCAGGTGATTGATGCCGAGGTCCAGCGTCTTGTCACTGAACAATACGATCGCGCCCAGGCCATGTTGAAAGAGCACCGCACAGCGCTGGAATCTCTGACACAAAGATTGTTGATGGAAGAGACGCTGGATGGCAGCGCAGTCACCCAGGCGTTGTCATTAAAGGAATCGTAAATGGATATTGCGATCGCGTTAGGAGGCGGAGGCGCCAAGGGTATTGCCCATATTGGAGTGCTGCGCGGCCTGGAAAAACGCGGTTACCAAATCAAAGCCGTAGCTGGCACCAGCATTGGAGGAGTGATTGGCGCGCTGTTCGCGGCAGGTTATCGACCAGAAGAGCTATTGACCGAATTGCTCCTCGAGGCGCAAAAGCCAGATGCAATTATCCGGCCCCAGGTACATGATATTGGCTTGTTAGGTCCGGTCAATCTACGAGAGGTCGCAGAACGAGGCGACCTGGCGGTTGAAAAGGCATATCCCCAGCTCAGGCAGGATCTGTCCTGGATAAGCCAGTTAATTAGGCGGTTTGGTAAGTATGGAAAGGGCGCGAAATGACACAAGAACAGCGGAAACTTAGCTGGTCAGAGGTTCGGGAAATATTCCTTTATAGCCTGTGGTTTTTATTCTTTATCCAGTTATTAACCGATTTTATTGAGGCTGTGTATGCCTTCGGTTTACTCGGTACCAGCATCCCACCCGAGATCGTCTCGGTTCTGTTTTTATTTGCACCAGCCCTTCTGTTAGTTGTTAAGAGAGGTCTGAGTGAATTTAGCCTGCGCGGAATTGGGGTGGCTTTTCTTGCTTGCCGGGTGATTGAGGTGTTATTGGACACGCGCAGCCGGATGCTCGTGGCTGGCCTGGGCGTGGCGCTGTTTTTGCTATTCTTCACGACCTGGCTGGTCAACCGGGGTAAAATGCCCAAGGCTGGATTGGCGTTACGGCTTAGCCTGGGCTGGTTATTCGCAATAGCAGCCCTCATTGCCCTGCGAGTGGTTTACTCGGGTTTTGACCTCAGTCTTGATCCGGTTTATATCTGGATCAGCCTGATCCTGGCTGGTTTTGCGGTGCTGCTTTGGTTTTGGCCGGTTCAAAATGTCCCTGCGACACCCGAGGTGGCTACAAACGAAAGTCAGCCAGAGTCATTTAGCAGGGTCACGGTTTGGACTCTCGGCCTCATGGCCGCCTGGGTGTTGGTGTATTTTGCCTTTGGTAGCCCGAATGTAATCGCGCGCTGGACGGGAGAGAGTTATCCAGGGATTATCGTCATTGGTACCCTGGCCCTGGTTGGATCCGGATTATTTATGACCAGGCCAGCCTTCTGGAAGGCGCTTAAACCGGTCTGGTTATGGATTTGGAATGGGATGTTTTTGATTTGTTTGGTTGGGACGATCTCGGCGCATCAGGTGGCTTTCCCACTGGACCCAACAGCTTACCCACTGGCAGAACCATCTCCGGCTGGTTGGGCGAAAGTATGCCTGGTTGGGTTGCTGGCGCTCTATCCGGTCATCCTGGTTGATCTAAAAATATATTTTGATAAAATCCTTTATGGGCGCGTTTCCTTACGCAGCCTGGCTGGTGCTTTTTCACTGGCAGCGTTATTTCTATTGATCATTATTTTTACTCAGGTATTTACTACCGTCTATGATTACATTCCGGTGATAGGGCCTGTTTTTAGAGATCGTTTCTGGCTGGTGTTCTTGATCCCGGGTTTACTCATGTTGCTTCCGTTATGCCTGGTAAAGGAATTGAAAGCGGATGAGCCGCATGGCCTGACCTTGTTCAGCCTGGTGGCGATAGGTTTAACCGCATTGATTTCAATCCTGGGCTTAGTCTTCGTTTCAGCCAGACCGGTGGCGCCATCCCAACCGGCGCGCACCCTCAAAGTATTTACTTATAATCTTCAACAGGGATATTCTAAAACTGGTAATAAAAACTATCGCGGCCAGTTGGCAGTACTCCAGCAGGCTGACGCCGATGTGATCGGTTTACAAGAGATGGATACGAACCGGATTGCAGGTGGCAATTCGGATATTGTGCGCTATTTCGCCGACCGGTTGAATTATTATTCTTATTATGGCCCTAAGACAGTCACTGGTACGTTTGGGATTGCGCTGCTCTCACGCTATCCTATTCAGAATCCCCGCACATTCTTCATGTATAGTGCGGGCGAGCAAACGGCAACGATTGCCGCACAAATTACTGTGGCAGGTAAGACACTGAATGTCTTTGTCACCCATCTGGGCAATGGCGGGCCGGTCGTACAACAACAAGCCTTGCTGCAAGAAATCCAGGGAAAGGATAATGTAATCGCCATGGGTGATTTTAATTTTCGACCAGACACCGAACAATACCGCTTGACATGTATTATTTTGGAGGATGCCTGGTTATTAAAGTGGCCAACCGGCGCGGATACTCAGGGGCGTAATCCAATCCAGCGCATTGACCACATTTTTGTCTCACCAGGGACAAAAGTGAACGAAGCCTGGTATTTGGCTGATCCAGCTTCGGATCACCCCGCGGTGATGATAGAAATTGCACCTTAACGGACTGAAATATAGGAGTGAGTTCATGCGACTCGGATTGATGGTCGGTTATTCAGGCGCCAGCTTACACTTGCCTATGGATTTGATCCTGGAAGCAGAGCGGCTGGGATATTATGCTGTTTGGACTGCCGAATCATATGGCTCAGATGCAGTGACCCCCCTCGCCTGGATTGGTGCATTAACCCATACGATTCATCTTGGAACGGCGATCTTGCAGATGCCAGCGCGCACGCCAACCAATACCGCAATGACTGCCATGACCCTCGACCAACTTTCTGGGGGACGCCTGCTCTTGGGTTTGGGTCTATCCGGACCCCAGGTGGTAGAGGGTTGGCATGGGCAAGCATATGGCAATCCCTTGGGGAAGACACGTGAATATGTCAGCATCTTGCGAACCATCTTTAAGCGTGAACAGCCATTAGTTCATCAAGGGAAACACTATCAGATCCCATACACTGGGGAAGATTCTACAGGCCTGGGGAAACCCTTAAAGAGCATTTTACACGGTCGCTCTGATATTCCAATTTATCTTGCCGCGCTTGGGCCTAAGAATGTGGCATTGGCAGCGGAGATTGCTGATGGCTGGTTACCAATATTCTTTGCGCCGCGTCACTATTCGACGGTTTTCCAACCTTCCATTGAGGCTGGTTTGGGGCGTGCGATGTCGATGAAAAACCTGACCCATTTTGATATTGCTCCCTCTGTGATGGTAGTGGTGGGCAACGATCTGGAAGCCTGCCGGAACCAGGTTAAAGGATGGTTGGCGCTCTATATCGGCGGAATGGGCGCGCGTGGCAGGAATTTTTACCACGATCTGGCCTGCCGGTATGGTTACGTCGATGTGGCAAACCTGATTCAGGATTTATACTTGGATGGGAAAAAGGGTGAGGCCTTTCAGGCAGTTCCAGATACATTGGTTGATGAAGTTGCCCTGTGCGGACCACGGGAGCGGATTGAGGAACAGCTTTCAGCCTGGCGGGCGAGTCCGATAACCACCTTGAATGTAATCACGGATAAGATAGAGACTCTGCGGATGCTGGCAGAATTAATTTTATAATCCTACGCATGATTATTGAACGGACGGATATCTAATGGACGAAGCAGGACTAATCCAATCTGCCCAACAGGGGGATTTGAATGCTTTTAACCGCCTGGTTTTGGTTTATCAGGAGGTAGTATTCAACCAGGCGTATCGGATCTTGGGCGAATTGGAGGCAGCGGAAGATGCCACTCAAGAGGCCTTCATTTCAGCTTATCGAAATATCCGGGGGTATCGAGGTGGCTCTCTTAAGTCCTGGTTCCTGCGGATTGTCACCAATGCCTGTTACGACGAACTGCGGCGGCGTAAACGACGCCCCACTGTTCCCTTAGAACCAGTCGATGATGATGAACAGGAGGTCGAATCGCCTCATTGGTTAGCAGATCCCTCCTTATCACCTGAAGAACAGGCGGAACAATCCGAGCTTGCCCGAGCCATCCAACATTGCCTGGATGAGCTTCCCATGGAATTTAAAGCGATTGTAATCCTGGTTGATTTACAGGGGATGGATTATTTAGAAGCAGCGGCTGTTGTCAGGACGCCTTTAGGCACAGTGAAGAGTCGTCTGGCGCGCGGTCGAGAACGGTTGCGTGACTGCTTGCAGGGATTTTGGGAACTTTTACCAGCGGCGATGCGTCTGGTGGGGGAAGGTAAGTAATGAATATACGATTATCCCCCCGTGATTGGGAGGCCTTATCGGCCTACCTGGATCAGCAACTCAATTCTATCGAACATTCCCGCCTGGAAGCCCGCTTGCAGGCTGAACCAGGTCTGTCAAAGGCGTTGGAGGAGTTGCGCCGGACGCGGCTTATGCTGCGCAGTCAACCGCGCCTGCGCGTTCCACATAATTTCACCCTATCCCCTGAGATGGTGGGTGCGAGTCGCTCCCCCTCACTTTATCCAGCCTTTCGTCTGGCGGCAATGATTGCCACTTTATTGTTTGTCATTGTTTTTCTGGGCGATTGGCTGACATCCTCCTCCCGTACAGCGATTCCCAGACCAGTCAGTCTGCCGCAAGAGCAGGCGTCTGGACTAAGCCAGGATAAACAGATCAGCCAGCCAACCCAGCCAATGGCAGCCGCGGCTCAACCACTCTTAGAAACGAGTGACTCTATGGAGGTCGAGTTAGCAACACCATCGCCTGATTCAGAGGCGTTATTAGCGGTTCCCAAGATGGCGCCTGAAGAGACAGCCGAACCCCCAGCTGAGGTAAGCGCACTTGACATGCCTACCCTGGTAGCCGAGGCGCCAGCTGAAACGTTTGTAGTAATCACCGTCGAGGTTGCAGTATTGCCGACCGAAGTCACCGAAACACCACCTGGTGGTGCGGATTTCCGGGCGATGGTATATCCTACCCAGACTTTGTCTGCCAATGAAGTGGTTGAAACAACGATTGTTCAACCCACCGAGACGCCTGCTCAGTTACTCGCTACTGAGTCACCTACACCTGAACAGAGTTTGCTTCCCGCCGCACCGATATCCTTACCAACCTCGACCGAGGCGGTAGAGATGCTGGGAGAAACCTCAATACCGGTTCCATCTGAAGAACTCTCTACAGCAAACGATTCGGGTCCGTTAATCCAAGGAACAAGTGGAACAGGAATTCCATTGGGCGCAGCGCGGGAGACAGGCGAGGTGAGTGGTTTCCCCTGGCGAGCGATTGAAATCTTATTGGCTTTGGTTGCTGTGGGGGGTGGTCTGTTCGCTTTTTATCTACGCCGGATGGGACGATGAAAGCGTGGAACGGCAATATTCCGGTCCTTTATCTTACGAACTGGATCCAGTAATCCGGCCCAGCCAACCTGACTTCTCGCAACCTGCGGAAAGCGTCCACCCAATACCACTCCTGCCCCGCGGGCACCTGCAGGATTTGCACCGCTAATCCAGGAATTTCTCCGATTTGGGCGATATTACCTGAGGCAGCTTGGGCTTGGAGCACATCTGACACGTTGACACCCGGATTGAATTGAACCAGGATTCGCCCAGGAGCAATGGATGCCTGGCGATCATCTATCCCTTGGTATTGCTGGTTAATTCCCGTTTGGCTATTGTTCACAGCTCCCTGCTGATCACCGACCGCTGATCCCATATTCATTGCCTGTCCGACATCGATGCGTCCCCAGCCATATTGCGGATCCCATCCCGGGTCGCCCAGATCGATGGCTGTCTGTTCAATGATCTGGCGCACCTGAATCGCTGTATGGGTTGGGTATAGTGACCAAACCAGGGCTGCCAGGCCGGCTACATGGGGGGTAGCCTGCGATGTACCGCTTAAGCTGGTATAGCCATTATTTTTATCAACGTTGAAGATATTCACACCGGGAGCAGTTATATCGATGTAGAATCCCTGGTTCGAAAAATTGGCGCGTTTGTCATCGTCTTTAACCGCACCTACAGCCATCACTCCCGGATAAGCTGCCGGGTAGATCGTTTGGTTGACAAACTGGCAACCATTGTTCATGTAGTTGCTGGCATCTGCACAGTTGCCAGCCGCGGCAACAACCAACCGACCCGCGTCGAGAGTATATTGGATAGCCTGATAAATGAAAGCATCATCCTGAATAGATCCCAGACTCAAATTAATTATTTGAGCATTATCAGCCGCGAAGCGAATCCCATTTACAACCCAACTCGTATAACCAGAACCGTCGTTATCCAAGACACGTACAGGCACTATTCCCGCCTGAGGCGCCACACCGATAACGCCGAGGCTATTCGCTGCCGCAGCCACGATACCAGCAACATTGCTGCCATGCCCATGTCCATCCTCTGGTGAGGTGTCATTATCTACGAAATCGTAACCTGGCAACACGTTTATTTCCAGGTCGGGATGAGTCAGGTTGACACCGGTGTCAATCACAGCGACTCGAATATTATGGTTGCTTAAAACACAATTTACCCACGCCTGTTCGGTATGAATCTGGTGCATGTCTATCTGGTAGCTAAGATAGTACGGATCATCCAATTTAGGGGGGTTGCAGGTTGCCTCATTTTTCACTACAATCGGTAACCACAACAGATTGTGGGCAGGGATAGTCTGGTGGGACAGAATGATAGGAAAGACCAGCCGGTATGAACCGATATTTGGGTCAAGAAGCTTTCCTTGTGCTGGGTGAGGGAGTAATCCAACAGCGATCCTCACACTCACTGCTGTAAAGGCGGCTCTCGCTGGGACAAAGATTAGAGCGATGAAAAGCAGGATTAGAAGTGTTATAACCGGGCGGAGCCTGCACATGGTTTTTTACTTTCCAACCGTATTGTACTGGTGAGCTGCTTGAATTAACTCGCGCGCGGATTGTAAAGTACCTTCGGTCACATTTCCCATCATGAGCGCTAATTCCCTCAAACGGTTTTCGCCCTCCAAAGGCACCACGCCAGTGGCGGTGCGCCCACCCTGAATTTGCTTGAGAACATGGAAGTGCTGTTCGCCATAAGCCGCCAACTGGGGGAGATGGGTAATACAGAGCACCTGGTGCTGGCGAGCGAGACTCCACAGCTTGGCGCCGACAATGCCACCGACGCGTCCGCCAATACCCTGGTCAATCTCATCGAAAATCAAGGTGGGAATGTGGTCGGCTTTCGCCAGAACATTTTTTAGCGCCAACATCAAGCGGGAAGTTTCTCCTCCCGAGGCGATTTTAACCAGCGGCTTAAAACCCTCGCCAGGATTCGGTGCAATCAGGAACTCTACTTTTTCTAAACCAGCAGCCGTGAAAGCCACATGTTGCCCATCATCGAGGACGACGCCGTTTGGATCAGGTTGGATCTGGAAATCAACCATAAACCGCGCCCCAACCATATGTAAATCTTTCAGTTCGTTCTCAATGGATTGGCTAAGCTTCTCGGCAGTGGTCCTGCGTTGCCAGGAGAGTAATTGGCCTGTCTGGCTTAAGTGTTTCAACACCCGAGTTTCTTCCTGTTGCAGTTCTTCCAGGCGTTCACCGGCGTGGGTGATTGTTTCGAGTTGGTGTCGTGCGTTGGCCGCGAACTCCAGGACAGCTTTTATCGAATCGCCATATTTGCGTTTTAAGCCAATGATCAAAGCCAGCCGCTCTTCAACTTGATCCAGCCGCTGGGGATTGAATTCAATCGTTTCTAGATAGGTCCGTAAAGTGGTTGATAGATCGTTGATATTATCAAAGGTGGATTGAGCTTGTTCTTGCAGTGAGGATTGTGATGGATCAAGACGGACCAGGCTGCCCATAGTATGAACAACTGTGCCAAGCAACTCAATGATTGAAGGCGATTCGGGATTGCCTTCGTCGAGGAGTGCCAGGCTTTCCGTTACGTGGTGAGTCAGACCTTCGGCGTTAGCCAGCCGGTTACGCTCTTTACGCAGCTCATCTTCCTCGTCGGGGAGTAACCGGGCGGTGTCGATTTCTTTTATCTGATAAGCAAGTATATCGGCGCGACGAGTGGTATCCCGCTCCAAGGCGCGCAGCTCTGCAAGATCCCGGCGCACTTTCATGAGTTGTTTGTAAGATTGCCCATACTGGGTGAGTAATTCAAGAAATTTTTGTCCAGTCTGAGAATCAGTTAAGACATAGCGGTCAAGCAGATCCAGGTGTTGGCTGACCCGTAATAACGATAAATGTTCAGACTGGCCATGCACGTCAATCAGGTATTCACCCACCTCACGCAACAAGGTCGTATTTACACTACGTCCATTTATCCGGGCGATGCTCCTTCCATTCTGGCGAATTTCCCGGGCCAAGATAACCGAACATGGGTCATCGAGAAGCTCTTCTCGTTCCAGGATAGTTACTACTTCGGTTTGAATAATTTCCGGGATCGAGAAAACTGCTTCGATGTTCGCACGGGACGCGCCGCTGCGAATCAGAGTAGTCTCTACCCGACCGCCCAGAACTGCTTCAACGGCATCCACGATGATGGATTTACCGGCTCCGGTTTCCCCAGTGAAAGTAATTAAGCCAGACTGGAATTGAATATCAAGCCGATCGATGATTGCAAAATTTTCAACACGAAGTTCGGTCAACATACGATATTCACAGCCTGGTTAACGGATCGAGATGCCGGATAATCGGTAATAAATTGTGGATGAAATCGCAAATATGTAAAACCCTAGCCAAACCACGACCAGGATACCATGGGTGTTTACACCATAAAGTAATGTTGTTATCAGGGCAACCAGGAAGTAGGGTGCGCTACCCAAAGCTGCTGCCAGGGTTGCGGTTTGAAAAAGGCGCTTCGATCGACGCCGACGCACCACTACCCGGATAATTTCACCAATAATCCCACCGATTACCGGGGCGACTAACAGAGTTAGAAAGCCAAGCCGTGGGACAATCAGGCTGCCCAGGAAGGCTAACGGAGTAGCAATCAACACGGCCAGAATATAGTCATACCATTCGGCAGTGTCGAAGATGCTCTGTTGCCCGCGTACGCATTCTTTACACCGGTAACCAGTCGGCGTCAGCACAGAGCACTTGGGACAAATCAGTTTTTCGCAGCGATTGCAACGTAAGGAAGTCGGAGTCCCTGGGTGATTAGCGCAGAAAAGGATGGGTGGAACATCGTTCATCGCTGGTTGCCTGCCGACGGATTTTGGTTCATGTGCGAGGTCAGGTTCCGATAGAAATATCCAGGATCCTGAAAACGGACAAATTGAGCTGTATGTTCAGAGGCGCGTGCTTCAACCCGATCTCCGTCAGCCAGGTCGATCGGTACCTGCCCGTCAGGTGCCAATACTGCCTGGTGATCCGTATGGACTGTAATACTGACAGAAGAACCTTCGGCAAGAACGATTGCTCGATCCAATGATAGATGAGGCGCAACGGCGACGAGTAGAATATTACGCAACTCGGGTGGCAGGATCGGTCCGCCGACGGCGAGTGCATAAGCCGTAGAACCAGTAGGTGTAGCTACAATAATACCATCTGCGACATACGTTGCCAAAAAACGGCCATCCACATGCGCTTGGAGACGGACCGGGCGAACGATCTGACCACGGCTAATCACCACTTCATTGAGTACTTCCCAACTTCCCAACAGTTCACCCGCGCGCCACTGTTCAGCGGCCAACATCATGCGGCGCTCCAGCCAATAGTCGCCGGCGATCAGGCGCGGCAGCATATCGTGCCACTGGTTTTGCTGGATCTCCATTAAAAAACCAAACCGCCCCAGGTTAATGCCCAGGATCGGCACGCTAATAGGTCCACACAGGTGGCCGGCGCGTAACATTGTCCCATCGCCACCCAGTGCAATCAGCAGATCGAACCCACCAGATTTTATATCCTGGCGTAGTTTTTCATCGTATAACAAACCGTGCCGGGTATAAATACCTTGCTGTTCAAGAAATGATGCGATCTGAACAGCTTCTTTTAGAGCGTCACCCACCTGAGGGTGAGCCGCAACAGCAATTCGCTTGGGTTTAGGAGTAGTGTCGGACATGGTAGAGCAATTATAATTCAGGTCAATTTCTGGTCACAAGTGGCTCGATAACCGCAATTTTTACATCGCCCAGGTGAATCGTGCGAGCGGATTATATCTTTTTTATGTTCCTGAGTTTGCATAGTCGATAAAAGCTCTCGGAGGGCTAATTCAAGTTGCGGTGTGTAATCAATTGCAAATGTGCGGTTTGTATAATGAAGGATGCCATAGGTTGGTCGTTTTCCATAGGCATGATGAACCAAAAGGCAATAGGCGGCTAACTGGTAGATATGTGAATCAAACGGAGCGTCAGAGGCCCGGCTCTGCTTAACTTCAACTGGGATGAAGAGATCACCCTGCTGGACGAGATAGTCAGGTCGACCGGTTATGTGCAATTCTACGTCATAAAATGGTTTTTCGACTACACTCCAGGCGCGTGTATCGGAGTAAATAATTTTTCCTGATGGCACACCGCTATTTTTACGCTGACGGAAAGCCAGCCAGAATAAAACGATCGCGATCACAAGGAAAAGAAGTGCCAGGAGTAACATTGGAAGATGCGGAATATTACTTCCTGGCACTTTAGAATAACTTGCCGGTGAAATACGCCGCAAGTAGAGCCAGACTGGCCAGCAGGAATAGAATTGCCAGGGCGCGCGTACAACCCGCGACCATTATTAATCGACCGTGGCGGTAATGAAACTCTTTTCCTTCAACCAGGTCGCTATAATTTTCGGAAGGAAGGCCCTTTCTTTGGTACCACCAGGCACGCTGGCAGAAAAGGTATATCCCAATTTCCGAGGCGCGAATTGTGCGCATCTACAACTTATCTTCCACTCTCTTTAAACTCGCCTCAAGTTGAGCCTGTCGCAAACTGAGTGTCATGTCGCCTCGGGTCCGTTCGGTTACGCCACGCACCAGGTCAGTCAAACGCCTTAACCCGCCCGTGATGGCATCTGGATAATCCATTGTCACCAAAATGGCATAGATATCATCCATCTTGGCCAGCAAGCGTTCAGCTTCATCCGAATGGCCATTCCGCAGGATATCCAGGCAACGGCGGCGTAATTCGCCAGCAGCTTCGGCCAAGCCTTGAAGATAAGTTGCATATTCAACCCCAAGCTCTTCCGGGTCGGGCAATGGGTGGTTGCCGATGAGTGCAAATACAATGTTGGCTTCGGCATACTCTTTCAATGCATCCTGGGTGTAGCCAGCGAAATAAATATCTGGATATTCCTTCAGGTTGGCTTGTATCGTACCGACTAATTCGTGCGCTTCTGCCAAATTGTGCTCAGCCAGCGTAATCTCATCCCGGTGAACGGCACGAATTGAATTGGCGCAATAGCGGGTGAGTGTGCGTGCCTGGGATAACGCCCGGTCACGGGCGGAGGTGCGGGCGTCGAGCGATTGGTGGATCCGTTCAGCGATAATATCGAGTTTTCCCACAGGTTATTACCTCGATTGGGGGCGGTCGGGTGGGGTTGGGGGGTGGAACAAATTATTCGCCAGCGTTTGGTCGCCTGGTACTGGAATCTCTCCGAATGCGGCCTCATATTTAGCCAGATTCTCGGCCAAGGCCCGGTAAAAAAGCTTGGCGCCCAGGGGTGACATGATGATGCGCGAACTGATCTGGGCGGCGCCTCCGCCGGGCAGCATTTGAGCAAAATCAAACACCAGTTCTGAGGGAGAATGGGCGATCCTGACCAGGTTTACATATTCAACCGGTAGACCGGGCGGAAGTTCCATCAGGGGATATGGAAGATTGGATGGGCGTGGCGGTTGTGCACTCATAGATTAGAATGGGATATCGCCTTCTGATTCAGTTTCTTGAGCACCTACGCCTGTATCCCCTGTTGTTCCACCTTCATCCTCACCTTTAGAGGATAAGAAGCGGACAGTTTGCGCCCGTACTTCGTAGGAAGCATTCGGGCCATTCTGGCCTTGCCAGACACGCGGTCCACCAGTCTTCGCATCGGGCGTCAACTGACCCTCTACCAGGACCTTGCGACCTTTCTTTAAATACTGGTAGCAGGCTTCTGCTTGCTTCCCCCAGGTGGAAACCCGGAACCAGATTGTCTCCTTTACCTGGTTGCCATCGGATCCGGTATATTGACGGCTGGTAGCTACCGAGAAATTTGTCACGGATTGGCCACTGGGGGTGTAACGCATTTCGGGATCGCGGCCTAAATTCCCAACAATAATGATGGTGTGGTACATGGGATGTCTCCTTTCCAGCGAGCGGCCTGTCTTAAGTTCCGGACGCACGCCGTCCGGGGCAGCGCCTGATGTACACTCGCCGTTATTTCAGAACAATTGTACACTAAATTTCAATTTGGCGGTAGGGTTAATTACCTGAAATTTTCCAATCTTTTACATTTTGGTAAAGCTCGCTCAAAGGGTGTAACTCAGCCACTGGCAAGACCAGGGTCGGCACCCGCATGCGGATATATGGGATAACCTGGCTGCCAGCAGGCAAACGCCGGGCGTGTTGGTGGAATTCGCGCCAGGTACAATATCCCGTGAAAACAATTTGTATGCCGTACACCCAAATATTTTTCCAATCCTTCGGTTCAATCAAGATCGTCTTCCCCAGGCGGGAACTGGATATCCCTATGCGTCCCTGGGGGATTTGGTCGGAGTGCAGGTAAATCAAGGAGTGATAGTCGTAACGGGTGAGTATTCGTTGGAGTGGGTGAAGCAGAACTTGCTCGGAGAGAAAACGATGATCTTGTCCTTGTCCACCCACTTCGATCGTAAGTGGAGGTGCAGCTTCGGATTTGAGAACAAGTGAGCCTAGTGAACCCCATATCAGCGGACGCACCCATTCCACGGGTAGGACAGAAATGAGATAGATTGGTTGGCCGGATTCCAGAGCTCGTTGGGTGTTCTTTGGATTGGTCGCAGTGAGGCCTAAGATAATGGCAAAGATAAATAAGTCGTTATCAGTCAGGTTAGTAGAAGCAGCATGATCCTCAGGCACCAGAGCCATCGCTTGCATCCATAAATCAGGTCTGTGGCGAAGCTGTTGGATGCGCTCTTTATTCAAGACCAGATAACTATTAAGATCACAACGTCGCCCACCCATGGCGATATCGTAATGATCACGATCGGTAAAAGGCGTGTTCCCCAGGTTATCGTACGGTATTCGCTGCTCGATGAGATGACGGCGAAAGGCCAGCTCCGCTGATTTTTCACCGATGATGTTGCGTAAGTGGTCATCAGGTGTGCCCCCCATTCGATCATAGGTATATGGCAAGGAGCGACAGGCATACGCCAGACCAGCCAAGTTAAGATCACTCGTATATGGTAGGGTAATCAGATCTGCTGGAGTGGACATATCTTCATTTATCAACGCGGAACTGCAAGCAGTAATGATGGAAGGTATTGCTGACCCATGCGTTTCCATACCCGTAGGGCGCCAGGTGAATGGCATCCTGGCACCATAACCGTTCATCCTTAAGCGTATAAGATTGTGAAAGACAGCGAGCCAAATCCCATGCCAGGGGATAAATTTTTCCGCCTTTCTTGATATTTTTAACAATAATGCTCAGATAAGCGCCGCGTCTTAAAAATGGTCGTAAACCCACATAAATTTGGGTTAATTTGCCAAGGAATTCGTCATAATTAGCGATATTGCCTAAATCTCGTGGATCGTCTGAGTAGAAAACGTCTAACTCGGGTGTGGTTCGCCGATTATGCTGAGTTTCGGCGCCTCGTGCGTGCAGCATATTCCAATAGGGTGGAGAGGTGATTACATAGTCAATCAGGGGAATATTATGTTGGTTGGCGAAGACCGAAAAATCCGCCGCATTTCCAGTGATGACTTGTGTGGTCAACCCTTTTGCTGCTTCCCCCAGTTGGGTACGTTCTTCTGCAACAACTTGCTGAGCGATCTCAGTATAGGCAGGATTCAACTCGATGCCGTAACTATGGCGCCCACAACGTAATGCGCCAACCAACGCGCTGCCAGTGCCAGCCATGGGATCCAAAATTACCTGGCCGTGCTTGGTAAAGAATTCTATAAACTCCTGAGCCAGGCTTTCGGGAAATTTGGCTGGGTGGCGGAGAACGTTTTTCCGGCGCGGCGGGGGATTATGGATGAACCACGATTTTTGGAATTTCAACCATTCTTTCGCTTCAAGGTCATTTAGACGATTATGGATCACGCGTTTATTCATCTTTTTGACATAAATCGGGACTACGGTTTTGAAACGGTTAAATCAGAGAACAACACAGTGACGGCATCCTCGGTTGCCGCGTGGGCAAACACACCAATGCTGCCTTCTAAGAGCGAAGGATCGCGAACCGTAAATTGGTAAGCGCCATTCGCGTAGAACTTAAGTTCTTTCCCTCTGGCCTCAACTGCCAGTTGTGAGCGGCTGGGCGCTCCAGGAGGCACTGAGAGGCCATAGATTTGTGGTTGTGGAGAAGAAGCCACACCCTGATAATACTTATCGAGGCGAATCCTTCCATCACAGGTTATCGCATATCGATAAAAGTCGAAATTGCTCGTCACTCGCAAGAGTAAACCGTATTGATCCTCACCCCGGCAAATCGTCGGGGAAACGGTAATTTGGGCATTGAAATCTGTAAGCAAGGGTCCTTTGCGCACACTGTAGAGATATCCGTTGGGTAGTGTGACCACTAATGATAGTTCGTTCTGGATAATGGAGGCGTTGCCGGCTGCACTGCGACCTAAGGACCATAAGGATGGATCGCTAAAATCATCCGTGAATAAAATATTTCCACCAGGTAGCTGTACAGTCAGGGTAGGTGAGATGGGTTGAGTGGCACCGGGCAAGGGGGTATCTGTGGGAGGCGGCGGAAACCAAACGTACGTTGGTGTGGATGTGTGGCTTGGAAGTGGCAAGGTGCCCGTGGGTAAAGGAGGGAGTGATGTTGGGACGGGTAGGCATCCCCCCAGAAATACCAGCCCTGCGAGTAAAAAAAGAACCAAGACTTCAAACCGCATGTAGTTAGTTTACTATAATTTAATAGCCAACGTGCTAAAATTAGTATGGCAAAACAGGCAGGCCATCACGAAAGCGCACAAAAGTGTATTCTAAAAATCCCTAAGGAGCAACATATGCGAAAAAGAGTTATCTTTATCACAGGCGCGGCAGGAGAAATCGGCGATGCATTGATTCGCAAACTGGCTGTTCAGGATGAAACAACATTGCTCACACTCGATATTCGTCCTTTAGCGCCAGAAATCGCCGGATTGGTCACTCATGTGCAAGGAGATTTACTAGACCAAACCATGATGGCACGCCTGGTCAGCGAGTATGAAATTGTCGCCATCTACCATCTCGCAGCTCTGCTTTCCACCCGGTCTGAGTTCACGCCTGAAGCTGCTCACCAGGTAAATGTGGAAGGCACATTAAACCTCTTGAAGTTAGCCTCAGAACAATCCCAATGGCGCGGGGAACCTGTATTGTTTGTCTTTCCTAGTTCGATCGCAGCCTATGGGATGCCCGACTTAGAAATCAAGGCGCATTTTCCACGTGTGCGCGAATGGGAATGGAATTATCCTACCACTATGTATGGGTGTAATAAGCTGTATTGTGAGATGTTAGGCACATATTATAGCTTGCATTACCGGCAATTAGCTGCAGAACAGCCAGTCATGGTGGATTTCCGCGGTGTGCGCTTCCCCGGGTTAATCAGCGCATATACGGTGCCCAGTGGTGGGACAAGTGATTATGGGCCTGAAATGTTGCATGCGGCTGCCCAGAATCTCCCCTATGCCTGTTTCGTCCGAGAGGATACGACCATTCCATTTATGGCGATGCCAGATGCGGTGACCTCGTTATTAAAATTGGCGACCGCGCCAGCCAGTGCATTGAGCAGACGCATTTATAATGTAACCAGCTTCAGCCTTTCGGCGGTCGAATTTCGGGATTGGGTTTTGAGGTTTTTCCCGGATGCTCAAATTACCTTCAAACCTGATCTTAAACGCCAGGGAATTGTGGATAGCTGGCCGGCTGGGTTGAATGATCATGATGCCCTGCGGGATTGGGATTGGCAGCCGGAATATGATATTCAACGTGCGTTTGAAGAATATCTGGTTCCAAATATTCGTCAGCGTTATCAAAATGTATGATGGCAGTTCATTTTCTCTCTGAGGTCAAGCCTGGCCCGATTGTGTTGTTTGGCTCGGGTGAGACTTCGGTAAGTGGTCAGAAGGTCTTCGGTCAGGTATTGCATAAATTGCCTCACCGCCCACGGGTGGCTTTGCTTGAGACTCCGGCGGGTTTTGAGTTGAATTCTGCGCGTGAGATTGGACGGGTAGTCGAATTTTTCCAGCAGCGTTTAAACAATGATGAACGCCAGAAGGCCAGAGCGTACAAAGATTGGGCTACTTCAGATGCCATGCGCAACCAGATCGCTCGCTTGAGTTGGCAGGTCGAGGATATATCCGATGGACTTAGGTTGAAGAAAGGATAAGATACATGCTTGCTAACCATAACTTATCAAAGATCGGTTATATCGGTCTGGGTTTAATGGGCAAGTCAATCGCTCGAAATCTCCTCAAAGCCGGATTTCCTCTGGTAGTCCATAATCGCAGTCGCGCCGTGGTGGATGAGTTGGTCGCAGAAGGTGCTCAGGCAGCTATCTCCCCGGCTGAAGTGGCTGCTCAGGTGGGAGTGGTTTTCACCAATTTGCCGGATACTCCCGATGTGGAACAGGTGGCATTGGGCGAGAATGGCATCGTTGCTGGCGCTCATACGGGTTTAATTTATGTAGATAATTCGACCATCAAGCCAGCTGCAGCGCGGAGGATAGCCGAACAGTTGGGAAAGTATGGTGTACAGTGTTTGGATGCGCCAGTCAGTGGAGGAGATATTGGGGCGCGCAATGCTACCCTGACGATTATGGTTGGTGGTCCGGCAGACGCCCTGGAACGGGTTCGTCCCATTTTACAAGCCATGGGAAAGACAATCACACATGTAGGCGACTCGGGGGCTGGACAAATTGCCAAAGCAGCTAATCAGATCATGGTCGCAGCTCAAATGGTTGCAATGGGAGAGCTGTTAATTTTCGCTAAGAAGGCTGGCGCTGACCCACAGAAGGTGATCGAGGCGATCCGCGGTGGGGCGGCTCAATGTTGGACACTGGATGTCAAACCGCCGCGCCTGTTTACAGGTAACCGGCATCCGGGTTTCAAGGCTTACATGCAGGCAAAGGATCTGGGAATTATCCTGGACACTGCCCGTGAATATCACATTCCTTTGCCCTCTACGGCAGTGAATGCCCAGTTATTTAACGCTATGCTGGATATGGGTATGGCTGACCTGGATAACTCAGCGGTGATTGGTGTAATTGAGGCGCTGGCTGGTATTAAGTTACTTGATTAGTTACGCATGGGCATTACTGTTCCACAAGTATTGTTTGATGCAACCTATGGTTGAGGTTTGCGTATATAAGTTAATAATAAATCCCCCATGGCCTGGTAAAGGCTTTTACACGGGAGTGAATTAGTGCCAGACTTCGAGAACCAATGGCTTACCCAGGCCCAGAAAGGTGATGCGCAAGCCTTTACACGGTTAATGGAAACCTTCCAGAGGCCGGTTTATAACTTGTGTTACCGTATGTTGGGCAATGCCGAAGATGCGGAAGACGCCGCTCAGGAGACCTTTCTGCGGGCGTATCGTTCCTTAAGAAGTTATGATGAAAACCGTCCGTTTTCAACCTGGCTTCTATCAATCGCTGCGCACTACTGCATCGATCAAATTCGGCGCAACCATAAAACGATTGTTTCAATTGAAGACTTGCCAGTTCCTGATGTTCCTGATGCTGCTCCAGGTCTGGAGGCGCAGGTCGGATTGAAGGAGGAACAACGGCGGATCCGGGCTTTGTTGAACTGTTTGGATGCCACCGATCGGGCTGCGGTTGTGATGTATTACTGGTACGATTTTTCGTATGAGGAAATCTGTCAGGCACTGTCACTCAGCCTGAGTGCGGTGAAAAGCCGTCTCCATCGGGCCCGGCGGGCGATGGCAGAGCAATGGTCGGAGCAAAATCCGGAGGCGGCTGTTATGGAAAGGATACTTGTATGACCCACCAACCTTATGAAGACTGGTTGATTGAAGGAAGCGGATCGTTAGTCGGATCACCTGATCGTCCGTTGAAACCTGAAGAAGCTATAGCTTTACATGCTCATTTACAGGAATGCCTGGAGTGCCACCGCCTGGCCCTGGCGCTAGCGGCGGTGGAAACTGATCTACGTGAGGCGCCGCAATTGGCCCCAGAACCGGGTTTTGCTGATCGTTGGCAGGCCCGTCATGCGGTGGAGCAAGCCCGCCTGCACCGGCGCCAAAGCTTATTTGTCTTAGGTTTTTTTATTACTGGAGCGATCCTCTTGTTTGGATCAATACTCTTTGTTGGACTGCCGTACCTGCGGTCATCAGATACGGTGCTGTGGATCTATTTGTATGAATTCGCACGGTTTTTTTCAATGGTTAACACATTGCTTGGCTTGATCATGGTAGTTTTCCGAACAGTACTTGTTGCGATGCCATGGGGTGTTTGGGTATTGTTGATGAGTTTGGTCAGCTTGCTACTGGTAATATGGGTTGCCTCACTTCGTTATGTGTCTAAACAAAGGAGGGTTATGGTATGAACCTTTTTGTACGGATGTTTCTCGTTTTCGCCTTTCTCTTTGCTCAGCCGCTTAGTTTAGTGCTACAGGAGGCGTCTGGCAGTCAGCTTGTGTTGGGTGGTTCTTTCACTTTGGCCGAAGGGCAGAAGTTGGATGGAAGTTTGATGGTGGTTGGGGGTACGGTTGTTCTTGCCCAATCTTCTATTGTTCAAGGCGATATTCTTATGATGGGCGGTAGCCTGGAGGTGAGTGGGACGGTAACAGGGAGTGTCGTTTCTTTGGGAGGCCTGGCACGTTTAACGGATACAGCCATTATTCAGGGTGATCTGATTATCCCGGCTGGAAATCTGGAACGAGCCACAGGTGCGCAAATATCAGGAAAAATTAACCAGGGCACGGATAGCCTCTCGCCAATTACTCTTCCGGGAGGAGTAAGGATACCGAACATTCAGGTTAATTACACACCCTTCTGGTATGGATTTTCCATCCTGTCAATCTTGTTCCAATCGTTTATTTGGGCAGCATTGGCAGCGTTGGTAGTCGTTTTATTACCGCGCCAGACGGAAGTTACTGCTCAGGCATTCGTTTCGCAGCCTGTGCTTAGCGGAGGGCTAGGTTTATTGACTACGGTAGTAGCCCCGTTGTTGCTGGTGGTGTCAGCGATTACTATTATTGGGATTCCACTAACGATTGTGGGGGCGTTTATGCTTGTAGTGGGTTGGGCTTTTGGAGTGATCGCGCTTGGTACTGAGTTGGGCAAACGGCTGGCAGTGGGCTTAAAACAAAATTTAGCGTTGGCTGTGTCAGCGGCGTTGGGTACTTTTATCATGACTTTAGTTGTCAACAGCCTGCAATTAATCCCATGCGTTGGTTGGATCGGGATGGTCGTGGTAGGCGTTCTCGGTCTGGGGGCTGTCATCCTGACACGCTTTGGCACACAGCATTACCACCCTCCGTCTACCCTCTCAGCAATTTCTCAACCACCTGGAGGGGTTGTTCCCCCAGGTGTTGAACCATCCTCGTCTACTACACCCCCAACCGAGCCAACAGCTTAGGATAGAAACTGTAACGCAATTCCCAGGGTTATTAGAATTTGTCCTAAATGATAGGAGACCATTGAGGGAATCCGGCGATAGCGCAACTGCGTCACAAATTTATTCCAGGCTAATAGTATATCTGACGTATAGAAAAGCAGCGCTCCAGCACAAACCAGCAGTGCGGGCGCTGCTCTCCATTCTACTCGGACCAGGGTTAGCAGTGCAGATAGAAGCATCAGGCTGATAACGATAGAGTATATCAGAATGGGTAGCTTCAGTTGGCTCTTCCCTGAGGTTTTCAATCCTTGTACAATACGGCGGTAAATTTGTATACCAACGACCAGGATGACCAACGCCAGGATCAGGCTGGCGAAATTAATCGGGGGTGGGGCAGAACTAAAACCTACCAGGTAAAAAAGATGAGCCAATAAAAAGGCGACCAACCCGGCGATAAACTGTTCGCGGGGTAGAACCAGGAGCACATCGCCCACCAGTGAGCAGGCCAAACCAATGGCAAACCAGATGACACCGCCCTGGAAACGACTGACTACCCAGAGCCAGGCCAACAAAGCGATCATGACTCCGGGTTTGGCGAAATATTCAACCTTTTTCAAGCGGCGAGCGACAGAATACCAATCGACTAACGTGATGATCACGATCAGGATCAGGAGGGTAATGGCTGGAACGGTAGTCATCTCGAACCTGGTTAATATCCAAACCCGCGCAGTACTTCATCGTCATCGCGCCAATTTTTACGTACCTTAACTTTCAATTGGAGAAATACCTTACGACCACTCATGGCTTCGATCTCTTGCCGGGCGGCAGAGCCGATCTTTTTTAGCATGCTGCCTCCCTGGCCAATGACGATGGGTTTATGGGATTCCTTTTCAACGAAGATGGTCGCTTCGATGTATGCCCCCGTTTCGCCGCGTTCGGTGTACTGGTCGATCCGAATCGCCAGGCCATGTGGGACTTCATCGCGTAAAATGATAAGAGCGGCTTCACGGATCAAATCTGCAGCGATATCCCTTTCATACAGGTCGGTCACCTGGCCTTCTGGGAAGAAAGGTGGTCCTTCATGCAAGTGAACGAGGATTTTATCTAATAATAAATCCAGGTGATCACCTTGTTTGGCGGAAATAGCAATTGGTTCTGCCTGAGGTAGCAACTCCTTGAAGGATGCACGATGTGTCGCGAGGACCTGGTCGTCAACCAGATCGGCCTTGTTCAACGCTAAAATAAGCGGGGCGTGACTGCGGAGTTCAATGAGGTAATGAGCAAGCAATCGGTCCTCATCGTTTGGCGGTTGGCTGGCATCGGCGATAAATAAAATCAGATCGCATTCCTGGAGAGTTTTAATTGCGTCCTGGTTCATCGCTTCGCCTAGTTTATGGCGAGGATGATGGATACCTGGTGTATCAACGAATATAATCTGGGCGGTCTGGTTTGGGCGGTCGAGATTGAGAATGCCCATCTGGCGTTTACGTGTCGTTTGCGGGCGCGGCGAGACAGCAGCCACTTTTTGGCCGATCAACGCATTGACCAAAGTTGATTTTCCCACGTTGGGACGGCCCATAACTGCGACAAATCCGGATTTGTAGGCATGAGTTTTATTCGGCATGGCTGTATTTTATCAGAGCGGAAGCACATTAATAATACGATTCTATACGAATACTCATAATAACCGGCGAGTTATATATTGACGAATTAAAATTGAATCTGTTATAATATTCGTTCGTCTCAGTGGAGGCCATCCAAGAGCGTAATTGTATTTATATTCCTAAAGCTACCGGAACACGATTCGTACCAGGAGAAACCGCATGGCGTCCAATTTGCCGAGCAAATCATATGCGCGTATCGATGTCGAACTGGCTTTGCCAGCATTAATTGAAGTTCAGATTGCCTCTTTTGAGCGTTTGAAAAAAGAGGGATTACTTGACCTTTTCAATGAAATATCGCCGATCGAATCGTATAACAAGGGGATGAAACTTTATTTCCCCGGATATTCAGCGGAGGCCAAACAATTTGATCTGACCTACCGGTTCGAGGAGCCTAAACACAGCATAGAAGAATGCGTCGAGCGTGATCTGACATATGCCAGACCACTGCATGTGTCTGTGTTGTTAGCTGGCTCAGAAGTGCCAGAGCCCAAGAGAGAAACAATCTTCCTGGGCGATTTCCCGGAAATGACTGATAAGGGTACCTTTATTATTAACGGGACAGAGCGAGTAGTGGTTTCTCAGTTGATCCGCTCACCAGGCGTGTATTTCGAGGCCGCGCTTGATCGCGCCACCGGGCGTAAATTAGCCATGGCAAAATTAATTCCCGATCGCGGCGCCTGGATGGAATTTGAGACGCGCAAGAGCGATTACCTGACGCTACGATTTAACCGAAAACGTACCGTTCCAGTGACCATTTTCTTGCGTGCTCTGGCAGCAGTGAAAGATGGCTTACCCGACTCGCCGATTAAGACGGGAAGTAATGAAGAATTGCTGGAGCTATTCAGCGATATTGATAACAATGTCGACCGGATGTATATCGCTTCATGTTTCTACCAGGAACCGGAGTGGACTTTAACCAAGGGACAAACAATCGCTCAAGCGGCTTTGCTTGAGTTCTTTAAACGCATGCGCCCGGGAGATCCGGCTACTTTAGATAACGCCAGGAATTTTCTGGAAGAACAGTTGTTCGACCAACGCCATTATGATCTCGAGCGTGTCGGACGTTACAAGCTCAGCCAGAAGCTCGACTTAACAGATCGAATACCGGTCATCCATCGAACTGTGACAAAATGGGATATTGTCAAGCTCGTGCGCCGGATGATCATGATTAATAATGGCACCGCCGACCCTGATGATATTGATCATCTGGGGAATCGCCGTGCAAAGACAGTTGGAGAGCTGATCCAAAATAAATTAAGAATTGGTTTACGCCGTATGGAGCGGGTGATCAAGGAACGTATGTCCATTCGCGATCAGGAGCAGCTTTCACCGACTACCTTGATCAATATCCGTCCAGTGGTGGCTGCTTTGCGCGAGTTTTTTGGTTCGAGCCAGCTCTCGCAATTTATGGATCAAACCAATCCGCTGGCTGAATTACGCCATAAACGGACACTGTCAGCGTTGGGTCCCGGGGGTTTACGGAGAGAGCGCGCGGGATTTGATGTCCGCGATGTGCATCATTCTCACTACGGCCGTATCTGTCCAATTGAAACGCCAGAGGGTCCTAACATCGGTTTAATTGGCCGTTTGGCCTCGTTCGCAAAAGTCAATGAATACGGCTTTATCGAGACGCCATACCGGCGGGTTCGCAAAACATTGAAACCGAATGATACTCGCCTGCCTGGACGAACTTTGCGGGAAGCCGTTGTCGACCCACAAACAGGCCAGGTTATTGGTAAGGAAAGCGAGCGAGTAACCGATGAAATGGCAACAGCTATTACGCGCTTGGATATTTCCGAAGTTTTAATTGTACCGTTCGTTACGAGTGATGTGGAATATCTCTCCGCGGATGTCGAAGATCGCTTCAAGATTGCGCAGGCCAATACACCGCTAAATGAACAGAACGAGTTCGTTCTACGCAGGATTTCCTCTCGATTTCACTCCACTTTCATATTCTCAGTGCCGACTGAGATTGACTACATGGATGTTGCTCCCCATCAGATTGTGGGCATCAGCGCAGCTCTGATTCCATTCCTGGAGCACGATGACGCCAACCGAGCTTTGATGGGCTCCAACATGCAGGCTCAGGCCGTCCCGCTTTTACGACCGGATGTGCCGATGGTTTCAACAGGTATGGAATATCACGCGGCGCGCGATTCGGGGCAGGTGATTATCGCTGAAGAGGCTGGCGAGGTTATCTCTGTTACTGGACGTAGTGTAACTCTGCAGTCCGTCGATGGCGCTGAAAAAACTTATACCCTCCGTAAGTATCACCGCTCCAATCAGAGTACGTGTATTGATCAGCGGCCGTCAGTTGTCAAGGGGCAGCGGGTGAAGAAAGGCGCTGTAATCGCTGACTCATCCTCGACTGAAGCTGGTGAGTTGGCGCTTGGTCAGAATGTCATGGTTGCCTTCGTCTCATGGGAGGGAGGTAACTTTGAGGACGCGATTCTAATTTCTGAGCGTCTGGTACAGGATGATCTGTTCACCTCAATTCATATTGAAAAGTACGAAGTCGAATCTAGAGATACCCGCCTGGGTCCGGAGGAGATCACTCGCGATATCCCGAATGTGGGCGAGGATGCGATCAAGGATCTGGATGATCACGGCATTATCCGGATTGGCGCGGAAATTGGGCCAAACGATATCCTGGTAGGTAAAATTTCACCAAAAGGTGAAAAAGATCTCTCACCCGAGGAGCGATTATTACGGGCGATCTTCGGCGAAAAATCTCGAGATGTGAAGGATACCTCCTTGCGCATGCCTCACGGAGAACGTGGCAAAGTGGTGGAGGTTAAAGTATTCACGCGGGAAGATAACACAGATTTATCGGCTGGCGTAGATATGATGGTGCGTGTCTCCGTGGCTCAACGCCGCAAGATCACTGCTGGCGATAAGATGGCCGGACGTCATGGCAACAAAGGCGTGGTATCGCGAGTCGTCCCGGTTGAAGATATGCCGTTTTTAGAGGATGGAACTCCAGTGGACATCATTCTCAATCCTTTAGGCGTTCCCGGCCGGATGAACATCGGGCAGGTTCTGGAAACGCATCTGGGTTGGGCTGCCAGTCGCCTGGGTTTCCGGGCTATTTCCCCCGTATTTGATGGCGCAGACGAGAAGGAAATCGTAAGTGAACTGGCGCGTGCCTGGTTAATTGATTTGGCTTGGAAAAAAACTTCTGCTACGGCGTGGGATTGGCTGCATGAGCAGCATTTTGACACTTCCACATTACAGGATGATGATGAGGTCCGTCGTTTATACCTTGAAGCCTGGTTAGCTGATCGTGGCTATAATCCGGCGCAGTTGGTGGTAGACACGGTTTATGCTCGCCGTTCCACCTTGCGAGAATGGCTGCGCGATAAGGGTTATGACCCGGATACGATATTGATCTTTGAGGAGACGGGAACCACTCTGGTTGAGCGACAAGCGCGTGACGAACGCGCAGTGGTGATTTGTTTGCGATTGTGGTTAGAAGAACAGGGTGTTGATGTAACCGATCTCAAGGATGATGATATCAGCCAAAAGGCGTCGGACATTTTTTCAGAGACTGGTAAACCGCTTCCCACCCTGGGCAAGCAGTTCCTGCGCGATGGCAAAACAGGTACGTCTTATGATCAACCGGTTACCGTGGGCGTCATGACGATGTTAAAACTGCACCACCTGGTTGAAGATAAGGTGCACGCCCGTTCAACTGGTCCTTACAGTCTGGTCTCGCAACAACCGCTGGGTGGTAAAGCTCAATTTGGCGGGCAACGCTTTGGTGAGATGGAAGTTTGGGCTTTGGAGGCCTATGGTGCGGCCTATACTTTGCAGGAAATGCTGACTGTTAAATCGGACGATGTCCAGGGTCGCGTGAAGGCTTATGAGGCGATTGTTAAGGGTATTGCGATCGAGGAGCCCAGCATCCCGGCTTCTTTCCGGGTGTTAGTCAAGGAATTGCAAAGCCTGGGACTGGCGGTTGAAGCAGTCACTGATAGTGGTGAGATAATCAAATTTGGGAAGGATGAGGAACGCTCGCGTCCCCCCAAGCTACCGACGGGCTTGATGGGCTTAGGCGAAGATGGATAACTGACCATGCCTTGACTTGCATTTACGCGCATGGTAAAATCTCAATTCGTTGCCTTACAAGTAAAGAAGGACGGCATTACCCCCGTTCATTAAATTGGCGACCCGGAGTATTTAGTGGTGAGGCCATCAGGTAAGTTCGATGGCCTCACTTAATGGTCAACAGGATAGAGATCGCAAGCTCGCTTCATGACGGGCATGCAGATTGACGGAATTGTGAAAGGATTATATCGGAGGCGAAGGTGCCAACCATCAACCAACTGATTCGCAGAGGGCGAAAATCAAAAAAAGTTAAGAGCAAAGCTCCGGCCTTGTTGTATACACTGAACTCGATGAAGCAGCGACGTGTACGCCAAGAGAAGGGCGCTCCGCAGAAACGTGGGGTTTGCACGGTAGTACGAACAATGACCCCTAAGAAACCGAACTCGGCGTTGCGCAAGATCGCTCGCGTGCGTTTGACCAACGGCATCGAGGTTACTGCTTATATTCCGGGTGAGGGCCATACGCTTCAGGAGCACTCGGTGGTATTGGTGCGCGGCGGGCGTGTTAAAGACCTGCCAGGTGTGCGCTATCACATTGTCCGGGGTACACTCGATACGACAGGCGTCAATCAACGCAAACAAGGCCGCTCGAAGTATGGAGCCAAGCGACCTAAAGCGGGTAAATAAAGGAGGATTGTAATGTCTCGACGTAGTAAGCCTGAAAGGCGAGAACTCCAGCCGGATGTCCGTTATGGCAGCGTCCAGGTACGCTCCTTCATTAACCGGGTAATGCATCGAGGGAAGAAGAGCACTGCCGCTACGGTCGTCTATGATGCGTTCAATTTGATCGAAGACCGTGTCAAGCGCAACCCATTAGAAATTTTTGAGCTGGCTTTTAAGAACGTTTCTCCGGTCATGGAAGTGAAGCCTCGCCGTGTAGGAGGGGCGACCTATCAGATTCCGATGGAAGTTCCCGCTTATCGCCGGTTTGCGCTGGCTACACGTTGGATTTTGGCTGCTGCCCGAGCTCGCTCAGGTAAGAATTTCGCCGAGAAGCTGGCTGCAGAACTGTTGGACGCGTCCAACAATAACGGGGCCGCCATTCGCAAGCGTGAAGAGACGCATAAGATGGCTGAAGCCAACCGTGCCTTTTCACATTATCGTGTATAAAATTTCTTTTCGGCTTGAGCTGGTCAATGGTCCTCTCAAGCCGAATGGTTGATTGATCGGTGATTTATGATGGCCCGCCAGTTCCCGCTTGACCGGTACCGTAATATCGGGATTATTGCCCATATCGATGCTGGAAAGACGACCACAACCGAACGGATTCTCTTTTATACCGGGAGAACTCATAAGATCGGTTCTGTGGATGATGGCACCACGGTTACTGACTGGATGGAGCAGGAACGAGAAAGGGGCATCACCATTGTTTCGGCGGCAGTTTCGGCTGAATGGAAGGGGTATCAGGTCAATATTATCGATACCCCCGGACACATTGACTTTACTGCTGAGGTACAACGTTCGCTACGTGTCCTGGATGGTGGTTTAGTCATCTTCGACGCGGTTCAAGGTGTCGAACCGCAGAGCGAGACTGTTTGGAGGCAGGCAGATCGGTATACTGTCCCACGGATTTGTTTCGTGAACAAAATGGATCGTGTGGGGGCTTCTTATGAACACTCGATTGACATGATTCGAGAGCGGCTGGGCGCAAATCCGATTGCGGTTCAATCCCCGATCGGTATTGAGGCTTCGTTTATCGGTGTGGTTGATTTATTAACCGAACGAGCCTTCGTTTGGGAAGAAGTTCTTGGAAAAGAGCCGCGCGAAATCGATATTCCACCCGACATGCGATCCCAGGTGAGTGAAATGCGCGCTCACATGGTTGAGCAAATCGTCGAAAATGATGATGTGCTTACAATAAAATACCTGGAGGGGGAAGAGATCACCGTTGATGAATTGAAAGCGGCATTGCGCCGTACGGTCATCGCGGGTAGGGCGACACCGGTTTTCTGTGGTAGCTCTTTACGGAATAAAGGTGTCCAACCTTTATTAGATGCGGTGGTTGATTATTTGCCTTCTCCTCAAGATGTCCCACCGGTGATGGGTATTCATCCACGCTCAGGTACGGAAATCGAACTTCTACCCGATGACCAGGCACCCTTGAGCGCCCTGGTCTTTAAGATCGTTACGGATCCCTATGTGGGTCGTCTGGCTTATATTCGCGTGTATTCCGGGCGTCTATGCCAGGCAGATATGGTTTTTAACTCGACGAAAGATCGGCGTGAACGGGTGGGTCGATTACTGCGGATGTACGCTGATCACCGTGAGGATATTCTAGATATCATGGCCGGCGATATTGGGGCCATTCTGGGCATGAAGGAATCGTTTACTGGGGACACCCTGTGTGAGGCTTCGCATCCGATTCTGCTTGAAAGTATCACTTTTCCTGAACCGGTCATTTCTGTGGCAATTGAGCCACGGACGACGGCTGACCAGGATAGGATGGCAGAAGCGTTACGGAAACTTTCCGAAGAGGATCCAACTTTCCGGGTCAGGACTGACGAAGATACCGGTCAAACGATTATTTCTGGAATGGGTGAATTACATCTTGAAGTTTTAGTTGATCGGATGCTGCGCGAGTTTCGGGTTCAAGCCCGGGTCGGACGTCCCCAGGTGGCTTATCGCGAATCAATTACCACCCCGGTTCAGAAGGTTGATTACCGGTATATAAAACAAACCGGCGGTCATGGCCAATACGGGCATGTGGTGATCGAATTACAGCCTGGTGAGCCGGGCTGTGGTATCGTTTTTGAGAATGATATTGTAGGTGGTGTGATTCCGAGGGAATATATTTCAGCTGTGGAAAAGGGGATCCGAGAAGCGGCTGCTGGTGGTGTGCTGGCTGGTTATCCCGTTACGGATGTCAAAACTCGTCTTTACGATGGCTCTTTTCACGAGGTGGACTCGAGTGATATGGCGTTTAAAATGGCTGGATTTTTGGCCTTTAAAGAAGGTATTCAGCGCGGTGGTCCTATCTTACAAGAACCTGTGATGAAGGTTGAAGTACTCGTCCCCGAAGAATTCTTGGGTGATATTATTGGCCAGTTAAATGCTCGTCGGGGAATAATTTTGGGAATGGAACCCAGACCCGGTAATGCCCAGGCGGTCATGGCGATGGTCCCGTTGGCGGAAATGTTCGGTTATGCCACCGACCTGCGCTCGGCCTCCCAAGGCCGTGGGGTGTTTACAATGGAATTTGATCATTATGCTCGGGTGGCGGAAAATATCGCTCGGGCAATCGTGGGTGATTGATCGTCCGTATCGGATGGTAAATCCTTGACCTCGCCGAATTATATCAACAGGCAATTACAGAAGGAGAGCGATTAATGGGAAAGCAAAAATTTGATCGAACGAAGCCACACATGAACGTGGGGACGATGGGGCACATAGATCATGGGAAGACGACGCTGACGGCGGCGATCACGAAGTGGTGTGCGTTACAGAATCTAGCGGATTACCGGCCATTT